>JANPMG010000041.1:0-76000 GCA_031422675.1 Acidimicrobiia bacterium | reverse complement strand
GTGGTTCCGGGGCCAGTGAACGGGGTGGAGTGGCGCGCCAAAACCCCGAACCGGGCTCAGTCGGTACTACGCAGGAGCCGGCCCGTCAGTGCGCCGGTATGTTCGCCGTGGTCGAGGAAGGGTGTGCCGTTGACGATCGTGTGGTCGATGCCGCGGGCCCGTTGTACGAACCGCGGCGCAGCGCCGGGGAAGTCGTGGACGATCTCGGGAATCGGTAGCCACATCGCGTCGAGGTCGATCACGTTCACGTCTGCGTACGCACCTTCACGCAACACACCCCGATCCCGATATCCGATGAAGTTCGCGGTGTCTGACGTCAGGCGTCGCACCCCCTCTTCCACGGTCATCACCCCGGTGTCCCGGACCCAGTGGGAGAGGAAGAACGTGGGTTGGCTCGCGTCCATGATCTGGGTCGCGTGCGCGCCGGCGTCGGCGAGGCCCATGATCGTCACCGGCGACGCGAGTAGCTCGGCGATGGCGTCGAAGTCCTCGTTGAGGACCGGCCAGTTGACCACCGCGGCGCCGTCGGTGGCGATGAGCACGTCGATGTAGAGCTCGACGGCGGAGATGCCGAGCCGCCGTGCCAGCGCGCCCATCGAATCGTCGGGCCCGTATCGGTACGAGGCACCGATCTCGGGCGTCATCAAGTACATGCGGTCATACGACGACTGGTCGGCCGCGAGTCCGTCGGCGATGAGATGCGCGCGCACGGTGGGATCGCGCAACGCGGAAACGCGGCCCGCGAGGTCGAGGGACTTCAGCGGCGCGTACGCCGGGAGGTTGTCGATCGGAGTGTTCGCCGCCAGTCCGAAGAGCACACCGATGCCGCGGGGCGTGGTCTGCGGACGGAGCTGCGCGCCGTGCGCGTTGGCATCCACCGAGAGTTCCAGGACGCGCCGGTAGTGATCACCGAGCGACCGCATCTGCATGAGGTTGAACGTGAACGGGCGGCCGAGGGTACGGCTCAGCTCCGCGATCCAGGCCATCTCCTCCTCGGCGCGTGACGTCGAGCCGTCGGTCTCGTTGTAGCGCGGTGCGCACTCCACCACGCCCCGCTGCAAGCGCCCCAGCGGTTCCGCGATCGCGAAGAACTCCTTCGGGTCCGCCCACGTACCCGGGACCCACCGGCCGTCCGGGACGCGGTGGGTGAGCGAACGCGAGATCGAATAGCCGAGCGCGCCGGCCTCGAGCGCGGACTCCACCTCGCGCGCCATCGCCGCGAGCTCGTCGTCGGTGGCTTGGTAGTCCGGCTCGCACGCGGCGTCGCCGATCACGTACGTGCGGAGTGCCACGTCGCCCACGTACCCGCCGGTGTTGATGCCCTTCGGCATCGCGTCGATCACGTCGAGGTACTCGCCGTAGGACTCCCAGTTCCACGGCAGCCCGTCGAGGATGCACGACGCCGGGATGTCCTCCACCGACTCCATGGCGCCGGCGAGCACACCGGCTTGGCCGGGACGGACCGGCGCGAAGGTCATCCCGCAGTTGCCCATCACCACCGACGTGACACCGTGCCAACACGACGACGACATGAGGGGGTCCCACCCGATCTGCGCGTCCAGGTGGGAGTGCAGATCCACGAAACCAGGTGTCACGTAGCGGCCGTCGGCGTCGATCGTGCGCGCTCCGCCCAACGAACCGGGCGCGGCGATCGCAGTGATGCGGTCACCGTCGATGCCGACATCGGCGCGGCGCGCGGGCGCCCCCGTGCCGTCGACCACCGTCCCGTTCGTGATCACCAGGTCGTGGGGCATGTGGCTCCTTGGGTCAGACGGTGAGCGAGAGCTCGGACGCGGCGGTCCGGGTCAGGTGCCGGCCAATCGTTCCACGATGGAGGCAACGGTGTCGATCGAATCGTCGTTGAAGACGTAGTACGAGAGATCCCACCGCTCCCGGCGCTCGGCCAACGTGGCACAGATCTGATCGACGGACCCGATCAACACGTGTGGGCTCGCCAGGACACCCTCGGCGGTGAGGTCGGCCGCGGCGTCCGGGGGGAGGGTGCCGGCGATCGCGGCCGCGGTGCCCTCTCGGTCGTCGGTCACGATCACGAACGGGACGACGATCGACAGCTCGATGTCCGCGTACCGCGCGCCCGCCGCGTCACGGATCCAGCCGATCTTGCGGTCGGTGGCGTCGGCCGTCGCGTCCGGAAGATTCTGGTCCTCCCACGCCGCGTTCGACTTGCGGGCCGGGTTGAGTCCGATGATGTCCGCCTTGCGCGCCGCGATCCGCAACATGCGCGGTCCTCCACCCGCGATCATGATCGGCGGCATTCTGGCCGGTACGGGATACGCGGTGTGCCCGGTGATCGTGTAGTGGTCGCCACTCGCGGTCACTTCGCTCCCGCCGAGGAGTCCCTTGATGATCGGGATCGCTTCCTCCATGCGCGAGACGCGCACGCCGGGCGAGTCGAAGTCCATGCCGGCCTGCTCGTAGTCCGGCGCCATCCATCCCGCGCCGAGACCCACCTCGACCCGGCCATCGGAGAAGTGCGCGATCGTTGCGAGTTCCTTCGCGAGGACGAGTGGGTGGCGGTAGTCGTTGTCGAAGACGAGACAACCGACGTTGAGGCGATCGGTGGCCACCGCCGCCGCGGTCATGGCGGCGATCGGACCGAGCTGGGTGTCGAAGTGATCGCGCAAGAAGAGGGTGGAGAATCCGAGGCGCTCGACGCGGCGCGCGGCGTCGGCCCACGCGCCACCGGGCGCGGCGTCCGAGCTGTGAACGCCGAAGCGAAACTTCCGATCGTGAGCCATCTCGTCCATCTCCTGGGCGCGGAAAGGCGCACTTTCGCACACCGCCAACGGCTGGGCAGTGACCGCAACCGGCGTGTTCGACGCGCTCGACGCGTTCGAAGGGATCGAAGACCCCGATCCGTTCGTCCTGCTCGATGCCGCCATCGAGCGGGTGAGCGCGTTGGATCCCTCCGCATCCAACGACACGGCCCTCGCCGGTGATGTCGTTTGGTCGCGCCGCCGAATGGATCGCGTCGATGCGATCGCCGCGGAGTGGACGCTGGCCGCCCATCGGCGCGGGGTGTGCTCGGTCGACGGCTACCGGTTCACCGCGTCATGGCTCGGATGGAAGACCGGCGTGTACGCCGGCCAGGTTCGGCGCACGATCAACACCGCCGAAGTTGCCGAACTGCTGCCCGAAACCGGTGCCGCATGGCGAGACGGGAAGATCTCGACTCCGGCCATGGAGGCGATTGCGTCCGCGCGCGTCGCGGGTCACGACGAGAAGTTGGCGGCGGTCGAGACCGAGTTCCTCGACCTCGCGAAGCGGGGCGACCACGCGAGCGTGCGTCGCCTGGCGGCGTGTTTCCGTGACGCGGCGCGCGCCGACGGCACGAAGCCGGCGGAGCCGAACGGCTTGACCATGGCGAAGCTGTTGGATGGTTGCACGAGCGTGCACATGGAACTGTGCGACCTCGATGCGGAAACGCTCTCGAGCGTCATCGACATGTTCATGGATCCACCATCGGACCCCGACGGCCGCACCGCCGCGCAACGGCGCCGCGATGCGTTGATGCGCGCGTGCCGGGTTGCGGCCGGGTGCGGCGCAGAAGGCGTTGCCGCGGCTGCGCACGCCACCGTGGTGATCGACTGGGCGACCTTGACCAACGGTCACGCAGGCCGCATGGACGGACTGTTCACCGGTCTGTTGCCGCGATCCGAAATCCATCATCACCAGCACTGGGAACATGGCGGCGAGACTTCCCTGCGCAACGGATATCTGCTCTGTTCACATCACCACCACTTCCTGCACCGACGACCCGATTGGTCGGTCACCTTCGAAGACCAAACGGTGCGCGTGTTCCGTCCCGACGGTCGCGAACTCCACGCCGACCCCTGGCTCGAGTAGCCGCGCGGCTCAGTCACGAGCGCGTTCGCGTGCGTGCGAGGATGGCGGGATGAGCGACGCCGACGTGTTCACCCTGGCCGATGCCGACGGGGTGACCATCTTCGTTCACCAGTGGTTGTCGGACGCACCGAAGGCGGTGGTGCACATCGTGCACGGGCTCGGTGAGCACAGCGCCCGGTACGACCGGTTGGCCCAGAGTCTGAACGGCGCCGGATACCACGTCTTCGCCGACGATCACCGTGGTCACGGTCTGACCGGTGAGGCGATGGGCGGGCAGGGTCCGATCGGACCGCGCGGGATGGTGGGCACGCTCGATGCCGTGCACGCAGTGAGCGAGCACGTGACGCACGCGCACCCCGAGCTTCCGTTCGTGCTGCTCGGTCACAGCTGGGGTTCGTTCCTCGCGCAGAAGTTCGCGCAGCAGTGGGGGAGCGAGCTCCACGCACTCGTACTCACGGGCACGCGCCTGCTGGTCCCGCCGCTCCCCGCAGTATCGAATCTCAACGCCGATTTCGAGCCGGCGGCCACGCCCTACGACTGGCTGAGCCGCGACGCCGAGGAAGTGGCGAAGTACATGGCCGATCCCTGGTGCGGGTTCTCGCCGGGTTTCCCCCAGGCCGAGATGGCGTTCCTCGTCGGCGGACCGCCGGACTCCGTGCCCCCGGTGTTGCCCATCCTGGTGATGAACGGTTCCCGTGATCCGGTGGGTGGCGAGTCGAGCGGCCACGCGTTGGTGGAGGCGTATCGGCAGGTGGGCGCCGACGACGTGAGCTTCATGTGTTATCTCGACGCGCGCCACGAGCTCTTCAACGAGACGAACCGCGCCGATGTCACCGCCGATCTCATCGAATGGCTCGACGACCGGTGCCCGCCCATCGGATGAGCGGGGAGGAATCGGGTGCTCAGGTGCTCAGGCCGATGGCGCCCGGGTCACCGGCGAGTTGGCCGCCGGCGTTGATCCAGGCCATGACCACAGCTTCGCCTTCGGCGGGGTTGTAGATGTCCTCCTGGCGTGACCACTCGCCGTTGCCGGCGTATTCGAGGATCGTGATGCACGCGAATCGGTAGACGGTGTCGCCGCCCGCCGGGTCCGGGAGTAGCTGCCAGGGGAAGAACACGACCCGGTTGCCGTCGATCATGTGCCACTCGACGGGGAACTCCATCATGGGCACCGGCGCCATGAGTTCGATGATCTTGGCTCGGATCGCATCCCGACCGACGATGGTGCCGAAATGATGCTCGACCCATTCGCAGTCCTCGGTGTGCAGATCCGCCCAGTGGCTCCAGTCGCCGGAGTCGCCGGCCGCGACGAACGCGTGGAACGCGGCCTCCACTTCGTTGCGCGGGTAGGTGGTGTCGGTCATCGTTTGCTCCTGACGACGGTGTTTCGGGGTGGTCAATCGTCGGGAGCGTAAGAGGGCAAGCGGATGCGCAGCCACTGCGCTGGTTGGCGCTGAGCGCGCAATTCGGGCAAGTCGAGCCAGGTAGACTGTTCTTTCCATTTCGCCCCGGTGTGGATGCGGAACGACGCCGGCGGGGGGTGACGCGATGCGAGACCGTTTGTACCGATTCTTGGCCGACGGGCCGCTCCTCACCACGGCGGTGGTGCTCGCCACCCTCGGGTTCCATGCGCTCTACCTCGTGCCGCTGACGCGTCGCCCGGCGCAATGGATCCTGGGCGAGGACCTGGTGATCGAGAACATCACGTTCATCTCGATTCTCACCGCGAGCGTTCTCGCACTTCTGCTGGGTCGGCGCATCGGGCGCGCCGGATCACCGGCGGACTCACGGGCCGGGTCATCGCGCGAGCAACCGCGACTGGTGCGGTGGTACTGGCTGGCACTGGGGGCCGGCCTGTTCGTCGTGGCGATGGAGGAGATCTCCTGGGGGCAGTGGGTGTTCTTCTTCGAGACGCCGGACTCGTGGAAAGAGATCAATCGCCAGGGCGAGACCAACCTCCACAACCTCGCCGGCCTTTGGGGCCAGTCCGAGTGGCTTCGCCTCGGCTTCGTGCTCGCGGGCCTGTCCGGCCTGCTCGCCAATCGATGGCGCTCACTTCGGATGATCGCGGTACCTCGACCAATGCTCGGCTGGTTCGTGTTCATGGCCGTGTACGTGGGGTTCGACGCCATCAACGACTTCGTCGACGGGCCGTGGATCCTCAGCACGTTCAACCCGATGTCGGAATGGGTCGAGATGCTCATCGGTCTGAGCGCGCTGGTCTATGCCCTCCTGAAGCGCGCGGAGTTCACGAACGGATCGACGCCCTCCCTCCCGGCCGCCTCGAGCGCCGCGGTCGGCTCGGGCGCTGCACCCGGTGCGTACGACTCAATGTGAGCCACGACGCTTGAGATCAGACCGCACGATGCCGATACGGCGGGGTGGGCGGAGACAAGTTTCCTGAGGTCCTCGCGGCCGCGCAGGCCGGCGAAGAATCGGGCTTTGCCTCGCTGTACCGCGAGTTCGCACCGGGGGTCCTCGGTTTCCTGCGCGGTCGGGTCCCGAACGATGCGGAGGACGTGGCTTCCTCGGTGTGGCTCGACGTGGCGCGCGGCATCGGTCGGTTCGTCGGTGACGAGGCAGGTTTCCGCGCGTGGTTGTTCACCATCGTGCGCCGACGGATGCTCAACGAGTTCCGCCGTCAGGGCCGGGACTGGTCCGAACCGCACGATCCCGCCATCCTCCCCACGACGGTCGCGTCGGCGGATCCGGAAGATGAGGTGCTGGCCGCACTCAGCTTCGCCGACGCCGTCGAGCTGATCGGTGCGGTGCTGCCGCCGGTCCAGGCCGACGTGGTGTTGATGCGCGTGGTGGCGGGACTGCCCGTCGACGAGGTGGCGCAGGTGCTCGATCTGGCGCCCGGCCACATCCGGGTGCTCTCCCACCGCGGACTCACGGCCCTCGCCGAACATTTTTCCCGCGCGTCTGTAACGCGAGGACTCGGGCCGGGGATTTCTGGGGTGCCATGACTCACGACGACTTCCTCGATGCCGGCACCGCCGAACGCCTGCTCTCCGGAGCGGTACCGGCGCCGGACGCGCCACCGGGATACGGAGCAGTCGCCTCGGTGCTTGCCGCGGCTGCCGTTCCGGGGCCGGTGCCCGAGATGGATTTCGAAGCACTCGCCCGAGTCGCACGCCGAGCGACGGACCAATCCGGCCCGTCCCGTCAACGGAGGTCCCCCATGATCGGAAAGTTGCTCACCATGAAGGCCGCGGCCGCGGCCGGAGTGATCCTCATCGGCGCGTCGGGCGCCGCCGCCGCGACCGGCAACCTGCCGGGTCCCGTGCAGCGAGTGGCCCACAGCACGCTCGCACGCGTGGGGTTGGACGTCCCGGACGACGACACCGACGAGAACTCCACCGACTCGGACGACACCGGATCGGACGACACGGGCGAAGACCGCCGGTCCGACGATCCGGCCACCACGACCACCACACTGGCCACCGATTCCGCCGTCCCCGGTTCGACGCCGGGCGGTGACGGAATCGACGACGCCGAGGACAACGACGACCACGGTCAGGACAACTCCGGACCCGGGTCGACCCATGGTGACGACGATTCCGACGACGATTCCGACTCCGATGACTCCGCCGACGACGACGGCCCGGGTACGTCGCCCACGTCGTCACCCGATGACGATTCCGATGACGACGCTGATGACTCCGACAGCGACGACGACGACTCGAGTGGTTCGGGTTCGAGTGGTTCGGGTTCGGGCCGCAGCGGGGATTCGAACGACGACTGATCACGCCACACCAGAACGGGCCACACCAGAATGGCCGGTGCGCCGCTCGCCTCGCTGACGAAAACCGTTGGCGAGCGGGTGGCGCACTCGGTCAGGCTCAGTGCATGGCTTCTGCGTTTCAACGCGATTCGTCCGTCGTGGCCGACCCGGCAGTCCCGGGCCGGTTTCTAGCGGATCTGCCGGTCACGTGGTCCGCACCGACCGTCCCCCAGGGCGGTATCTCGCTGGCCACGGCAACGCGGGCGATGGGCGCCGCCCTCGATGACTCGCTGGCGTTGCGGTCGGTGTCGTGTGTCTTCGCCGAACCGGTGGAAGCCGGGCGCGCCGAGATCGACGTCACCGTGTTGCGCCAAGGCCGGTCGGTTGCCCAAGTGGCCGCCACCATGCGCACGCCGGGGCGCGCGGCCGGGCTGAGCGCGATTGCGGTGTTCGGCCGATCTCGGCCCGGGTTCGAGTTCACCGATGTCACGCCACCCGCGTTCCCAGATCCAGAGTCGCTCCCGCGGTTTCGCGACGGCCTGCCCGACGGTGTGGAGTGGGAAGAAGACTTCGCGCCGTTCCCGATCTGGGAGCATCACATCGAGGGGCGCCCGGTGGTGGGCAACCCGCCGTGGGAGGACTACATCCCGACCACGAGCGAGCGTCAAAATTTGCAGCGATTCGACGAGACGCCGCGCGAGCCCGACGGCAGCATCGACCCACTGGCGCTCGTCTGCTTGTGCGACATGATGCCGGGCGCCGTCGCGCAGCGGATGGGTCAGCCGATCGCGCACGACTGGTACGGGCCGAGCGCCGATCTCACCGTCCACATCACCGGTTCCGCGCGCTCGGAGTACCTCCTGACTCGGAACTTCGCCCGGCGGGCCGCGGACGGGTACGCGTCGGTGGAGATCGAACTGTGGGATCCCGAAGCCGGGCTCGTCGCGTACGGGACCCAGACGATGGTCTTCGCGTTCGCCGGCGCCGTGCCCGAAGGTCAGGACCGCTACCCACTCGACCTGCGAAACCTTCCGGCCGGGAGTGCCGGCGGCGGTTCGATCTAGAGTCCGGCGCCATGGTGGAGGTCCCGATCGCCGTCGGTCGGCGCCCGGCACCCGAACTCCCGGGCCCTGCACGCCCGGCCCCTGAACTTCCGGCCGATCGACCGCCGACGGCGCCCCCCGGGTTTCATGTCCTCGCCAAGCCGTCCGGTCCAATCTGCAATCTCGATTGCTCGTACTGCTTCTTTCTCGAGAAGGAAGCGCTGTACCCCGGCGACCGGTTCCGGATGTCCGACCCTGTGCTCGAGACCTATATCCGCCAAGTCATCGAGTCCCAGCTCACGCCCGAGGTCACCATCGCGTGGCAAGGCGGGGAGCCGACGCTCATGGGCCTCGATTTCTTCCGACGGGCGGTCGCGTACGCGGAGGCGTGCGCGCGGCCGGGCCAACAACTGCACCACACGATCCAGACCAACGGGACCCTGCTCACCGACGAATGGTGCGCGTTCCTCCGCGAGAAGCAGTTCTTGGTGGGGATCAGTATCGACGGTCCGCCGGAGTTGCACGACGTGTACCGCGTGGACAAGCAGGGTCGCGCCACCTTCGCACGAGTCCGGACCGGACTGGAACGGCTCACCCGCGCGGGCGTGGAATGGAACGTGCTGTGCACGGTGCACGCGGCGAACCAGGATGCCCCGCTTGCCGTCTATCGCTTCTTCCGGGACGATCTCGGGGCGCGGTTCATGCAGTTCATCCCGATCGTCGAACGCGTCGACGAGTCCGGCGACGAGCTGACGGATCGGTCCGTGTCGCCCGCAGCATGGGGCCGGTTCCTCACCACGATCTTCGACGAGTGGGTGCGACGCGACGTGGGGGAGGTCTTCGTGCAGATGTTCGATGCTGCGTTGGCGTCCTGGTACGGCGCGGCTCCGGCGCTCTGCATCTTCTCCGAGACCTGCGGGAACGCGGTGGCCCTCGAACACAACGGGGATCTGTACTCGTGCGATCACTTCGTCGACCCGGCGCACCTGCTCGGCAACATCACCGAATCCCACATGGTGGCATTGATGGCATCGCCGCAACAGCGGGCGTTCGGTGCCGCGAAGCGTGACACTTTGCCCCAACAGTGTCGTGACTGCGCGGTGCTGTTCGCGTGCCGCGGTGAGTGCCCGAAGAATCGGGTGGCCCGTACCGCGACCGGGGAGGTCGGTCTGAACCACCTCTGCGCCGGTTACCTCCACTTCTTCACCCACATCGACGGGGTGATGGCGCTCATGGTGGATCGACTCCGCCACGGCGGTCACGCCGGCGAGGTGATGGCGGCCTTCGCCGCCGCGGGCCGGAACGACCCGTGCCCGTGCGGAAGCGGCCGCAAGACGAAGCACTGCCACGGTTGAACGGCGGGCCGGCCGGGAAGCGAGAGCGAGCGGGATGCGCACGTGGGTTTCGAGTCGATGGCCCAGCGAGCGTGGCCCGAGCGGCCCGGCCCGCAGGGCCAAGAGCGGAAGATCAGGGGCGGAGTGAGACCGAGACCGTGGTCAGTTGGTCGAACTGGGCCGAGGCGCAGCGAACATCATGCGGGCGGAACTTCACCTCCGCGCGCGTCTCGCCGGCGGGGAGCACGAGCTCGATCTTGGGCTTCGACGGGTTCCGGGCGCCGGTAGCAGCACGCTGGCCGACGGCGATCGGGATCGATTCGCCGCGGAAGCGGAGGCGGCCGCGTGGGTCGATGTCGCCGTTCGGCGTCACGTTGAGTTGGAGGGTGACGCGCCGCTTCGTCCTCCCTGGGTTCACGAAGATGAGCTGCGCGGTGCGGCAGACCGGTTGGGTCGCACCCCGGTTCCGGATCGGATCGACGTCGGTGGAGAGATACACGCGCGGCGCGTGCAGCAGCCGACGGACAATCGCCCGCCGATCGGATGCGCTCGTTTCGGCGGCCAACGTTCGCCGTGACGGCTCGAGGCTCCACGCGAGCGCGTGGTCTCGACCGCGTGCGATGGGCGGGCCGAGCAGGCGGTTCAGCGCGTCCACCCGATCCGCGCCGAATGCCGCGGAACCCTCTCGGTTGAGCATCACTGCGGAGAAGCCGAGCGCACTCAAACCCCGGACCAGCGTTCGGGTGCGCAGCCGCGCGGCGGGCCACTGCCACTCGCCGCTGCGGCCCCGGATGCCGCCGGCGCTCCACCGGAGCGTTCGCGAGTGAAGGTAGCCCTGCTTGATGTGGTCGTGCGCCGACATGTCGAGGGTGGCGCCGTGCTCGGGGAAATCGACGACGGGAAGTTGGAACACCATCGCGTTGGGAGGCAGCTGCCGCTCGAGCGTGGCGGTGAAGCGTTGGTCCGCCCGCCACTGCGCCTCCCGCGGCTTGGGTATGAGCGCGGGCGACGCCTGATCGAGGAGCCCGACGACGACGATCAGGCTCAGCGCGGTGGCCCACGTGATGCTCGCCCGCGCGCGCGACCGGCGGGTGAGCGTGACTCGCAGGCGATCGAGGAGTCGTGCGAATACCACGATGCTCGCGAACGAGATCACGATGCCGATGCGGGTCCACGCCCGCACCCCGCTGAGGCCGGTGAGTTCGAGCGCACGGTTGATACCGCCGCCGGAACCCACGAAGAACGCCGTGAGGATCACGATGCCGAGCCGCGCTTCGAACGACCAACCCGTCACCCGTGATCGTCGAGCGGCGCGGACGAGCAGCGCGGCGATCGCCGCCACGAGCCCGATCGTCGCCGCCAGTCCCAGCATCGCGGTGGCGAAGCCGCGTTGTTTCGGCGCGTAGACCTGGTCCGCGAACCAGGCGAACGGGCCGAACCGATGTTGGGTGACCGGACTCAGCAGCTCCACGAGCCGGAGGGGGTACGCCTCCGAAACGCCCGGCCGTCGGTCGGGAACCCCGAGCAGGTTGGCCGCGTGGCTCCATCGGAACGCGAGGGTCGGCAGGTTCGCGAGTGCCGACGTGACCAGCCCCACGGCGCCGAACCCCAGCGCGATCGCGAGCCGTCCCGGTGCCCGGCGGGCGATCGCGCCGACGATGGCACAGATCGCGACCAGCGCGAGGAGGAAGGCGAGGTAGTAGATCCCGGTCACGCCGACGAGCACGACCCCGAGGATGAGCCAGCGGATGCGCCGCCAGCCGGAGCGGTGACGGAGGTCGCTCAGGGTGGGCAGCGCGCCGTCGGGCCCCAGGATCTTCATGCAGATCAGCACGATGGTCGGGATGCCGACGTAGAAGGCGAGGTTCTGGTGGCCGGCACCGTTGCGGAAGTGGTACGGCGCCAGCGAGAACAGCACTGCGCCGACGACCGCCGCCGCCCACGAGACGCGCAGCGCCCGCAGCGCCGGGAAGGCGGCCAGCGCGGTGAGTGGGAACGTGAGGAGCCAGAAGAGATTGAAGGTCAGGGGCACGTCGTCGGTGACCGCGAGGATTCCCTTCTTGATCGTGTAGCTGAGCAGATCCCCGCCCATCGGCCATTCGGCCCACTGCTGCTCGAACGGCGCGTTGAGCTTCGGGTTGTGGTTGAACCAGCCGGTCTCGTGCATGTTCTTGATCAGCATCAGATCGAGGGTGGCGTCAGCCTCGTCGTCGCCCGGCGCGTGCGCGTACTGGAACGGGACGTGCAGCGGCTGGTCCCAGATGTGGGTCACCACGCCGATGGCCACCGACGACAGCACTGCCGCAACGAGCGCGCCCACGACCAGTGAACGGGTTCGGGTGACCGGGGGCCTGCCCGTCGACGATTCGATGGTGCGAGCCTACGAAATGGCTCGCGGTCAACCGTGTCAGTGAGATGTCACCTGCTGTTCGCGTCGCGGACGGCTGGAGGTGATGTCGTTGCGATCTGGCTCCTCGATGATGTCGGCATCAGCAAACGGACCGCTCGCACCAATGACCCCAAGGAGACCCGATGCCTCGATTCGCAGTGCTCCCCGTTCTGCTCGGCCGGCTCGGAGGGCGCGGCGCGCTGGACAACGTGTCCGACGTGATCAGCGCCCGAGCTCGCGTCGACGCCCAGGTCGCGCAGCTCGAAATCCAGGTGGCGCAGCTCGAAGCTCGCGCGGCTCGCGCCGCGTAGCTGCGCCCGAGCAGGCCACGAACCCGCGCGGGCGATCGGTCAGTCGGCTGCGAGCTGGGTCCGGGCGGCGGCGAGATCGGCCAACTGCGCCGGCGACATCGTCGGATACTGCGGGTTGATGTCGAGCAGGGTCGCGGTCAGCGCCTCGGCGATCACGAGGCGTGCGAACCACTTCTGATCCGCCGGCACGACGTACCACGGTGCCGCCTTGGTGCTCGTGGCACGGATCATGTCCTGATACGCAAGTTGGTAGTCGTCCCAGGACTCGCGCTCGTGGACGTCGAGCTGCGAGAACTTCCAGTTCTTCGCCGGCTCGTCGATCCGTGCGAGCAAACGGCGCCTTTGTTCGTCCTTCGACATGTGCAGGAAGATCTTCACGATCGGGAATCCGTTGTCGACGAGGGTTCGTTCCCAGTCGTTGATCTCGCGGAACCGGCGTTTCCACACGGTGTCGGTCGTTGCAGTGGGGGGCAGGTGCTGCGCGGCCAGGAACTCGGGATGGACCCGCACGACGAGGACTTCCTCATAATGGGACCGGTTGAAGATGCCGATCTCGCCCCGTCGCGGGAGATCCCGAGTGGTGCGCCAGAGGAAGTGGTGCGCGAGCTCGTCGTGGGACGGGGCCTTGAACGAGACGACGCGAACGCCCTGAGGGTTCAGACCACGCATCACGTGGCGGATCGCCCCGTCCTTACCGGCCGCGTCGAGGGCTTGGAGCACCATCAACACGCCGAAGGTCTGCTGCGCGGCGAGTCGAGTCTGGAGTTCGGCGAGCCGCTCGGCGCCCTCGGTCAATCGGGTTGCCGCCGCTCGCTTGTTCTTGACGCCGCCGGTGTCGGCCGGATCGCGCTGCGAGAGGTCGAACGATTTCGGCGCGTCGATGCGAAAGGGCGCGATCAGATCGTCGATCCGGGATCGCTCCGGTGTGGCGTTCGCCATGGTCGCTCCCAAGGGGTGAGGTGCGCCGGTGGTTACTGCGGATCGACGGTGCTGATACGCGCGATGGCGAGGAGTGTGTCCGCGTCCTCGGAGTCCGGCCGGAGCTCGAGTGTGCCTTCCAGCGCCGAGAGTCCGGATTCGAACGCAGCAATGTTGGGTGACGCGTCGGTCCAGCCGAGAGCGGCGACGGTGACCACCGCGAGGTCGTCGTCGCGTCCGACGGTCACCTTGAGTTCGTCGGCGCGCTTGGCCAGCGTGGCGGTCAGTTCCTGGACGATGCGAAGCAGCGTGAGCGCGTGGCGGGCATCGATTCCGTCTTCGAGGTCGACCGCCACGAGTTCGGCGTGCGTCCCCACTTCCTCACGGAGTACTTCGAGCTCGACGCGCAGTGCTTCGGTCAGCCCGGCGGTGAGATCGATGCCCGGGCCGATCGCGAGGCCCAGGAGGGGCGTCCCCGCCACGCGCGCCTGGCGGTGGCGTTCGAGGGCCCACATGCCGAGCGCGCGACTGGTCTCGGCGGGATTAGTCCGGCCGATGCGCGCGGTGAGATCGGCGTTCGTCCGGTGGGCGTCGGCCAACTCCGCCCGTAGCGTGCGCATACGGGTCTCGAGGTGCTCGCTCCCGCGTCGGCTTTCTTCCAGCGCGCGCTTCGCGGTCTCGAGTTCCGCGGCGACCGCCCGGGCCTGGGTGCGGGTTCGGGACCAGCCGAATGCCCCGCCGAGCAGCGCGACGGTGAGGACGCTGAGGATGATCCAACCGACGCTCGACACCGCGACGGTTTAGCCGATGACCGGCTCGCGGTTCCGGACCCGGCGCCCTCGCTGATTCGCTTTGTTCAGTCCGGGCGCCCGTTCATCGGCTGCCCGGCACGGGGTGGCCGTCCATCGTCACGGGGCGAGCTCGCTGACCGCCTGGAGCAGCCTCGTCACGTCGGCGTCGCTCGTGTAGCACGACACCCCGGCCCGGACTGCGCCGGTACCGCTGAGTCCCAGGGCGGCCATGGTCTCGACGGCGTAGTAGCTGCCGCTCCAGACCGCCACCGCCCGGGAGGCCAGATGGGCCGCCACCGCGTCGGGCTCGTGACCGTTGACGGTCCAACTGACGGTGGGCGTGCGCGCCGCCAGATCGGTCGGGCCGTGCACGGTCACGTGCGGAAGGCCGACCAACCCGCTCAACAACGGGGCGAACCGCTCCCGTTCGTGGTCGACGACGGTGGTGAGACCCGTTTCGAGCAGGAAGGCGGCCGCGGCCCCGATCCCGGCGATGGCCTCGAAGGACACCGTGCCGGTCTCGAACCGTTCCGGCGCGATGTCCGGTGCCGGGCGGACCTTGTACGGGTTCAATGCATCGCGCAGGTCGGGGGTGATCCACATCACCCCCGCATGCGGTCCGTACCACTTGTACGGCGAGGTGACGAAGATGTCGCAGCCGAGTGTTCGCAGGTCCACGCCCGCGTGAGGAACGAGATGGACGCCGTCGACGAACACCCGCGCTCCCTGCGCGTGCGCGGCCGCGATGACCGGACCCAGATCCGGCATCGTGCCGAGCGCATTCGATGCTGCGGTGATCGCCACCCACCTCGTGCGCGGGCCGATGCGTTCGACGATGGCATCGGGATCGAGGCGTCCGGTCTCCACGTCGAACGGCGCGAGGATCAGGCGCGCACTGCGCTCGTCGGCGGCGAGTTGCCACGGCGTGACGTTCGCGTCGTGATCGAGGCGGGTGCCCACGATCTCGTCGCCGGCGTCCCATGTCCGGGCCAATGCACGCGTGATCGCGAACGTCAGCGTGGTCATGTTCGCCCCGAACACGATGCCGCCGGGATCGGCGCCGAGCAGCCGACCGACGGTGGCGCGCGCATCGTCGACGAGCTGGGTACTCGCTGCCGACGCGCCGAAGAACCCGTGTCCGTTGGCGTTGTCTCCCGACCGGAGGAAGTTGGTCATCGCGTCGATCGCGGTGTCCACCATCTGGGTTCCGGCCGGACCGTCGAACCTCGCCCAGTCCGGACCCACGCCGGGAAATCGCTCGCGCATCCGGCCGAGACTACGGGCCGGCCCGGCCGTACTCGCCGGTGGTGACGAGACGCTGATGGCCGAGGGGACCGATCCGGCGCAGGTCTCGGCGGGTCTTGAGGTCGTGATGGTGATGGCAGACCCGGCCCAGGTTCACGAGCGAGGTCTCGCCCCGCATCGCGATCGGGACGTTGTGGTCGATCTCCAGATGGCGGTCGATCTCGCATCCCGCGATGACACAGGTTCGGTCGCGGGTCTCGACTGCGGTGCGTAGATGCGCCGGAATCGTGCGACCGAAATGCGCGACGCGGGTCACGTCGACCCCGTCGATCACGACCGCCTTCACGATGCTGTCGGCAGCGAGTCTGCGGGCGACTGCGACCGGGACCGGTCCGATGCCTTCGATCTCGCAGATCTCACCGCGGTGGGTAACACCGCGTGCATACGCAGCGTGCGAGATGTGCAGTACGACCATCGCCAGCGGTCGACCACCGCGCGTCCTGGTCTTCGGCGGGGTCGATCCGGGCGCAGTTGGCGCGCCGTCCGCTTCGGGGCCATCGTCTGGATCGGCGGCGGTTTCGCCCCTGGCGCGGGTGCAGAGTGCGACGAGCGCGTCGAACGCGACGGCCTCGGGGTGTTCGATGTTCTTGGCCTGCCGGTTGCGTTCGAACAGTTCCCGCTCGATGGCTTCGAGACTGGCCATGATCTGCGCGGTGCGGTCGACTGGACCGCGGATGTCGATGGCGCCGGTTCCGTCGGGCAGGGTGCGATGGCGGAGTGATCGGTTGGCGCGGATCCGTTCGTAGTTGTCGAGCTCGCGAGCTCGACTCTGCGCGGCGGCGGTCACCCGATCGCACTCCGCCTTGAGGCCGCGGACGCCGGAACTCTGTGCTTTCTCCAACAGCTGATCTTCCGCAGTCGGGTCGGCCTTCGCCGCCGCGCTCACTGCGTCGGCTTGGGTGGGTGAGAGTTTCCCTTTGCGTAACGCATCGGCCGTCGCCGGAAGTTTCCGCACCCGTTGCGCGGTGCCTACCGCGCCTCTCGCGGCGCCGACCGATGTGCCGGCGATGGCGGCGAGCCAGGATTCCACGTCTCGGTGCGAGTCGTCGCCGGGCCCGGTGTTGGTCTCGGTCATCCGTGCGATGGCGAGCGTCCGACCGGCCGCCGCGAGCCGTTCGAGTTCGACGAACGCGGTCACCGCAGTTCGCGCCTCGCACCCGGAGAGCCGCGCGGTGTCGAGGTGCGCCACGAGGCCGCGTGTCGACGCAACGGTGTGTTGTAACTGATCGAGCACGGGACCTCCCTCAGACATTGGCTGGCGCCCGGGCGTGACGACGACGGGCGTTCGGGCAGTGGACCGGCGACCCGGATCCAGACCGACAAATGCACGGGGAAGTGCGGTGGGGAAGTCCCGAAAGTATACCCGAACACGCGCTCGTTGCGCAAGCGAAAATGCCAGATATCTTCGATATTTTCTGCGTCTGGGGTCGGTCTCGGAGGACGCCCACAACGGCGTTGACGGCGTCGCCATCGAAGCCCGCCACACCAAGGAAGACGTCCACGAGTTTCACCTCAGCCAGATCGCGATCTCTTCACCTACGCTCGAACTCGATGCCCAAGAAGCGTGGACGGCACAACAAGCCGAGCCGGAAGGGCCCGACCCGGCCGCAGCACAGTCGTACCCAGCGCAGAGCGACGAACCAGAACGACGACGACCTCGGCAAGGAGATTGCCGATGCGCTCGCCGACGATCACCCGTACGAACTCATCGCCCATGCAAGCACGATGATCGCCGCGCTCGACCCACGGAGCCGGAATCCGTTCGAACGCAGCGAACCTACTGACGAACCCACTCTCGAACTGCTCATCGACGCGTTCATCGGGATCGACACGCGCGAGACCACGGCTCTGCTCGCAGCATGCGCGCCGCTCGTCGCGGACGTCCGGTTGCGCACCGCGATCCTCGCCGAGCTGCTCGTGCGCACGCATGATCTGCCGGACTGGGCGCTCATGCTCGAAGCCGTACAGATCACCAGAGCCATGGAGATGGTCCACGTGCTGGGCGACGGCGACAACGTGATGGTGGGCACGACCATCGCCGGTTTCGACTTCACGTTCAACGTGTACATCGACCACAACTCGGGGACCGTTGTGAAGGACGCGTTCCCGGTGCCGCAGTCGATCGACGAAGTCTGCGCGCTCTACCAGCGCGAGATCCACGATGACGACACCCAGTGGAACGAGATCCCGCTCGCCGACGCGAAGGTACGCATCACCGAAGCGATCGAGCGCGGCGCGCAGACGATCCCACCCTTCGAGTCCGAGAGTTGGCCCGCGTGTCGTCCGTTCGTCGAGTGGATCACCCGCGAACTTCCTGATGGAGGCACCGGGTATGACCACCCGGAGTGGAGCGAGCGTCAGCTCACCGAAATCGAGGATCGCTTCTTCGCAAGTGAGTTCGCCACTCCGTTCGACGCCGAGGACGGACGGGACATGGTCGGCTCGCTGCTCTGGTACAGCTCGGGGTACGGACCGTGCGATCCACTGCGTTGGAGCCCAACCTCGGTGGAGATTTTCCTTTTGGACTGGCTCCCTCGCAAGATCATCGCCGACGCCGAACGCCTCGCTACCGCGCCTTCGGTGTTACGCGCCTTCGTTCGGTATTGCCATGCCGAGCGGCACATCACGCCGGCACTCACCGACACGACCATCGCCAGCGTCGATGCCTATGAACCGCAGTACCTCGAGCTGATCCGTTCGCCGCGACCGCAGGGTCCCGTCGCACTCCTCGAAGCAATGAAAGCCTTCGGAGCCATCAGCCCCGGTGGAACTCCGGCCTACTCCACCATCGTCGATTTCGGTGACCTCGGCTTCTTCGAGGATCTCGCCCTCCCCGACCCAGTGACCGCGATGCTCGACGGACTTGCGGCCACGGTCGGTGGAAACGCGGTGCTCGACGCGCTGAACGTGAGGCCGCTCCCGAACGAGCCATTCCGTTGGGAGGGCATCGCGCCCGACACCCACGAGCGGGTCCAAGAAGTCCTCACGATCGTGGACGATGTGTGCGACCGCATCCTCGATGTGGAACATCGCACCGCGTCGCGTCGTTTCCTCGCACGCGTGGCCGCCGGTGATCCCACGATCTTCCGCCGCAAGGGTCGCGCTGACACTGCGGCGGCGGCGGTGGTGTGGGTCATCGGCAAAGACAACGACCTGTTCCGGTCCACCTACTTGGGCGGCATGTTCCAGAAGGATTTCCTGGAACACTTCGGGATGAAGGGTGGGAGTATCAACCAACGCGCGGCAACACTCCTCAAAGCGGCGGGTATCCGGTACGACGGCCGCGCGTGGTCACTGCTCCAGTCGACGGATTACCTGGTCTCGGCTCGGCGTCGAACCATCATCGACGGCCGCGACCGCTATCGCTCCATGGCAAGCGACATCTAGCCGAGCAACGAACCGGGCGAACGATTGTGTTGCGCTGGGTTGCAGAGCAACCTCGTCTTTATCACTGGGAACCGGTGATATGATTTCACAATGGCTCATCACGTGAGGACCCTTGAGTCGATGCCCGAAGAGGCAGTCAACCTTGCGGAAGCTGCCTCACGGTTTATCGACGAGCACCCAGAAACCAGCCATTCGTTCGGAGAGATCGCTTTGCTGCTGGGGGCTGGAGTGAGCGCTGGGTCGGCGGTCATCGGCGGCCCCGCAGTCGCGCTTCCGGGTGGGATCGCCACGATCGCTGCGGTGCTGTGGGAGCGGATCGAACGCCCGCGAAACACCGCGTTGCCAGACGCAGAGCTCGCGCTCTGGGCAGATGCCGGTGCTTCGTTTGCCCGCGGAGCGACGGAACAGGACGCCCTGAACGCGGCGACGGCATACGCGGATCTGGTGCTGCGGTCACTCGAAGGTGACGGCGCAGTTGCCTCGCGCTTGAACGTCGACCGCTCCCGGATCAGTCAACGGCTGCGCGACCGGAGCCTCTACTCGTTTCGCCAGAACGAGACGCGCTACTTCCCCGTCTGGCAGTTCGTTCCCGACGGCACGCTGCCTGGACTTCGCGATGTCCTCGCCGCACTCGACCGCGACCTTCATCCGCTGGTGGTCGACCACTGGTTTGTTTCGCCGTCGGTTGATTTGGTGATCGGCGATGTTCCCGTGGCGCCGGTCGTCTGGCTTCAAACTGGCGGCCGGCCGCAGGTGGTGGCCGAACTCGCCGCTGACCTTTGAGTGAGCGCCTGGGTGCGCCCAACCGGGTGCGAATTGCGGCAACGGCGATCCGCGAGAGCGAGATCACGCGTGTCCGCGCCGGGACGCGCGTGGTGCGAATCCATCCGCTCGGCGGGCGCCATCCCACCGCCTGGAACGAGATGCGTCACTTCGGACCCACCACGAGCCGGTTCGATCATCACACCGAACCGCCACGACGCCATCCCACTCGATCGATCGCGTATCTGACCGACGGGTCCAAGCGTTTCGTTGCGGCTCTCGCCGAGTATTTCCAAGATGGCAACGGCGGTGTGGGTCCGATAGATCGGTTCACTCGACAGCCGGCGATCACCCAGTTCGTGACTGCGGCGGACGTTGAGCTGTTGAACCTCGACACCGGTTGGGTCACCCGAGCCGGAGGGAACCAGGCGATTGTGAGCGGTCGACGTTCGCGGGCTCGGGAGTGGGCGAGAGCGATATATGCCGAACAGCTGCGCGTGCACGGAGTGGCCTTCGGATCCTCGGTCTGGGGCCCCGGCAAATGCCTCGCGCTGTGGGATCGCGGTGCCGCCGTATTCTCGGCGTCGCCGCTCACCAGCCGGACTTTGGCGGATCCGGGACTCGAAGCGGCCGTCGCGAATGCAGCAATCGAGCTCGGCACGTACCTGCTCTGAACCTCGGCTCCGCCTGCAGTTTCCTACCCGCCCGGTTTCGGTGGCCGGATCTTGCCCGCCTGGTACCGGGGATCGGCGATGTCGGTGGCGAAGGCCTCGGTGGCGGCGCGGGAGGATTCGATGCGCCAGTCGTTGCCGTTCACGCTGTGATCGAACCAGACGAAGCCGATGACGTCCGGGTTCGCGGCGAGCCCTTGGAACAGGCTGCGAATCCAGGCTGGCTTGTTGCCACCGACTTCGGTGGCACCCAGCTCGGTGATCACGATCGGCTTCACCGCCACCGCGCGGAGCTCGGCGAGCGTGGACCCGTAGGTGTTCGCGAACGTCGGCTCCTTCGGGTGGCCCTTGTCGTCGAAGTACACGCGCCGGTAGTAACCCACCATGCCCATCCAGTCGACGTAGTCGTCGCCGGGGTAGAGCGGTGCGAGACGTACGTTCGGCCGTGCGGTGACCACGTTCGGGCTCCAGATCCAGATGGCGTTCGTGGCACCGAGCGCAGTGAACCGGTCATGGACATGGCGCCACGCGGCCACGTACTCGCCCCGGTCGTTGCCATTGCGCTCCTCGCTCCAAGGGAACCAGTTGCCGTTCATCTCGTGCGCGAACCGGATGGCCACGGGCAGTCCGAGATCGCGGACCGCGGTGGCGAACCGGTCGATGTACTCGTCGTGGGTGCCGTCGATGATGGCGGCCAGCGCGTATCCCGGCTCCTGGGTGTTGTCGCTGTCCGGACCGACGGGCTGCACCGTCGGCCGGGGTTCCCACGAGATGGTGGGCAGCGCGCCCCGCCGCCAGGTCTCGATCACCGCGTCGCGCGGGAACTCTCGATCCCAGCCCTGGAAGAACTGCACCAGGCTCGGCAACTTCTGCGCCGCGGCGGCGAAGATCTGGAAGTCCTTCCAGTCGTACGGCGCCTGCGGGGTGGACACGCCGAAGTAGTTGTTGGTGGGGGACAGGACCTGCGCGACGGTCGGGGTTTCGGGGAGCCCTTCGGGCTGGGGCGGATCCGGCGGGCGCGGTCCCGCGGGCGTGGACGGCGGTCGATTCGGGTCCACGGGGAGGAGCGAGCACGCGATCCCGTCGTCGTCCATCGGTCCGGGCGGACCGTCGAGTCCGAACGGGTCGTTGAGATCGGCCACGTACGCCGCCTGCGCGTCCTGCTGCCAACGGAAGCTGCTGCACCGAGGTGGTGGCGGCGAGGGTACGGGGCGGGTGGTCGTGGTAGTCGCCGGGCGCCGTCCGCTTGCGGACGGGCGCGATGCGGCGCGAACTCCGCCGGTGGCCCGCGCCGGTTTCTTCGCGGCGGGCGATGGCGCCGGTGCGGTGGAGGAAGCCGGTTTCGCCGCACCACCGTCGAGCGCGTCGGTGCCGGGCGCGCTCGCGCCGCGGACGTTGGCCCGAGCCGCGGCGCCGCGCGCTTTCCCGTTCGCCGACGGTGTGCCCAGGACCGGGCTCGCGCTGGCGGCCGACGCCGCCGCGAGGGTGTCGGCGCTCGGCGGAGCTGGTGCGGTGTAGACGAAGAGTCCGATGCCCGCGAGCAGCGCGCCCATCAGACGCAGGTGGGTCGAGCGAGTACTACCCATGGTAGGCAACTCCGGCGAAGACGAGGACGGACGCGAGGACATACGGAACGGCGCCCCACGGATTCCGGTGGCGGGCTTTCACCTCGTCACCGTTGAACGCATTGGCGCGCGTGCCCCAGCCGTCGTTGCGCGCCATGCGCATGAAACCCCAGATGCGGATCGGCATGAGCATGAACGTGTTCAGCAAGGTGAACGCCGGCAGCAGCCAGAGGTCACGCGGATGGTCCTCGAAATGGCGCACCTGACGGATGTACGCGGAGAGCCAGGTGGCGAGCAGCGTGAGCGTGAGAATCAGGGCCACGCCGATGATCGCGCCGTAACCGAACGTGATGCCCTCGTAGAGATTGATGTTCTCGCCGAGGAGCAGTCGCACGATGAGGCCGGTCACGGTGGCGAGCCACAGGAACGGCGTCAGGATGTCGGTCACGTAGAACACCGCGAGCATCGGCGTGTTGCGCACCATCCACGGCAGCATTCGCAGCGTGTTGTACTGACTGCCGCGTGCCCAGCGCATCTGTTGCTTGGCCATCTTGCGGATACCCACCGGCGCGTCCGTGTACACGAGGCTCGTCGATTGATAGACCGAGCGGTAGCCCTGCTTCAGGCAGAGGTTGGTGAGCGTGCGGTCGTCGCTCACCTCGAGGAAGATCCCGAGAAATCGTTCGCTGAGGAACGCCGGCATCGCGTCGGTGAGGACCGAGTGACGGAACGCGATCGTGCGGCCGGGGAGGCAACCCACCTGGCCGAGCACGCTCATCGCCGGCATCGAATATTGCACCCGGATGTTCTCCAACCAGTCGGCCCAGCGCGTGAGCACGTTGCGCTCCGCGTCGATGATCCGCTGGTTGGTGGTCACCCCGCCCACGTCGGAATCGGCGAACGGCTTCATGAGTTCGCGCAACGTGGCGGTGGTCCAGATCGTGTCGCTGTCCACCAGGACGACGATCTCGCCCGTACTCACCGCCAAGCCCTCACGGATGGCGTTGCGCTTGCCCGGAACCGACGTCCAGATCCACTCGACCCCCGGGTACGCGGCGCAGACCGCCTCCAGCTTCGGGTTTCGTGGCCCGTTGATGACGACGATGACCTGATGCGGCGTTTGCTCGGTGATGTGATCGAGCACTTCGTGGAACAGTCCGACGGGCTCGTCGACCACCGGGATGATCACCGACGCGGTGGTGGTGTAGTCACCGACCCAGGGCTGATACCGCCGGGACAACCGCACTTTGATGGCCCAGAGCGCCCACGTCATGGCGACGAGGACGGTGAAGACGTAGAGCCGACCACCGTTGAGGGTGTCGCGCAATTGCAGGAAGAAAATGAACAATGTGGTCCTCGCGGGGGCGGTGATGACGGAGCACGGTCTCGGTGAGGTATGAGTGGATTCGGCACTATGCCGGGAAAATCTTGAATGAAACTCGGTCCGGACTGCCCAGGACCGCCGGCGAACCTGTGTGAAGATCGTCTGTTCGTATGTCGATCACTGGCCTCGTGCGTCGTTCTTGGTTCTGCTGCGTGGCCGTCGCGCTCCTGATGAGCATGGCCTTCGAGGTCGCCTCGACGGCCGCCGCGAGCCCCGCGCGCCCTCGCGTGCCGGTGCCTGCCGCGCCTGCTGATGGGGTGGCCGCGCGGATCGCCGGGCTGGAATCGCTCGTGGCGAATCGCGCGGACGCCCGCGCCGCCGAGCAGTCACGCCGAGACCTTGCGCAGCAGCGCTTGGCGGCGACGCGCCTGGCGGAGAACGCGGCACTCGCCCGAGCCGACCTCCTCGGCCGAATCGAGATCGACACGAAGAACGCGTATCGCGCGGCACGCGCTCGGGTCGGCGCGCTGGCCGGCGCGTACTACCGCGACGCCGGGAATCCGACCGTGATCCTCCGGATGCTCCGATCTCGCTCCGCGGTCGAGTACGGATATCGCCAGAAGATCGTGTCGGTCGTCGGCGATCGGGAATCGCGGGTCGTGAAGCAGGCCAACCGCGCCCGCACGCGCGCCGCGCTCGCGGCGCGTGACGCCGGCGACGAAACGCAGCGGCTGCGCGGCGTCATCGCGGATCTCCAGACCGAGATCCCGAATCGAAACGCGCGGATCGAGGAACTCCAGGCGGGCGTCTCGCGTGCTCGGTACTGGCTCGCGCGGTGGCAGTCGATCGCATCCGGGGTCAACACGCCCATCATGAGTCGTTCGATCATCGGGCCCGCCGAACTCACCCAGTGGTTCCTCGCCACGCGGCGCCGGGGGGCGCGGATCACGGTGCCGATGGAAGAACTGACGCGCTTCTTCATCGAAGAGGGACAGGCGGCCCAGGTGCGGGGCGACATCGCGTTCGCGCAATCGATCCTCGAGACCGCGAGCTTCTATTTCCCGGACGGCGGGCAGCTGACTCCGACCGACAACAACTTTGCCGGCATGGACGCGTGCGACAGTTGCGCTCGCGGCCGGGGTTTCGTCGACGCCCGGACCGGCGTGCGCGCCCAACTCCAGCAGCTCCGTATATACGCGGACCCGGCGGCCACGAACGCGTCGTTCAACCCACCGCCCGTGGTGGCCAACCTCGATCGACACAGCCTCAAGGGATCAGTGCCCACCTGGGACGGTCTCACCCACACCTGGGCCACGGCTGACGAGTACGGCGACCGCATTCTCGACATCTACGAGCAGATCCTCGGCTGGCTCACCGACCGAGCCGAGGTCTGACGCTTCCAAACTCCGCCCGGGTCCCGCCCCGCGCTCGTCCGGACGGGAAATCTGCGCGCGGGCTACCGTCGGTCCATGACCTTGGACTACGAGCTCTTCGACGCTGACAATCACTATTACGAAGCCACCGACGCGTTCACGCGCCACGTCCCGAAAGCGATGGCGAAGCGGGCGATGCAATGGGTGGAGCTGAACGGGAAACAGCGCCTGATGGTGGCCGGCCGTATCAACCGGTTCATCCCGAACCCGACCTTCGATCCGGTGGCGAAGCCCGGTGCACTCGACGACTACTTCCGCGGTCAATCGGCCGGCGACGACATTCGGGCCGCGTTCGGCGAGCTCGATCCGATCAGCCCGGCGTACCGCGAACCCGCGGCCCGGATCGCGCTCATGGACGAGCAGCGCATGGAGGGATGTCTGTTGTTCCCCACCCTCGGCGTGGGGATGGAGCAGAGCCTGGTCCACGATCCCGATGCCGCCCACGTCGCCTTCCACGCGTTCAACGAGTGGATGCTCGACGATTGGAAGTTCAACTATCAGGACCGGATCTTCGCGGCTCCGTATCTCACGCTGCTCGATCCCGATCGTGCCCTCGGCGAAGTCGACTGGATGCTCGGCCAAGGTGCGAAGGTCATCGTGATGCGCGCCGGTCCGGTACAGGCCCCCTCGGGGTTCCGCTCGCCGGGCGACGCGGTCTATGACCCGCTCTGGGCGCGCCTCGCCGAGGCCGGCACGCTGGTCGCCTACCACTCGGGCGAGAGTGGCTACCACCGGTACGCGGTGGAGTGGGGCGAGAGCAGCGAAATGGAAGCGTTCCGCCACAATCCGTTCACGACGATCACGTCGGCGGACCGGCCGATCTACGACACCATGGCGGCGCTCATCTGTCACGGTGTGTTCGCACGGCATCCCGCCCTTCGGGTGGCCACCATCGAGTCCGGGAGTGAGTGGGTCCCGGTGCTGGTGAAGAAGATGAAGAAGTCGTACGCGCAGGTGCCGGGCGCGTTCGCCGGCGGTGACCCGGTCGCTGCGCTCCGGGATCACGTGTGGGTGTCGCCCTACTACGAGGACGATCTCCTCGCGCTGAAGGCGAGCATCGGGTCCGAGCGCATCGTGTTCGGCTCCGACTTCCCCCACGCCGAGGGCCTCGCAGATCCGGCGACCTTCGTGAAGGACCTCGACGGCTTCGACGAGCACGAAGTGCGGGCGATCATGCGTGAGAACGCACGGGCGCTGGTCCACTCCCGCCCGTAGCTTCGCCGGCATCTCGGTCGGTGACCTGACCAGCAGTCAGCTCGTCCTCGACGCGGGTGGACAGGTAGACGAGGACCGCCAACAGCGTGGCGAGCATCACACCGGCGATCTGGACCCCGGAATCGTTGAGTGCCGTCGCGAGGACCACGAGGACCCCGAACGCGACGAGTCCGAGGCGGAGGGTCGGAACCCGCTCGACGACGCGCGTCAAGAGGTCGGTCTTGACGGTCGCGATTGCGAGCCCGATCAGCACGCTGAGCACGAGCAGCACCCAGGCGGTGTTCGAGAAGGTGCCGAACATCAGCGAGGCCTTACGGCCGACGACGGTGACGAGGCTCCCGATGCCGTCCGAGCCGATCTTCTCGAAGAGCCGGCCGACGTGGGTGCGTTGGTTGGCGGGTCGGCTGAGGTCGACGAAGCCGGCGAGCAGCCCCGCGCCGACGAGCACTGCCGTCAGGATCAGAACCGTGCGTGCCCGCACGCGCCGTCCGGAACGCAGCAGCCACCACAACGCGATGATCGGCCCAAGGCTGAGTGCGCCGCCGAAGTCCTGGCCGAACATCGGTGCCGCAACGATGACGAACGTCACGAGCAGCAACCCATCGCCGATCATCGGGCCGCGCACCGGTGCGCGCATCGGAAGGAGGATCGCGAACAGGAGCGCGGACGCGGAGAGTTCGGCCGAAGCCGGGTTGCCGATGCCCGCGAGTCGGATACCCACCGTCGGCGAGTAACCGAACACGGTATTGAGTTCGAGGCGCGCGCCGCTCACGAGATCGACGAGATGGAGCGCGATGACCGCGCCGAGCACGAGGAGGACGGGATCGATCATGGATCGGCGCCCGAGTCCGAGCGCCACGCCGGCGATTGCGATCGCGATCGCCGTGACCACGGTGAAGTAGGTGCCAGTGCCCCACCGGTACATCGGGAAGGCACCGACGACGAACGTGGCCGCCATGAAACCCAGGAACGCAAGTGATGCCCAGCGCAGCCCGACGCGGAACCATGGGCGGCGGTAGAACGCGAGGCCGAATCCGGCGAGGACGACGAGCACGATCGTCACCGTCACGAGGGTTGCCACCGCCGGTCCGATCGTCGCGTCGCGAAACTGCGCGGCGCGATCGAAACGGCTGAGCTGGTCCAGCCGCGCTCCGTAGGAGGAGCCGGTCGTGCTCACCCGGGCCGGCCGCCCCTCCATCGAGTCCGGCCGGGCGAGCCCGACGAGATCGAGGATCGTGGGCGCGAGGTCGACGATCTGGACGAAACCCGCGCGCCGGGTGGTGGACGATTCGAGGAGCCCCGGAGCGAGACCGGGCGCGTGGATCGCCGCCACCGTCAGCGTGCGGGCTCGGCTCGGGTGGTAGGGGCCGAGGACCAGGACGGCATCTCGCTCGAGGTCCACGCGGGCCAGGAGGCGACCGACGAGCTGATCGGTGTGACGGAGGGCAGCTCGCTGCAGGGCGGCTCGCGGTGCCGGTGCGGCGAGGGGGCGGTAGCTGTCGGCGCGTGCCAAGTCCGAGGCTTCGACGAGCACGACCTGCCGGCGAGATTGGAAGTCCGCCGGGAACTCGGCCATGACCGCGTCCGGGTCGAGTCGTTCGCCGTACGGCGCACTCGGGTCCCGCATCAAGAGGTTGCTGACGGCGCCGTCCACCCGGCCGTCGGTGTCCATGAGGCTGAGCGCCGCCTCACGATGCAGGACGGGCGCATCCGGTCCCTGTTCGTCGGCGTTGGCGATGACCCGGCGGTCGATGTTTCCGGCGTCGAGTGATTCGCCGAGCTGACCGAGCACCGCGCCGTAGGTAAGCGGGTCGTTCTGCGCCTGCAGACTCGGCCAACCGAGTGCGCCGATGCCGGTGGAGAAGGTACGCCCGGTGCGGCGACGGAAGACGGCCGCCGCATCCGAGTCCTCGTAGCGTTCGTCGGACTCGAGGTTCGTGGCCGCGGCGTCGCCATTTCCGACTGCGCGCGTGCCGGCACCCAATGCGAGATAGCCGGTCCCGGCGTCGGTGCGCGCCCGAACGGAACGCGTCGCGAGGTCGGCCATTGCGCTCGTCCGGAACAACCGATCGAGATTCGGCGTGTCACCGGCGCGGACGTCGCGCCACGTGGTGGCTGGGAGGGTGATGACCAACAGGCTCCGCGCGTGCGCCGCGGTTTTGGCCGCGACTTTGGCCGCGGCCGCGGTCTCGGCCGCGGCGCCGGACTCGCCCGGGACAGCCGCGAGCGCGATCGCGCAGAGAATCGCGAGCGCGATGGCCCGGCCGCCAGAACTCATGAAGCCTCGATCATGCCATTCCCGCCGCCCGAAATCGTGGCGATCATCGGGTGCCGGCGGATCGCGGCCAGAATGGTGACTTCGTGGTTGGGAATCCCGTACAACATGAACTCCGAAGCTCCGAACTGGTCGCGCCATCTGGCGATCCGGTTCCGGGCGATCCGGTCGCGGGTGATCCGGTCGCGGGCGATCCGGCCCGGCCGCGCCGGTGGCCGTTGGTGGTGGCGGTGCTGCTCCTGAGCATCACGCTGCGGCTCCCTGCGTTCTTCGTGGATGTCTTCAACTCGGATGAGACGTTCCTCGCCACGCAGGCTCAGGTGATCCGTAACGGCGGGTCGCTCTACGAGGAGGCCACCGACCGTAAGCCGCCGTTGGTTCCGTATCTGTACGCCGCGACCTTTGCGGTCGTGGGGAGCACGGCGCTCTGGTCGGTTCGGGTGGTCGCGATGCTGGCAGTCGCGTTGACTGCCCTGCTGCTCGCCGCCGAGGCGCGTCGGCGATGGGGTGAGCGCGCCGGTTGGATCGCGGCCCTGCTCTTCGTCTGTGCGTCGGTCGCGTTCGCGCCCCAAGATGGTCAAGCGGCGAACTTCGAGGTCTTCATGCTCCCGGCGATGACGGCCGCAGTGATCTTCGCGGCGCGGGATCGGCCGCGCGGTGCAGGCGTCGCGGTGGCACTCGCCACGTTGGCCAAGCAGACCGGCGCGGCAACGCTGCTGCCCGTTGGGTATCTGCTCTGGCGATACCGGGGTATTCGCGGGGTGCGGCACGGACTCGTCGCGTTCCTGATCCCGCTCGGGGTGGTCGCCATCTTGGTCGGTCCCGGCGATCTGCTGTTCTGGGCCGTGGCCGGGAACGGTTCGTACTTCGGTCTGGGTAGCGCCACGTTGTACGTCGCGGGTCTGTTCGCGGTCATGACCTTCGCGTTCGTTGCCTGCAATCTCCCAATCCTCTGGACCGTCCCGCGGGCGTGGCGCAACCGGGCGCGCGGCGTGGACACCGACCTCTGGCTCTGGCTGCTCTCGGCCGCGCTCTCCGTGGCGGTGGGGCTGCGTTTCTTCGGTCACTACTACCTGCAGCTGCTGCCACCCCTCTGTCTGCTGAGCGCGAGCGCGCTCCATCGGATGCGGACTCCGGTAGTGAAGGCGACGATTGCGGTGGCCGCGGCGGCGGCCGTCGGATTCACTGCCGTGGGTTTCACGATCCGGCCGTGGGGTGACGAGCCGAAATATCAAGGGGTGAGCGCGTACCTGAAGTCCCGGGTGCGGCCGCAGGATTCGGTGTTCGTCTGGGGTCATCTGCCCGAGATCTACTGGGCGTCCGGGGCCCGCCCGGCCACGCGCTTCCTCTCGAGCGGGTTTTACTTGGGCGACTGGGGTGGTCGCCCCGCGGGAAATCGCTCGGCCGACGTCCCCACGCCGGGTGCCCGAGTCATGTTGATGAGCGACCTGCGGTTGCGCCCACCCCGCTACATCCTCGACACCACCTCCGCCGCGATTCGTGGATCGCAGTTCCACCCGATGAGTTCGTTGGTCGCGTTCGACAAGTTCGTGAAACGCGGATATCGCTACGTCCGCACGATCGACGGCATCGCGGTCTACGAGCACCGCGTCCCGTCGCGGGTCGCCGGACCCCGATGAGCACACGCTGGGGCGCGGAGCAACGGTCCTCGGGGTCCGAGTACGACGCGCGCTGGGAACGGCTCGCGGCGAGTGGTGAGGACCCTCACGGAGAGGCGAGCTTCGTCGTGGGTTTTGAGCCGCAGTCCGTCCTCGACGCCGGGTGTGGGACCGGGCGGGTCGCAATCGAACTCGCGCGGCGGGGTATCGAAACCGTTGGCGTGGACCTCGATGCGGGTTTCATCGCACGGGCCACGACGAAGGACCCGGAGATCGAATGGCATCGGGCTGATCTGGCGACCGTGGATCTGGGCCGTGGGTTCGATGTGATCGTGGCGGCCGGGAACGTGATGATCTTCCTGGCGCCGGGCACCGAGGGGGCCGTCGTCGCCAACCTCGCCCGTCACGTGCTCCCGGGTGGTCGCCTGATCACCGGCTTCCAGGTCCGGGCCGACCGGCTGCCGCTCGATCGGTTCGACGCACTCGCGGTTGAGGCGGGAATGTCCCTGGCCGGCCGGTTTGCGACCTGGATGGCGCAACCATATGAGGGCGGCGGTTATGCCGTTTCGGTGCACGTGCGGGACGTTTCGGCCGGCGGTGATACTCACGGAACGTGATGTCGATTCGCGGTGCGGGCCACGATCCGTGCTGAACTGAGCGCCTTCTGTTGCCGAAGAAAGCCATCATGCGGTCACTCAGCTATTTCGTGCGCGCACTCATCGTGAGTGCGTTGCTGGTCTCGACCGGCATCCCGAGTGGCACCGACATTCCGGTCGCCGGTGCTGCCGGAGCCACCGAGGGTGTTCCGGTGATGGGTCCGAGCATCCTCACTGCGTCTCAACTCGCAAGCTGGTACGCCGCGACCGGCCGTACTCCCGCGATTCCGGTGTCGATGAAGCAGCTTGCGAGCTACTACATCGCCGAGGGACGCGCCGAGGGCGTGCGTGGCGACCTCGCCTTCGCCCAGTCTGTGGTGGAGACGGGTTACTTCGGTTTCGTCGGCAGCATCGTCAAACCCGAGAACTACAACTACGCGGGCATGGGCGCGTGCGACTCGTGCAACTCGGGGCGCCAGTTCCCGACTGCACGCACCGGGATCCGGGCTCAGATCCAACACTTGAAGAACTTCGCCGACCCGAACTCGCGGGCGATCCTGCTCGCGAACCCGCCCGTGGTGGAGTGGTACGGCCGCCGGTCGAGTGGCGTGCTCGATCCGGCCCTCGCGATCTACAACTTCGACACCTTTTTCGCGAAGGGCGATGCACCGACCTGGAACCAGATGGGCGGGCCGGGTCGATGGGCGAGTTCGCCGTCGTACGCGACGACGATCCTCCAGGTCTACAACCGGATCCTGACCTTCAACGGCAAGGCGGGGAGCTGTCCTGCGGATCGGTTGGCGTTCGGGCTGGGTGAGGCACGCGAGTGTCCGCTGCCGATCCGTCACGCCGGGCGGTCGGTGACGAGCGGGAACGGCGGGTACTACGTGCTGAACGGAAATGGCGCCGTCACCGCAGTGGGGGCGCCGTTCTACGGCAACACGTTGTTCCCTTGGGACATCGCCCGCGACATCCAGGTCACCCCCGACGGCGCGGGCTACGTCGTGCTCGACGGGCTCGGTGCGGTCCACCTCTTCGGATCCGCCGCGACCGGGCCGTTGCGAAACGTCTCACCGGTGTACTTCGGGTTCGACATCGCTCGCTCCATCGTGCTGACCGGCGACGGTGCCGGATACTTCGTGCTCGACGGGCTCGGCGGCGTTCATGCCTCGGGTTCGGCTCGCTTGCCGGCGGGGAATTATCCGTACTGGCCGGGTTGGGACATCGCTCGATCGTTGGCGGCAACCCCCGACGGTCGGGGCATCGTGGTGCTCGACGGCTTCGGCGGACTGTGGCGGATCGGCACGGTCCAGAACCTGGGTGGTGCCTACTTCGGGTTCGACATCGCTCGTGACGTCGTCCTCACCCCGAGCGGCAACGGCTACGCGGTGCTCGACGGCTTCGGCGCCATCCATCGGTCGGGTGCCGTCCCGGGCCCGCAAGAACTCGGGTACGCCACTTACGACCGGTGGCGAGGACTGGTCATGCGCAACGGCCGCTACACCGTCGTGCGCAACGACGGCCACCGCGTCACCTAATTTCGGCCCGTCCGGCTTCGGTCGCCGCGTCGGTGGCGGTGTCTGGGTGCGGTGTGGTCGGGGACGCCTCCCGCGCTGCTCGACTCCGCTGCGCTGCTGCCCGATGGCTCGTTCGCTCGACCTCCTATCGGTTCCGGCTGACGCGGGACTCGCTGCCTCGCGGCTCGACTCCGCTGCGCTGCGTCTCGGTCGGGTTCCGGCCCGTCCGGGTCAGCGAGTGAGGTTGGCGAGTTCGGCGGCGATGGTGGTGTCGTCGCCGTGGCCGGTGTGGACCACTGTTTCGGGCGGCAGGCTGAAGAGGCGGGCGCGGATCGACGCGACGATCGTGTCGTAGTCCGAGAACGAGCGTCCGGTGGCGCCGGGGCCACCGTTGAACAACGTGTCGCCGGAGAACACGTGCCCGTGCGCGGCGTCGTACAGGCTCACCCCACCGGGTGAGTGGCCGGGCGTGTGGAGCGCAACCAGATTCACCTCACCGGCGACGAACCGGTCGCCGTCGGCGATCAGGAGATCGGGTGCACGCGTGGGATTCACGACGTCCCAGAGCATGTGATCGTCGGGGTGGATCGCGATGGGCGCGCCCACCGCGTCGGCCAGCTCCGCCGCCACGTTGATGTGGTCGTTGTGACCGTGGGTGCACACGATGGCGGTCACCGCACGCCCGGCGATGCCGGCGATGATCGGTGCCGCCTCGTGCGCGGCGTCGATGACCAGACACTCACGGTCGTTCCCGACGATCCAGATGTTGTTGTCGACCGCGAAGTCCTCGCCGTCGATGGAGAACGTGCCGTGGGTGACGACGTGATCGACCCTCACGCCACCGCTCCCGCTATCCGTTCCCGATCGGGAAGGCCGACCGGCGGGTTGGTTGGTGTCCGTCGTGCCGGTTCGTCGGTCATTTCCGTGAGCGTAGGGCAGCGGGTCGGCGACCGGCCGAGGCTTCGACCCGGACAGTTTCGAGACTTGGGGTGCCGGGTATGGACCGGTCACGCGACGCAGGTCCCGGCGTGGCGTGGCGTGGCGTGGCGTGGCGTGGCGTGGCGTGGCGCGTGCCCGTGCGCTCGATCTGGGCCGAAACGGGTTTTTCGACGGGTTCTGAACAGGGGAACAATCGCTTGGTTCTGCAACAGCATGGAGCCCGGCGACGGTCGGGCGGGTTCGGAGGTCACGACTCGGACCTCGCGTTGATCAATGGCATCGTCGATCGTGACGAACGGGCGATGGCCGAGCTCTACTCCCGCTACTCCGGTTTGGTCTGGGCCAAGGCGTTTCGGGTCACGCAGCGGCGTGAAGGTGCGGATGAGACCACCCAAGAGGTGTTTCTCACCGTCTGGCGAGCCCCGGGTGGGTTCGATGCGAGCCGCGGCTCGATCGGCGCCTGGCTCAGCGTGGCCGCGCATCACCGATCGGTGGACTGGCTACGCCACGAGGTGGCGGTGGAACGCCGTGAACTCGCCGCAACGAACGAACCGCGATTTCAGCCGAGCGTCGCCGATGGTGTCGCCGAACGCGAGACCGTGCTCGACGCGCTGTTGCTCCTGCCGGCAGCCGACCGTGATCCCATCGTGCTGGCCCACTTCGGTGGGCTCACCTATCGCGAGGTGGCGGTCGAGCTGGGCGTTCCGGAAGGCACGACGAAGTCACGCATCCGATCGGGTCTCGCTCGCTTGGCCAGGTTGCTCGAAGATCACGAGGACCAGGTCCCGAGCTGGTCGGGGCGCGCGGACCCGATCAGGTCACATCACCACCACTGACCGGAGCACTTCACCCCGCTCCATCTTCTCGAACGCAGCTTCGACGGCGTCGAGCGCGATGGTCTCGCTCACGAAGTCATCGAGGGGCAGGCGGCCCTGGAGATAGAGGTCCACCAGCATCGGGAAGTCACGGCTTGGGAGGCAGTCGCCGTACCAACTGGGCTTCAGCGCGCCGCCGCGACCGAAGAACTCGATCATCGGGAGCTCGATGGTCATGGACGGGTCCGGCACCCCCACCTGGACGAGGGTTCCCGCGAGGTCGCGGGCGAAGAACGCTTGTTGCATCACCGCCGGGTTTCCCACGGCTTCGATACACACGTCGGCGCCGTTCCCATTGGTGTGGGCGCGGACCGCTTCCACCGCGTCTTCACGACTGGCGTCCACCGTGTGCGTCGCGCCGAAGCGTCGGGCCCATTCCAACTTCGTGGCGTCGAGGTCCACCGCGATGATCTTCGCGGCGCCGGCCAGGCGCGCGCCGACGATCGCCGCGTCACCGACACCACCGCAGCCGAACACCGCAACCGAATCACCGCGGCTCACTTCACCGGTGAAGAGTGCAGCGCCGAGACCGGCCATCACCCCGCAGCCGAGCAGGCCGACCGCCGCGGGGTTTGCGCTCGCGTCGACCTTCGTGGCTTGCCCTGCGGCGACGAGCGTCTTCTCCGCGAAGGCGCCGATGCCGAGCGCGGGGGTGAGCACGGTGCCGTCCGTGAGGGTCATCTTCTGCGTGGCGTTGTGCGTGGAGAAGCAGTACTGGGGCCGCCCGCGCCGACACGACCGACACTCGCCGCACACCGCGCGCCAGTTGAGTACCACGAAATCGCCGGGGACCACGTTGGTCACGTCGGGGCCGACGGCCTCCACGATCCCGGCGGCCTCGTGGCCAAGCAGAAAGGGGAACTCGTCGTTGATCGCACCCTCTCGGTAGTGGAGGTCGGTGTGACACACCCCACACGCCTGGACCCGGATCAGGGCCTCGCCGGGACCCGGGTCGGGAACGAGGATCGTTTCGATCTGCACCGGTGCACCCGGGGACCGGGCGACCACACCACGCACTTCTTGCACCATCGCGATTCCTCTCGAACGGGTTCGGAGTTGTTTACCGCACCCGCAACGACGCGCGTATCGGGCGATGGTCAGAGCCCGTATGGGGTCCGACCTCACCGTCGAGCGCCTCGAGCCGGTCGTCGATCCAGACGTGATCGATTTGGCTGTGGGGTCGCCACGAGGGCCAGGTCCGCCCGCGGACCGCCCGCCGCCGGTGACGAAGCAGCGCACCGATCGGCGGGCCCCACATGTTGCAGTCGCCGACGATCACCGACGGTACGTCGAGCGCGGTCAACGCCCGATCGAGCGCGCCGAGCTGCGGGAGGCAACCCCAGAGTCGGTGGGACGCGTGGATCCCGCCGACGGCGACCGTCGTGGTGCCGGTGTCGCCCGTGTCGCCGCACTCCACCTCCACGATGATGGCCGAACGCTGCGCGACGACGTCGGTGGCGGTTCGGGGGAGCGGGACGTCCGTGAAGCTCCGGACCGGTAACCGCGAGAGCACGGCGAGGCCGCACGTGCCGGGCTGCTCGGGGACCCGCAGGTGGCGTGGCCGGGCGTGGTTGCGGTCCGACATATAGCCGATGTCGTGGAGGGTCGCGCCCGTGCGTTGCGCGAGCTCGTCGACGAACGCGGTGCGGCCGGACGGCCGCCACGATTCCGGGAGCACCAGGACATCGGCGTCGAGCGCGAGACACGCGGCCATGGCATCGAAGGGATGACCTCGCATGTCGACGCCCCAGTGCAGGTTGAAACACGCAACGGAGATCTCGGCCATGGGAAATCGCAGATTAGAGGCGGGCTTTGCCCGCGACTGCGGTCTCCGGAGTAGCTCGGGAGCGACGGAGGAGTGATGCGGGGACGGAGGGGACTCGCGGCGCTGCGGATGCAGCGCAGAAGTGATGGCGGTCTCCGAAGTAGCCCGGGAGCGACGGAGGAGTGATCCGGTGACGTAGGAGGCTCGCCGCGCTGCGGATGCAGCGCCGGAATGCCGGGTCCCTCTAGTCTCCGGCGTCGTCGATTCGGAGGTTCAGCAGATGTCGGTCAGCGGTTTCGATCTCACCGGTCAGGTCGCGGTGCTCACCGGCGCCGGCAGCGGTATCGGGAAAGCAACCGCGTTGACCCTGGCCGAGGCCGGCGCCACGGTCGTCGGTGGTGACATCGATGTGGACGCAGTGACCGCAACCGCCGACGAGATCTCGGCTGCTGGTGGCACCGCGCGCGGTGTGCGCACCGACGTGACCGAGCGCGCCGACGTCGACCTGCTGGTCGACGGCGCGAAGTCCGAGTTCGGGCGGGTCGACATCGTCGGCAACATCGCCGGCGTGCCGCACAACCGCATGATCGCCGAGTGCTCCGACGACGAGTTCGAACGCATTCTCGCGATCAATCTCAAGAGTGTGTTCTACGGGTGTCAGGCGGCGCTGCGCGTCATGGGGGAGCAGGGCTCGGGGAACATCGTCAACGTGTCCTCGGGCGCGATCGACACTCCGGCGCCCACGCTGGCGTGTTACGGAATGACCAAGGCCGCGGTGGCCATGCTCACCAAGACCCTCGCGTGGGAGGCCGGACCGCTCGGGATCCGGGTGAACGCGCTCGCGCCCGGGGTCATCGAGACCAACTTCTCGCGTCACAACTTCGTCGACGACGACGGCAACGTGGACCCCGAGCGGCTCGAGAAGTACCGCAAGCGGTTCGGCGCCATGGCGCCGCTGAAGCGGGTCGGCTCGGCCCAGGACGTGGCTGATTCGATTCTCTTCCTCGTCTCCGAGCGAGCGTCGTTCATGACCGGCCAGATCCTGCGCCCCAACGGCGGCACCGCGATGCCCTGGTAGGTCACCGGGCTCGGGGGGAACGGATTACTCCACGCAGGGGAAGTCCACGACCAAGCGGGCGCCGGGGTAGGCCGGATCGGACGGGTCGGTGATCGTGACCGTCCCACCGTGGTGCAGTGCGATGGACTGCACCATCGCCAGTCCGAGGCCGAGGCCGCCCGCATCGCGCGCGCGGCCCTCGTCGAGGCGAGTGAAGCGCTCGAACACCGCCTCGCGATGCTCGGCAGGTATCCCCGGACCGTCGTCCTCGACGACGAGGGTGACGCCGGGGCCGGACGTGAGTGAGACCCGCACCGACTGGGCGGCATGGCGGGTGGCGTTGTCGATCAGGTTGCGGACCAACCGGGTCAGTTGCTCCTTGTTCCCGCGGACCCGCCCCGCCGACACCCGATCACTCGACACGATGTGGCCGAGCCGGCGAGCCCGGTCGGTTTCCTCGAGGACGATGTCGTCCAAGTCGATCGCAGTCGCCGGCAACTCGGCGCCCTCCTCGCGGGCGAGGTCGAGGAGGTCGTGCACGATCTGTTCCATGCGCTCGTCGTCGTGCAACATCCGCTGGACGACGGTGGGCCAGTCCGCGTGCTCGGGATGGGCCAACGCCACCTCACCGGTGGCCCGGATCGCGGCGACCGGTGAGCGCAACTCGTGGGACGCGTCGGAGACGAACTGTCGTTCACGTTCCGAGGCGGCTTCGAGCCGGTCGAGCATTTCGTTCATGGTGCGCGCCAGCCGACCCACCTCGTCGCGCGCACGCGGTTCGGACACCCGCTGGTCGAGGCTCTCTTGCGTGATCGCAGTCACCTCGCCGCGGATCACCTCGACCGGTCGTAACGCACGGCCGGTGACCGTCCACGCGACGATGCCGATGAACACGATGAGCGCAGGCACCGTGAACCAGAGGGTGACGGTCAGGGTGTGGACCGAACTCGAGATCGCACCGATGGTGCCGGCCGCCACGAGGTAGCCGGGCGTCGTCTGGTTGATCGCAACCGGGATGAAGTTGAAGATGCGGTCACCGACGAACCAGACGTGATGTTCACCGGCGATGGCTTCCGGGAACGGGCGGCCGTCACGCCCCACCACTTGGTCGTACCCGGCCGTCCGGCCGACGAAGTCGGACCAGCTGCCGGATTCGAATCCGGGCGAGCCGTCACGCACGCGGCCGGCGGCATCGACCACGACGATCACGAATCCCGCGGGGCTCGCCACCGGAAGTGACTCGCCCGGCTGTCGCCGTTCGAATCGCTCGAGGGCATCGCGGAGCGCGAGTCCGCTCTCGGTGCGCAAGTCCTCCCGCAAGGAGGTCCGAACCGCCCGCACCACGAACCACGAGGACAGCAGCATCGCGATCGTGACGACAAACGTCGCGGCGAGCGTCACCCGCAGCCGGACGGTGCCCCAGGAGGTGCTGCTACTGCGGCGAAGCATCGGCCGCTTCGGGTGCGCCGGGCTCGGGCACAACATCGGCGATCAATCGGTAGCCCGCGCCCCGCACCGTCAGGATGGTCTGCAAACCGAACGGTGCATCGATCTTCTTGCGCAGATATCCGATGTACACCTCGACGATGTTCGGGTCGCCGGAGAAGTCCGGACCCCAGACCTCGTCGAGGAGCACGGTCTTGGGCGCGATGGCGTCGGAGCGTCGCATCAACAGTTCCAGCAACGTGTACTCGCGCGCCGTGAGCTCGATGGCGGTGTCGCCGCGATGGCATTCCCGCGAGGCCGGGTCGAGGCTGAGCGTGCCGACGGTGAGGACCGCGGGTCGCGGCGTGACTCCGCGCCGCACCAGCGCACGGAGACGAGCGACGAGCACGACGAACGAGAACGGTTTGCTCAGAAAGTCGTCGGCCCCGGTGTCGAGCGCTTCCGCTTCGTCGAGCTCACCGTCCTTGGCCGTGAGCATCAGGATCGGCGTCCAGACCCCTTCGGCGCGCAGCGTGCGACACACCTTGAACCCGTTCATGCCCGGCAGCAGGATGTCGAGGATGATCGCGGCGTACTCCCGCTCCCGGGCGCGCCACACGCCGTCGTTCCCGTCGCCCACCACATCGACGTCGAACCCCTCGGCCCGGAGGCCGGTGGCCAGAGCTTCGGCGATGTTGGCTTCGTCTTCCACCACGAGGATTCGCACCCGGTGATGCTGCCACGGCGTCGGCGCCGCGCGGCGCCGGAACTGAGAGCGCCCTCAACCGCAGATCCGCGCCCCTCCTAGAGTGCTGGCCATGAGCGCAGCCGCCGAAAAGGCATTCCCGTTGTTCCAGGCCGATGTCGGCACCGACGAAGGCACCGGCGAATGGTTCGAGGTCACCCAGGAGCAGGTGAACCAGTTCGCCGACGTCACCCACGACCACCAGTTCATCCACGTGGATCCCGAGCGCGCCGCGGCCACGCCGTTCGGCGGCACCATCGCCCACGGGTTCCTGACGCTCTCGATGCTCACGCACCTCGCCGCCGGCGCGAGCGGCGCCGCACCGGACCCCGCGAAGTACGAGGGGATCCTCATGGGGATCAACTACGGCTTCAACAAGGTTCGGTTCGTGAGCCCGGTCAAGGTCGGCGCGAGGATCCGCGCCCGGGCGATCACGGCGAACGTGGAACTCAAAGCCAACATGATCGAGGTGACCCGCAACTTCACCGTCGAGATCGAAGGTGAGGAGAAGCCGGGTCTCGTCGCCGAATGGGTGACGCGCACCGTCTACGCCTGAGCCCGCCGGTCGCGAGTCCGGCCGACTCGCCGTCCCAACCCCGTGAACCAACCGACATTCCCGCCGGTCCGGGGGCACCGCATAGAGTGGGGACCCCGATTCGAAAGCCACTCATGACTGCGACGTTCGCCGATCTCGGCGTCTCGGCCCCCCTCGCCGAGGCCCTTGCGGCCCAGGGCATCCACCAGCCCTTCCCGATTCAAGCACTGACCATCGCCGACGCGCTCGCCGGCCACGATGTCCTCGGCAAGGCCAAGACCGGTTCCGGGAAGACCCTCGCGTTCGGGCTTCCGCTGCTCGATCTCGTGGACCGGGCCGCGCCGAAACGCCCACACGGACTGGTCCTCGTCCCCACCCGTGAGCTCGCAAACCAGGTACGCGAGGTCCTGGCCCCGCTCGGAAAGACGCTCGGCCTGACCGTCCACGCCTTTTACGGCGGCATGAACATGGACCCCCAGATCGACGCGTTGGCGAAGGGTGTCGACGTGCTGATCGGTACGCCCGGCCGGCTCATCGATCTCATGGAGCGGGGCGAGCTCTATTTCTCGAATGTCAAGGTGCTTGTCCTCGACGAGGCCGATCGCATGGCCGACATGGGTTTCCTCCCGCAGGTGCAGAAGATCCTGCATCGGGTCGAGGCGCCGCACCAGACCATGTTGTTCTCGGCGACCCTGGACCGCGGGATCGACCGGCTCGTCGATCGTTACCTCAACAGCCCGCTCTCTCACGAAGTCGAAGGCAGCGACGAATCCGTCGAAGAGATGCACCACCACTTCCTCCTCGTGCATCAGATGGACAAGGTCAAGGTCACTGCGGCGATCTCGCGTGGGGTCGATCGCACCCTGGTGTTCTGTCGCACCAAACGGGGCGCGGACAAAGTTGTCGAACAGCTCATGCGAGAGCGCATCAAGGCGGGCGCGATCCACGGCGATCTGCGCCAGGCGGCGCGTGAACGCGCGCTCGCCGATTTCTCCGAGGGATCACTTCCGGTCCTCGTCGCCACCGACGTCGCCGCACGCGGTATCCACGTCGACGGCGTGGATGTGGTCATCCACTACGACCCACCCGAGGATCACAAGGCGTACGTGCACCGTTCCGGGCGGACGGCCCGCGCCGGTGAGGTGGGGGTCGCGGTGATGCTCTCGCTCTGGAACGAGGAGAACGACGTGCGGGTCATCCAGCGTCGGCTCCAGCTCGACGGTCCGATCGTCGAGGTGTTCTCCAACGACCCGCGTCTCGCGAATCTCCGGAACTGGGACCCGAGCGCCGACGAAGCCGTCGCCTGAAGCCTGCTCCGATTTCCGGCCCCTGATTTCGGGCCCCTGATCTCTGGCAGGCGCGCCGTGGGTCAGCGGCCGTCGAACTCGGGTGCGCGTCGCTCCATGAAGCTCAGCAGTCCTTCTTGGAAGTCCTGGGTCCGCATGAGCGCGCCGAGCTGCAGCAGGACATGCTCCGAGTGGCTGCGGAAGTCCTCGGTCTGACCGGCACGGAACAGCTTCTTCATCGCCTGGATGGCGAGCGGTGCGTTGGCCGCGACCTCGCCGGCCCAGTCGCGCGTGACGTCCATGAGATCGGCGTCCGCCACGACCTCGTTGACGATTCCGTACTCCTTGGCCTGCTCGGCGGTCAGATCCCGACCGAGGTAGGCGATCTCCGCGGCCTTCGCCCAGCCGACGAGCCGCGGGAGATACCAGGTGCCGCCGCTCTCGGGCACGATGGCTCGCTTGGCGAAGCCGGGAACGATGCGAGCGGACGCCGCCGCGAGTCGCAGATCGCATCCGAGGGCCAGGTCGAACCCGTAGCCCGCGGCGGCACCGTTCAGGGCCGCGATGACCGGCTTGTCCATCTCTTGGAGGGTGACCGTCGGGAGGTCACTGGTGCGGCTGAGGCTCGCGTCCCCCGAGCCGATTTCACCACCACCACCGATGCCGGTGCCCGCCATGGCGTCCTTGATGTCGAGACCGGAACAGAAGCCGGCACCCGCACCGGTGAGGATCGCGACCCGGATCCCCCGGTCGCGCTCCACCCGTTCGAAGGCGTCACCGAGCTCGACGAGCATGCGGACCGAGATCGCGTTCCGGCGGTGCGGACGGTTGAGGGTGATCGTGGCGATGTGACCGTCCACGTCGTAGAGCACCTCGGGCCCGCTGTTCATGGGCCCGGTGTTCACTGGTCCGGTGCTCATGGCTCGGCATTCCGATCTCGACGAACCGGCGGCGGCCGGTGCGGACGTGAGGGCCGGACGACTCGGCGGTCGGCGGGGTGGCGCTTGCCGGCGGCCGCAACGTGGTGGGTGGTGCGAACCGGCACCACCCGGATGTCCGCGTCTGCGTCGTCGGCCTCGATGATGTCGATCATGCCGCGCCGACGCGCCTCCCGGTGCGCCCGCATTCGTTCGAGCCGTCGGGCCCGTTGACGCTTGACGGCCCGGCGGCGCAGCACGACGCCGATGCCGAGGAGGACGAGCAGCGTCCAGCCGATCGGAGCGAGGACCGAACCGACGCTGACGCCGCCGTCCGTCGCCGCGACGGGTGGGTTGCGGTCCGCCGTTGCGGCGGTGACGACCGACGCCGACGCAGGCGCGACGGCCACCGCCGCGGCGACCCCGGTGCCGAGGACGCGGGGAAGGGCGGCGAACGCGCCGGTACGGCTGTCGAGGGTGGCGGCGCGCACCGGCGGGAGCATCGCGGGGGCCGACCCTGCGGGCGCCGACCCTGCGGGCGAGCCGGCACCGGCGAAACCTTGATCGAGCAGGTGTCCGGCCCAGCCGGTGTCGTCCCAGGTGCCGATGACGACCGCGATCAAGGTTCGCCCGTTGCGATTGGCTGCGGTGATCAAGGTTCGCCCGGCCTGTTTGGTGAAGCCGGTCTTGAGTCCGATCGCGCCGGGGTAGGAGTTGAGGAAACCGCGATTGTGATTCACCAGCCGCCGACCAGCACCCGACGGATCGGTGAACTCGTAGGTCACCTGGCGCGCCGCGTCGGCGATTGCCGGGACACTGAGCGCGTTGCGCGCGGTGATCGCCAGGTCGTACGCGCTCGATTTCGTTCCGCCGTTGAAACCTTCGGCACCGTCGAGGCCCGCGGGATCACCGAACTCGGTGTCCTGGAGCCCGAGCCGCTTCCCGGTCGCGGTGGCCAGCGTGGCAAAGCCGGCGAGGTCACCACCGACGTTCTCGGCCATGGCGTAGGCCGCGTCGTTCGCGGAGACGATCATCAGGGAATGCAGCGCCTGGTCGACGGTCCAGTCGCTGCCCTCCTTCATGTCGACCTTCGATGCGGGTCGGCCGGCGGCGAGCGCGCTCACGCGCAGCGTCGAGTCGAGCGATCGGTGTTCGAGGGTGACGAGCGCGGTGAGGACCTTGATCGTCGACGCGGTGAGGTGGCGATCGTGTTCGGCCCGGGCCAGGAGGACGGCACCGGTATCGGCATCCACGAGGATGTACGAGGCCGGCACTTGGGTCGCCGGGGGGGCCGCGGCGGCGGGGCGGGCCCAGAACGGCGAGAGGGCCAGGAGGGCTGGAAGAAGAACGAGGAACCAGCTCCGCCGGGCATGGCGGGTGCGCGTCATGCACCGCCAAGGTTAGTAGCCGTTCCCTGGGGATCCGTTGGCCCGCCGGTCGGGCGTTTTCGGTCCGGCCGCCACGGTGCTCGCGTGTCACGATGGCCGGGTGAGCCAGGATCAGCGAGTCTCCCGACGCATCGCGGCCATCGCCGAATCGGCGACCCTGGCGGTCGACGCCAAAGCCAAGGCCATGAAGGCGGCAGGAGAGCCCGTCGTCGGGTTCGGGGCCGGTGAGCCGGATTTTCCCACGCCGCCTCACGTCGTCGAGGCGGCCATCGAGGCCTGCCGGAACCCGGCGAACCATCGATATTCACCCACGGCGGGCTTGCCCGAACTGCGGCGCGCCATCGCCGACAAAACCGCCCGCGATTCCGGATTCGGCTGCATCCCGAGCCAAGTCCTGGTGACCAACGGTGGGAAGCACGCGGTCTACAACACGTTCCAGGCGCTGCTCGATCCCGGTGACGAGGTGTTGCTGCCTGCGCCGTACTGGACCACCTACCCCGAAGCCATTGCGCTGGCCGGCGGACAAGAGATCGTGTTGGGCACCACGGCCGAGGCCGGTTTTCGGGTCACGGTCGATCAGCTCGAGGCCGCCCGCACCTCGAACACCAAGGTCCTGCTCTTCGTGTCACCGTCGAACCCCACGGGCGCGGTGTACCCGGTGGAGGAGGTGGAGGCCATCGGCCGCTGGGCGGTCGAGCACGGGATCTGGGTGGTCACCGACGAGATCTACGAGCACCTCACTTTCGGCGACCACGAGTTCGCGTCGATGCCGGCGCGCGTCCCGGCGCTGGCCGACCGCTGTGTCGTGCTGAACGGTGTCGCCAAGACCTACGCGATGACGGGCTGGCGCGTCGGTTGGATGATCGGTCCGGAGGACGTCATCGCCGCGGCGACGAACCTGCAATCACATTCCACGTCGAACGTCGCGAACGTCACCCAACGGGCGGCGCTCGCGGCCGTGACCGGCGATCTTTCGGCGGTGGCGATGATGCGCGACGCATTCGAACGACGCGGCAAGACGATGCACTCGATGCTCAGCAACATTCCCGGCGTGATGTGCGTGGAACCCCAGGGCGCGTTCTATTGCTTCCCCAGTTTCGAAGGCGTGCTCGGACGTGAACTCGGCGGTCGCGTCGTCACGTCGACGTTGGAACTCGCCGAGGTGCTGCTCGATGTGGCGAAGGTGGCGATTGTTCCGGGCGAAGCGTTCGGCGCCGCCGGATATGCGCGTTTGTCCTTCGCCTTGGGCGACGACGATCTCGAGGTCGGGGTCCAACGCATCGCCGATTTCCTCGCCTGAAACCAAGAGATGCCCGCAGGGCCAAGAGGGGAAAACCCGTGAGCGACGCCTTACCACCGACGTTCGTTGCGCCGTTCCGGCGGAGCGGGGCCCGACCGGCCCGGCCCGCAGGGCCAAGAGGGGAAAACCCGTGAGTCAACGCGTCCTGGTGACCGAAGAGCTGGCCGAGCGAGGCCTCGAACACATGCGGGCGGCGGGGCTCGACGTCGATGTTGCGCTCGGTCTCTCGCCGGCGGAGCTGGTGGCTGCGATTCCGGGCGCGACGGCGTTGGTGATCCGCAGCGCCACCCAGGTCACGGCCGAGGTGCTCGCCGCCGGTACGGACCTGATCGTGGTGGGCCGGGCCGGGATCGGCCTGGACAATGTGGATGTCGCCGCGGCCACTCAGCGCGGCGTCATGGTGGTCAACGCGCCGCAGTCGAACGTCATCTCGGCCGCCGAACAGGCGGTGGCGCTGCTGCTGGCTCAAGCTCGCAACATTCCCCAAGCCGATCGTGACCTGAAGGCCGGGAAATGGAACCGCGCCCGCTGGACCGGCGTGGAACTCCACGGCAAGACGCTCGGCGTGGTGGGGCTCGGGCGAGTGGGGGTGCTCGTCGCGCAACGGTGCCTTGCCTTCGGGATGCGCCTCGTCGCCTACGACCCGTACGTGAGCGCCGAGCGCGCCCGTCAGCTCGGTGTCGAGCTCGAACCGGATCTCGGCACGCTCGTGGCGACGGTGGACTTCCTCACGATCCATCTGCCCAAGACGCCCGAGACCCTGGGCCTCTTCGACGCGGAGCTGCTGGCTCGCGCCAAGCCCGGACTGCGGATCGTCAACACCGCGCGCGGCGGGATCATCGACGAAGCCGCGCTCGCCGCGGCCCTGCGCGACGGCACGGTTGCGGGCGCGGCCATCGACGTTTTCGCCACCGAACCCACCACCCAGTCCCCGCTCTTCGACCTCGAGAACATCGTGGTCACGCCGCATCTCGGCGCGTCCACGAACGAAGCGCAGGACAAGGCCGGTCAGACCATCGCCGAAATGGTGGTCCTGGGTCTGGCGGGCCAGTTCGTGCCGTTCGCCGTGAACTTGGCGGCGAGTGAAGCCAACGCGACCGTCGCGCCGTTCCTCCCGCTCGTCGAGCGCCTCGGCCAGCTGTTCACCGGTTTGGCCGGCGGTGTGGTCGACACGCTCGAGGTCTCGTTCGAGGGCCAGATCGCGGATTACGACTGCAAAGTGCTCACACTGGCTGCGCTCAAAGGCGTGCTCGGGCCCGTCGTCGACGAACCGGTGAGCTTTGTGAACGCGCCGGCCATCGCGAAGGATCGTGGCTTGCAAGTTCGCGAGTCGAAGCTTGCGTCCACCCACGATTACGTCAACCTGGTGGAGCTGCGCGGCTCCTACCGCGGTCGCTCCACCCACGTGGCCGGCACGCTCTACGGCAAGCAGGGCTCACCGCGCATCGTCGGTATCGACGACCACGTGATCGACGTTCCCCCGTCCGCGCACATGCTCGTGGTGCGCAACTCCGACGTCCCGGGGATCATCGGCCGGGTCGGCATGATCCTCGGTGACGCCACGATCAACATCGACGACATGGTGGTGGGCCGGACGGACGCGGGTCAGGCGGCGTTGATGGCGTTGTCCACGTCGACCCCGGTCACCGATGACGTCCTCGATGCCCTTCGCGCGCAAGACGGCATCACCGACGCTCGCGCCATCGAACTCGGCTGAGAAACCCAAACTGCGCCGCACCCACCCGACCGTTCGGGGAATGCGGCGCAGTCGCGACCGAGCAGTGGATTACGAGGCGCGCTGCGCCTTGAGCAGGTCGCGGATCTCCGAGAGCAGGTCCACGTCGGTGGGAGCCTCGTCGTCCTTCTTGACGCCCATCTTCTCCTCAGCCTTCTCGTACAGCTTCACGATGAGGAAGAGGACGAAGCCGATGATGACGAAGTTGAGCAGCGCGGTGAGGAAGCTGCCGTAGTTGATCACGCCGTCACCGATCCCGAGCGTGAGATCGTTGAAGCTGGGCTTGCCGACGATCGCACCGACGACTCTCATGACGATGTCGTCGGTGAAGCTCGTCACGACCTTGCTGAACTCGAGGCCGATGATGAACGCCACCGCCAGTGTCACGAGGTTGCCCTTGAGAATGAACTTCTTGAAGTCTTCGAGCATGTGTGTCTCCCCAGTCGGTCGACCATGGCGGTCGACGAGCGGCGCACGGTAGGTCAGCGCGCGTGTGAAAGGAAGAACTGTCGCGCTCAGCGTTTGGCCGCGCGCAGACCGTCGTGTTCGGCGGCGGCTGCGTCGAGGTAGCAACGGTCCGCGCGCGTGCGGTCGTACGCGAACCCGCCGGGTTGGTGGTAGATGCCCGACGTGCGCTTGCCCTTGATCGGATGCGAGACCGGACAGTTCCCCTCCGCGTCGGGCTCGACCGCCGGCGGGTCGGAGGCCGGTAGGTCGGAGGCCGGTGGGTCCGAGGCTGCGGGTGTCGGAGTCGGACGTGCCGGTGCCGGAGGTATCGGAGCTGGCGGTATCGGGCGTGGGGGCATCGGGAACGGTTGCGGTTCGTAACGCACCCCGGCGGTATCGGGGCTGCGGGCGGCGAGGAACTTCCAGGCGGCGAGGGCGAGTCCGGCGAGTGCGCCCGCGATTGCTCCCCGTCGAATCAGCTTGATCACCGGGCCATTCTCGCACGACCGGTCGGCTACTCCGAGAACCTGTTCAAGTTCGGCGCCGGTCCGGACCGATACCTGCTGTGGGTATTCACACAACGGGAGGCATCCGCCATGAACTACACCGACTTTCTCACGTACTTGTTCGACCGGGACCAGACTCGGGAACTCGCCGTCGAACTCGGCGTCGCCGTCGACGAAGCGCTGTATCGCGAACGCGCCGCACATCAGATTCCTGCCTGATCACGGTCGGCGCCGGTTCAGCCGGTTCAGCGGGTCGATGGCAGATACGCCGGTCGGCTCGCCTCGAAGGTGGCGATGGCGTCCCGGTGGGTCTCGGTGATCCCGATGTCGTCGAGCCCTTCGAGCAGACGGTGTTGGGTGTAGTCGTCCAGTACGAACGGTTCGTCCAACCCGATCGCGGGGACGGCGACGCGCCGGTCCACGACGTCGATCACGATTTCGATCGCCGGGTCGTCATCGAGCGCCGCCATGATCGTGCGCACGATCGGTTCGGCGAGGGTGACGGGCACCAAGCCGCCCTTCAGCGCGTTGTTTCGGAAGATGTCGGCGAAGCGCGACGAGATCACGGCCTCGAATCCGTAATCCTGGAGGGCCCAAACCGCGTGCTCTCGTGACGATCCGGTGCCGAAGTTGGGACCGGTGACGAGCACGTGAGCATCGGCATAGCGGTCCTGGTTCAGGACGAAGTCCGACGCTTCTCGCCACTCGGAGAAGAGCCCGGCGCCGAAACCGGTCCGCTCGACCCGCTTGAGCCATTCGGATGGGATGATCTGGTCGGTGTCGACGTCGGAGCGATCGAGCGGTACGCCCCGGGCGACGATCTCACGGACGGCGCGCATCACGCATCCTGACTCTCGAGGAGGTCCGCCGGGGTCGCGAAGTGACCGGCGATCGCCGTCGCCGCGGCCACCTCGGGCGAGACCAGATGGGTGCGTCCGCCTTGACCCTGGCGACCTTCGAAGTTCCGGTTGCTCGTGCTCGCGCACCGCTCGCCCGCCGCGAGCTTGTCGGGATTCATCGCCAGGCACATGGAGCATCCGGGTTCGCGCCAGTCGAAGCCGGCGTCGGTGAAGATGGAGTCCAATCCCTCCGCAATCGCCTGGGCCTTGACCGCGAAAGATCCGGGGACCACCAGCGTCCGCACGCCGTCGCGCACCCGCCGGCCCTTCGCAACGGCTGCCGCGGCGCGCAGGTCTTCGATACGCGCGTTCGTGCACGAACCGATGAACACGGTGTCCACCTCGATGGCTCGCATCGGGGTGCCGGCCTTCAAGCCCATGTATTGCAGCGCCCGGGTGGCGGACTCGCGTTCGCTCGCGGACTCGAAGTCGGAAGGGTCGGGGACGGTGTCCGCGATGGTCACGCTCTGGGCCGGGTTCGTCCCCCAGGTGACGTACGGGGCAAGGGAACTCGCGTCGATGATCACCTCCTGATCGAACGCGGCGTCGTCGTCGGTGACGAGCGAACGCCAATCGGCGACGGCGGCATCCCACTCGGCTCCGGCCGGTGCGAACGGACGGCCCTTCAGGTATTCGAACGTGGTCTCGTCCGGGGCGATCAGACCGGCGCGCGCCCCGGCTTCGATCGACATGTTGCAGACCGTCATCCGGCCTTCCATCGACAACGCGCGAATCGCCGCACCGCGGTACTCGATGACAGAACCGATCCCGCCGCCGGTGCCGATGCGCTCGATGATCGCGAGCACGAGATCCTTCGCGGTCACACCCGCGGGCAGCTCGCCGTCGACGGTGATGGCCATGGTGCCCGGCTTCGTCTGGGTCAGCGTCTGGGTAGCCAGGACGTGCTCCACTTCGCTGGTCCCGATCCCGAAGGCCAACGCGCCGAACGCCCCGTGGGTGGAGGTGTGGCTGTCGCCGCAGACGATGGTCATGCCCGGCTGCGTGAGGCCCTGTTCGGGTCCGATGATGTGGACGATGCCCTGCCCGGCGTCGCCCATTCCGTAGAGCCGGATCCCGAACTCGTCGCAGTTCGCGTCGAGGACCTCGATCTGTTTGCGAGAGATCGGGTCCGTGATGCCGAGTTCGAGGCCGGCGGTCGGCACGTTGTGGTCCATCGTGGCCACCGTCAGCTCGGGCCGGCGCACCGGCCGCCCCGCCAATCGGAGGCCGTCGAACGCCTGCGGTGACGTGACCTCGTGGATCAGGTGCAGGTCGATGTACAGCAGGTCCGGCTCACCGGCGGTCCGGCGTACGACGTGGCGTTCCCAGACCTTCTCGCTCAGCGTTTGACCCATGCCCGTGACTCACTCCTCGGATGCCGGCGGGGCCGTTCAGCCTAGATGTCGCCCGCGGCAGGGGCCGGTGTCGAAACCGGTGATGCGGCGTCGATGCGACCCGTTTCGGACCGAGACCCTTTACCGGTCAGAGGGGCCGGATGCTGACGACTTCCACGCCGAGTTCGGCTTTGCGCGGCGTCTCGTAGGTGGCGCGCTCGCCGACCCGGCGACCGATGAGCGCCTGGCCCAGCGGCGAGCTGGTGGACAGGACGTCGTAGTCGTCGTTGCGTTCTTCGATGGAGCCGATGAGATAGGACTGGGTTTCGGCGTCGCCGCCGATCCGGATCTCCACGATCGTGCCGGCTTCGACGACGTCGCCCGATGCCGACTCCACGATCTCGGCATCCCGGAGCATCGCCTCCAGCTGGCGCACCCGCGCCTCGTTCAAGCCTTGTTCGTTCTTCGCCGCGTCGTAGTCGGCGTTCTCCTTCAGGTCGCCGAGTTCACGGGCCCGCTCGATTCGTTCGGCGATCTCGAACCGCAGGGGACCGCTCCGATGCGCGAGTTCGGCGACCAGCCGTTCGTGGGCGGGGGCAGACAGTTGGACGGGTTCCATCGGGTCGAGGGTACCCGTCGACCCCCGATCGGCTCGGGTTGCCGGTGAACTCCGGGCGGTTTCGGCGTCGGACTGCTAATCTCAAAAGTTCCATGTGCTCACACCTCATCGTCGTCATTCCCTGAGCGAACGCCGCCTCGGCGTTCGCTCTCGACCGTCCACTTCGGTGGGCGGTTTTTCGTTATCAGGAGTTCTTTTTTCATGAGTCATCGGATCGGCATCATCGGTGGTGACGGCATCGGACCGGAGGTCATTGCGGCCGCGCTGGACGTCGTCGATGCCACGGGCGTGGCCTACGACCGGGTCGACTACGACCTCGGTGGCGTCCGCTACCTGGCGACCGGCGAGGTGCTCCCGGATGCCGTGCTCGACGAGCTGCGCGGCCTCGACGCGATCCTGCTCGGCGCGGTGGGAACACCGGAGGTGCCACCGGGGGTGCTCGAGCGCGGGCTGTTGTTGAAGATGCGATTCGGGCTCGACCTCTACGTGAACCATCGCCCCTTCCTCGCGGGTCCGAGCGCGTTGAACGACGGCGTCGACATGATCGTGGTGCGCGAGAACACCGAGGGGACCTACGCCGGGGAGGGTGGGTTCCTACGCAAGGACACGCCCCACGAGATCGCCACCCAGGGCTCGGTCAACACCCGGATGGGAGTGGAACGCTGCGTCCGCTACGCGTTCGACCTGGCGCAGACCCGGACGGCGAAGCGGTTGCATCTCGTGCACAAGACCAACGTGCTCACCTTCGCCGGCGACCTGTGGCAGCGCACCTTCGACATCGTGGCCGCGGAGTATCCGGACGTCTCGACCGGCTACGACCACGTGGACGCGGCTTGTATCCATTTCGTCCAGCGGCCCGAGAAGTACGACGTGATCGTCACCGACAATCTGTTCGGCGACATCCTCACCGACCTCGGTGGTGCCGTCGGTGGCGGCATCGGGCGCGCCGCCTCCGCGAACCTGAACCCGGCCCGCACGGGGCCGTCGTTGTTCGAGCCGGTCCACGGTTCCGCGCCAGACATCGCCGGCACCGGTGCCGCCGATCCCCGGGCCGCGATCATCAGCGCGGCGATGATGCTCGAGTTCCTCGGTGAGAGCGCCGCCGCGGCGCGCATTCACGAAGCCATTGCCAAGTCCGACGAACTCCGCGGTACGACAACGGAGATCGGTACTCAGATCGCGGAAAGGGTCTAGCCATGCCAATCGAATCGACCAACGAGATCTGGATGAACGGCTCGCTCGTCCCGTGGGACGACGCGCGCATTCACGTCCTCACCCACTCGCTCCACTACGGCACCGGAGTGTTCGAGGGCATCCGCGCGTACGAGACCGATCGCGGCCCGGCCATCTTCCGGCTCACCGAGCACATCGAGCGACTGTTCAACTCCGCGAAAATTCTGATGATGGAGATCCCGTACTCGGTGGACGATCTGGTGCAGGCGTGCAAGGACACCGTCCGGGCGTCGGGGTTGCCGAGCTGTTACCTGCGGCCGATCGCGTACTACGGGTACGGCGAGATGGGACTCAACACACTGCCGTGCTCGGTCGACGTCTCGGTCGCCTGCTGGCCGTGGGGTGCCTACCTCGGTGACGACGCGGCGTCGAAGGGGGTGCGCATGAAGATCAGCTCGTGGGCCCGTCACGACCACAACGTCATGCCGCCCGCGTCCAAGACCACCGGGAACTACGTGAACTCGTCGCTCGCCAAGGTCGAAGCGCTGAAGGCCGGCTACGACGAAGCGATCATGCTCAACCTCGACGGATACGTGAGCGAGTGCACGGGCGAGAACATCTTCGTGGCGCGCAACGGGGTGCTCGTGACGCCGCCGATCTCGGCCGGCGCGTTGGAGGGCATCACCCAGGATTCGGTGATGACGATCGCGCGCGATCACGGGATCGACGTCCGGGTGGACCAACTCACCCGCAGCGATCTCTACGTCGCCGAGGAGATGTTCGTCTGTGGGACCGCCGCGGAGGTGAGCGCGGTCAACTCCGTCGACGACCGGGCGATCCCGTGCCCCGGACCGATCACCGAACTGATCGCGGCCGAGTACGCGAAAGCCGTGCGTGGCCAGACCGACACCTACAAGAACTGGTGTGAGCATGTCGACGAATGAGCGGAGAGGGAAAGTGCGAGCGCCGGGCCTCCCGGCGCGCGTCGAGATCTATGACACCACTCTGCGCGACGGTTCGCAGCTCGAGGGCATCTCACTGACCGTCGACGACAAGCTGCGCATTGCCGAACAGCTCGATTGGTTGGGAGTCCACTACATCGAAGCGGGGTGGCCGGGCGCGAACCCGAAGGACGACGAGTTCTTTCGCCGCGCCCAGGCCGAGCTCCAGCTCGAGACGAGCACCCTCGTCGCCTTCGGGATGACCCGCCGGAAGAAGGGCAAGGTCGACTCCGACGACACGCTGCGCCATCTCGTCGACGCCAACACCGCGACGGTCTGCATCGTGGGCAAGTGCTGGGACTACCACGTGCTCGAAGCCCTCGACACCACGCTCGACGAAGGCGTACTCATGGTCTCGGATTCGATTGCGTACCTGAAGGATCTCGGACGTGAGGTCCACTTCGATGCCGAGCACTTCTTCGACGGGTTCGCCGCCAACCCCGAGTTCAGCCTGCGGGTGCTCGAAGGCGCGGTACAGGCGGGCGCCGACTGCCTCGTGCTGTGTGACACGAACGGTGGGAGCCTGCCGCACGACGTGGAAGCCACCGTCCGATCGGTGGTCGAGTACGTGGGGGCCGACGTCCAGGTGGGCGTCCACCTGCACGACGACACCGGTTGCGGCGTCGCCAACGCGCTCGCCGGGGTTCGGGGCGGTGCCACCCAGGTCCAGGGCACCATCAACGGGTACGGCGAACGCACCGGAAACTGCAACCTCACCACGATCATCCCGAACCTCACGCTGAAGATGGGGATCGAGACGTTGCCGCCCGAACGCATGGAGCGACTCACGCCCGTGGCTCACCATGTGGCCGAGCTGGTCAACATGTCCCTGAACCCGCAGGCCGCGTACGTCGGTTCCTCGGCGTTCGCGCACAAGGCCGGCTTGCACGTCAGCGCGATCATCAAGCGGCCGGACGCGTATGAGCACATCCCACCGGACATCGTCGGCAACGGCACGCGTTTCGTGATGTCCGAGCTGGCGGGTCGATCCACCATCGAACTCAAGGCGCGTGAACTCGGCCTCGAACTCGACGGTCCCACCGTCAACCAGGTGGTGGACACGCTCAAGCATCTCGAGCACGAGGGGTATCACTTCGAGGTGGCCGACGCGTCCCTCGAACTGCTGATGCGTCGTGCCTCCGGGTGGGAACCGGGTTGGTTCCGGGTGGAGTCGTTCCGGGTGATCACCGACGACGCGAGTCCCACCACCACCGCGGGCGAGAGCCCCGATGGTGTGCTCACCGAGGCGACGATCAAGATCTATGTGGGTGACGTTCGTTCGATTGCCACTGCGGAGGGCAACGGACCCGTCAACGCGCTCGACCGCGCGCTGCGGACCGCGCTCGCGGGCCGGTATCCCGCCCTGGACCGGCTGCACCTCACCGATTACAAGGTGCGCGTGCTCGATACCCAACACGGGACCGGCGCGATCACGCGCGTATTGCTCGACAGCACCGACGGTGAGGAGACCTGGACCACCATCGGCGTCAGCGAGAACATCATCGAGGCAAGTTGGCAGGCGCTCTCGGATTCGATCGTCTATGGCTTGCTCCGGGCCGAGGCGCGCGGGTAGCCATCAGCCGTGCCCACCGATCCGTACGTCCCGATCCCCGCCGACGAGAAGCCGCGTCAGGAGCAGAACTTCGCGTCCGGCGTCTCGATGCCCCCGGCGCGCGCCTGGCGCGCGGACCGGCCGGGGGACGATGTCGCGCAGATGCCGCGTGGCCCCCTGACCGGTTCACCGGGACCGAACGTGGGCTTTGCGCTCTCGCTCGCACGGCGCTCGCGTGAGCGGCTGCGGCTCGAATCGGCGGAGCACGCTGACGACGCGCTGGCGGTGATCGCCGAGGTGGCGATGAAACGTGCTGCGAGCTTCGGTCGGGCGCCGACCACGGTCGACATTGATTTCGCCTCCGAGCTGCTCGGGTTCGGCGCTCCTGCGCCCGCCGATGTCAAAGCGTGGCGACCCGGGGTCATCCGCGGCGCGCACCACGAATATGTGGTCCGTCGTCGGATCGCGGACGCGGTGGACGTCTCGTTGCTCCGGCGCGCGCCGGCGGCGCTCGCCGAGCACCTCGACGATGCGCGGCGCGCGATCGCCGCCGTGGACCGTGGCGATGCCGCCGAGGCGCCGTCCGGCGCGCAATGACCGAACGGGTTCGCTTCTCACCGGCGCCGAGCGGCGAGCTGCACGTCGGCAGCGCGCGCACGGCACTGTTCAACTGGCTCTACGCCCGCCACACCGGCGGTGCGTTCCTGGTGCGGATCGAAGACACGGACTCGTCGCGCACGCGGGAGGAATGGGTCGACGCCATCGGCGAGACGATGCGCTGGCTGGGCCTGGACTGGGACGAGCCACCGTGGCGCCAGTCCGCGCGGATCGGTGAATACCTCGCCGCCGCCGACACGTTGCTGGCGTCCGGTGCGGCCTACGAGTGCTACGACACGCCCGCCGAGCTCGATGCGATGAACGCGCAGCGGAAGGCTGCGGGGTTGCCCCCCGGCTACGACGGGCGCCATCGGGACCTCTCAGCGGCCCGTCGGGCCGAGCTCGCGGCGGAGGGTCGCCCGCGTACGGTCCGGTTCCGCACGCCCGACACCGGCCGGAGCAGCTTCCTCGACGTCGTCCGGGGCGAAGTCAGCGTCGACTGGTCCACGATCTCGGACTTCGTGATCGTCCGCTCGGACGGATCGCCGTTGTTCTTCCTGGCCAACGCCGTCGACGACCTCGCGATGGGGATCACCCACGTCATCCGGGGTGAGGATCTCATCGACACGACGCACCGCGTTCTCGCGATCCGAGCCGCGTTGAGCGATGCGGCCGTGCCGACCTACGCCCACCTGCCGTTGATCCTCCAGGCGGACCGCTCCAAGCTGTCGAAGCGGCACGGCGCGGTGGCGGTCGAAGACTTCCGGTCACGCGGGATTCTCGCGGAGGCGCTGTTCAACTACCTCACGTTGTTGGGTTGGGCCCCCGACGACGACCGCGAGGTCATGGACCGCGACGAGATCGTGCGCGCGTTCACCCTCGAGCGCGTCACGCACTCGGCGGCGATCTTCGACGACAAAAAGCTGGAATGGATCAACGGCGAGTGGATCCGCCGACTCCCCACCCCTGAGATCGTCGATCGAGTACGACCGCTGGCGCGTGAACGGTACGGCGCGGGACTCGATGAGTCGGTCCTGCTGGCGGCGGTGACCGTTGGTCAGGAGCGCGCGAGCACGCTGGTCGCGTTGGCCGATCAGATGGATTTCCTGTTCGCCGGCGCCGAGTTCGCGGTCGCCGACGATGCTTGGGAGGCCGCGGTCGCGGTCGAGCAACCCGAGGCGGTGCTGGATGCGGTCATCGCGCACGTCGACGCGTGCGACTGGACCGTCGACGCGATCGGTGAGATGCGAACCGCCATCAAGGACCTCGGGTTGAAACCGGGGAAGGTGATGAAGCTCCTCTACGTCGCGATCGAGGGTCGGCCCGCGGGGTTGCCGCTGTTCGACTCCATGGCACTCCTCGGACGCGATGAATCGCGTGCTCGTCTCCAACGCGCCCGCACCCGTCTCTGAGTCGGTCGGCCGGCTCGACGACGGGGCTTGACTCCGGGTCGACTTCAGGGCCGATGAACCCCTCCGGCTATGATCATCTGGCCCATTCGGGGGTGGTGTAATCGGCAACACAGCAGGTTCTGATCCTGCCTTTGGGGGTTCGAGTCCTCCCCCCCGAGCTCGCCGAGAGTCTGCTCTCGGTGGAACGCGGCCCCGTCGTCTAGTGGCCTAGGACGCCGCCCTCTCAAGGCGGTAACGGCAGTTCGAATCTGCTCGGGGCTACCCCTCGAAGCCCGGGACTCTCGTCCCGGGCTTCACCGCGTCCGCGACCGGTATTCGAGTTCGCGCCCGTGGATCGAAACCGACACGTGCTCACGCGCCCACGACGCGCGCACCGATGACGCGGCCCGGGTTGCGCCTCGCTCGAAGCGCGCGCGTCACACGAATCGCCGACTCCGGGTTGGACACGCGCCGTCGTCGACCGCGTGCGTGGTGCACAAACAGTTTTTCGTCGCGATGCGCGGGTTTTGTGCGCGCCGGCGAAAAGATTTTTTCGCGCGTGTGACGAGTTCACGCGCGCACGCGCTCGCGCGAAAGTTGCCACTGCGCGTGGTCATGTCGACGCGATTCTCCCGCATCCATCGACGCAGCGCGCGTTGTACGCACGCGCGCGTCGTGTCGCGCGCGTGCGTCGTGTCGCGCGCGCGGTGCTGTTTGGTGCGCGCATTGATGCGGAAATGCTTGACGTCGCGCCCGGAATGGGTTTCCATGTGCAGTGAACATGAACGGCGGAGAGAAATTGCGCGGCGTCGACCGCGAGGTTCAGGTTTCCAGTCAGGTGTCCGACGATGACATTCGCGCCGGCAACGTCGAGAGTGAGTTCTCGCAGTTGCGGGTAGACAAGAGATCGCGGTGAACGAGTTCGGAAGTGCACCACGTGCACGACCGGTTCACTGTGAACACGAGAGGGTCGAACACATACTGGGGTTCGACCCGAACTCGTTCCCAGTAGACAACAGAAAGTGATGAGCATGCCTCCAGCAAAGCGAAGCACGCGTAAGACGGCGGCCAAGAAGGCCCCGGCGAAGCGCAAGGCCGCGAAGAAGGCCCCCGCGAAGCGTAAGGCTGCGAAGAAGAAGACCCCAGCCAAGAAGGCCGCGAAGAAGGCCACCAAGAAGGCTGCGAAGAAGAAGGCTCCTGCGAAGCGCAAGGCCGCGAAGAAGGCCCCCGCGAAGCGCAAGGCCGCGAAGAAGAAGGCTCCGGCGAAGCGCAAGGCCGCCAAGCGCAAGTAGCAACAACACCAGCGTCAACGGGCGGCCTCCGGTCGCTGACGGATTCGGGGGAGGTCTTCGGACCTCCCCCGAATCGCGTCCGGTACCGGCCCAGGTCACCGGGGGATGGTCTCAGAGTTCGGCGATGTACCGAAACCCTTCGACGGGCCCGCGATCGTCGGGCCCGCGATCGTTAGGCCCGCGATCGCGGCGCATCGCTCCGACGACGCGCGCACGGAAGGCCTCGATCGCATGGCTGCGGTCATCGGCGTCGAGGTCCGGGTCGATTCCCATGGTCGAACGCCACTGACTTCGGTGGCAGAGCAGCGCCTCGACCTTTGCGTCGGTCCAGCCCGCCGCGGGTTCGAAGTGGTTCGGCTCGTCGGCCTCGAAGAGCAACAGCCCGTCGGGTCGGTGATGCGGGCCGCCGACTCCCGCGAAGAAGTGAGGATCGCGTGCCGCGACGATGCCGTCGACGGTCAGCCAGCCCGCATTGCGATGATCGGGGTGCAGGCGGTACCGCTGCCACGGGTCATGGCCCAGGACGACGTTCGGCCGCACGTCGCGCACGACGCGGCAGACCAACTGCCGTCCGCTGCGATCACTCTCGAGTTCGCCGTCGATGAAGCCGCCGAAATGCACTCGGGCCCGCGCGAGCGCGGTTGCCGCATCGCGCGCCTCGGCGTACCGCGTGGTGACCAACGCGTCGAGGTCATCCCCAACCGCCCAACTGCCCTTGGAGCCGTCGGTGAGGATGAGGAAGTGAACATCGGTTCCCGCCGCCGCCCAGCGCGCCAGGGTGGCGCCGGCGCCGAACTCGATGTCGTCGGGATGGGCGCCGATCGCAAGCGCACACTCCGGGGCGGGTATCGAGTCGGAGTTCATGCTCAGCCCGCGAGGTCTTCGGGGAGGTCGACGTCGAATCCCAGGTCGGGGTCCCGCACGATCTCGACCGCGAGTCCCAGGTCCCGGGCGATCTGGGCGTGCCGACGAGCGGAGCCGACCCCGTACGCGAAGGGAAACGGCGGCGAGGTGGGGACCGAAATGACGGGGTTGCCGTCGTCGCGATGGCACGGCACGATCGCCACCGTCGCCGGCGCGATGAGCGAGAACGGGACCAGCGCACCGGGCCGGGCGCGGGGGAGATCGGCATGGGCGACCACGACCCGCACGGCGCCGCGCCGACCGAAATACTCAGCGCCCACGGTCGCCGCACCGTCGAGACCGGTTCCGGGATCGTCGATCACCGGAATGTCGCGTTCGCGGGCCCAGGCCTGGACCTCCGCTGCCGAGCTGACCACCACGACCGGTAGGTCCCCGCACGCGTCGACAACGCAGGTCGCCATGGTGCGGGCCAGCGTGGTGCGCTCGGCATCGCCGAGGACCGAGGCGAGGCGCGCCTTCCCGGACGCGAAGGCGCGCAACGGAATCACGACCCCGGCGGGCGGGGGGGAACCGGGGCCGGGCTGCATGGGGCTGCGTATGCTACCGGCCCGTGAACCTCATCTTCGATGGCGTGCGCGGTGTGCTGTACCCGCCGATGCATCTGGGCATCAAGTGGTCGCTCAACGGTCTGGAGCACATTCCGACCGAAGGACCGGTGATCCTCGCGGCGAATCACGTCTCGTACTTGGACCCGTTGGCGCTCGGGTACTTCGCGACGAAGCGGGGCCGGCGCACTCGGTTCCTCACGAAGGACGAACTGTTTGCCAAGCCCGTCATCGGACCGTTGTTTCGATCGATCGGTCACATCCCGGTCAAGCGCGGCACGGCCGACGCCGCGAACTCGCTCGCGGCGGCAGAAGATGCGCTGCGGGCGGGTCGGTGCATCGCAGTCTTTCCGGAAGGCACGATCTCGCTCGACCTCGAACCCATGGTGGGCAAGACCGGCACGGCCCGGCTCGCGGCGGCGACGGGGGCACCGGTGGTCCCCGTCGGCCTGTGGGGACTCCATCGGATCATGTTCAAAGGCCGCAAGCCGCGTTGGCGTTCCGGCATCGCCGAGGTCGTCGAAATCGGTGCGCCGTTGACCATTGCGCCCGACGCGGACGTGAGCGAGGCGACGGACTGGATCATGGACGCCATCTGCGGCCAGGTTCGGCGGGCGCGCGCGGCGTACCCGCAGTCGCCCACGCCGAACGAAGGCGACTGGTGGGTGCGCCCACCGGAGACGGCAGTGCTTCGGAGCTGTCGATGAGCCCGCGAATCGCGGTGATCGGCGCCGGGTCCTGGGGCACGGCGGTCGGCGCGATCGCGGCGGTGAACGGCGACGCGGTGTTGTGGGCGCGCGACCCTGCGGTGGTCGCCCGCATCGATTCGACGCATCAGAATCCTGACTACCTCCCGGACATCGCGCTCCCGGAATCGTTGCGGGCCACCTCGGATCTGGTGGCCGCGTGCACCGGGGCGGATGTGGTGGTCATGGGCGTGCCGTCGCACGGTTTTCGAGCCGTGCTCGAGACCGCGGCGCCCGCGATCGGTGCCGACGTCCCGGTGCTGAGCTTGTCCAAAGGGGTGGAGCAGGGAACGCTCCTACGAATGACCGAGGTGATCGCGGCCGTGCTCACCGATCACCGCGCGGACCGCATCGGAGTCCTGACCGGTCCGAACTTGGCGCGCGAAGTGGCGCTCGGCCAGCCGACCGCCTCGGTGGTGGCTATCGGCGATCCCGTCGTGGCCGCGGAGCTGCAGCAGTGCTTCATGACCGGCACGTTCCGGGTGTACACCAATCCCGACGTCGTGGGCTGTGAGATCGCGGGCGCGCTGAAGAACGTGATCGCGCTCGCGGCCGGGATCGCGCACGGACTCGGGTACGGGGACAACACGAAGGCCGCGCTGATCACCCGTGGTCTGGCCGAGTTGGCGCGGCTCGGCGCCACGCTCGGCGGCGATCCGATGACGTTCTCCGGACTCGCTGGGATGGGCGATCTGGTGGCCACCTGCACCAGCGAGAAGAGCCGGAACCGGACCGTGGGGGTTGCGCTCGGCCAGGGCCGCAAGCTCGAGGACATCGTCACCGAGATGAAGATGGTGGCCGAAGGAGTGAAGACCACGCAGGCGGTGCTCGAACTGGCCGCCGCGCACGGCGTGGAAATGCCGATTGCCGAGCAGGTGGGCGCGGTGCTCTACGAGGGTCGGACTCCGGCGGAGATCGTTCCCGCGCTGATGTTGCGCCAGGCCAAGCCCGAACTTCGGCGCCAACCGTGATCGTCGGCGCACTCGGGGGTCCCGGGCGGGCCGTGGTCGACGCGCGCGGCGCGCTGGTCGTCGCCGGTGAGTCCTGGACCCTCGACTGGTGGATCGGGGCGGACGACCGCTGGCGGGTGCCGGCCCGTGAACCCGCGGTTCGCCAGGAAGCGATTGCCGGTGCGCCGGTGGCCGAAACTCGGGTGAAGGTGCCGAGCGGCGACGCCATCCAACGCGTCTACGGCATCGGCGGTCCGGGTGACGTCGTGGTGGTCGAAGTGGAGAACGCATCACCGGCCGCGTGCATCGTGGCGTTCGTGGTGCGCGGCGCGACCTCGATTGCGATCGACGGGAACCAGGTTCTCGTCGACGGTCGCGTCGCACTGGTCCTGCCGTTTCCGCCCCCGCGTTGGGATGTCACGGATCTCGATTTGGAACCGGAGCAGTGCGGCGCGCAGACCGGACTCATCGAACCACGCCAGTTCCCGCCCGGGACCCTCTGTGCCGCACTGCTCTTTCCGCTCAGTCATCGGAACCGGCTGCGCATCGGAGCGGTGACCGGGGATGTGATCCCCTCGGTGGATCTGGCGCAGGTCCCGACTCCGGATGCCGCGGCGCGTGGATGGCGTCACCATCTGGATCGGGCGATGCGGGTCAGTGTCACCGCGGCCGGGCGCGCCGACCTCGATCTTGCTCGCAGTCAGGTCCTGCTCGATCCCGACCCGTCCGCGGGCACATTCGCGGCGCTGGAAGATTGGGGTTTCGACGAGGCCGCCGAATGGGTCTGGCGCGGCCTGTCGCTCAGAGAGCGGAAGCGGGCGCGCTGGCGCGGCGATCTTCTCGCCGAGATCGGTCCCGCGGGGACTCTGTTGCGCGCCCGGGACGGTTACGTGCGCGACACCGAGACCGGATTGGAACTGCTCCACCAGCCGCCCGCTCCGGGGGTGGATCTCGAAGTCTTCGACGCGCCTACTCGGTTCGGCCGGATTTCGTTTGCATTGCGGTGGCACGGGGAGCATCCCGCGCTGTTGTGGGAGGTGGCCGAACCGACCCGGGGGTTGGCAATCCGGGTCCCGATGATCGCGCCGGGCTGGGCCACGCACGACCCGGTCGGCGAAGCCCTCCTCCGGCCGACCCCGGTCTGAGCTCGTCGGGCCGCTACTCGTCGACCGGCTACTCGTCGAGCCGGACGGTGGCGATCCCGCCGCCGCGGAGTTCGAAGCCGGTCTCGAACCGCGATTGCGGTCGCCCGCGAAGGTCGACGAGCCAGCCGCGTGCCGGGGTGGCGTCGAGGTCGATCTCGACCACGGTCGTCTCGGCGAGTGGATTGAACACCCGGAGCGTGAGCCCGTCGGCCTCGCGACACAGCGCGGACGTGACGGCACCCCGGACCTGGAGGGGTTGTTCGGTGCTGCGCCGGGTTCCGCCGCCTTGCACGCGGGTGCGGTCCAGGGGCACGAGCACGTCGTCGGCACGGGCGTAGAGATCGGCTTCCACCCACGTGCCGGCGTGGACTGCGACGGCGTACTCCACCGCGAGCGGGCCTTGGAGCTGCGGGCCCTCCAAGGCGTCGAGGGGTCCGGCGGGGTTCGGGCGCAGTGACAGCTCCGACCGTGACAGGTAGCCGGTGGCGCGCAGCAGGGTGAGCGCGAGCTCGGAGCCGCCGTCGACGAGCTCGTACTCCAACAGCCCGTCGTGAATCAGTGCGACCCCGGCGGTGCCGTCGGAGGCATCGACGAACCGGCGGGAGACGAAGGTGGGCAGGGGCGTCTCGTGGGGACCGCCTTCGGTGGTGAGGCCGCGCTCGACGACCGCGAATGCGCACTCGGCATGGGACCGGTCGACCGGATGCGGCAACGGGAAGTGCGCGCGCAGACGATGATCGCGACACCGGTGGTCCAGCTCGGTGCGGACGCGGACGAAGGGCTCCCCGGCGCGGACCTCCAGGGTGGTGATCACCTCGGTGAGGAGTTGTTCGTCGCTGCGGTGGCTGCACGACCGCTCGTTCCCCACGGCGTGATGCGGCCAGCGGTACCACGTGAGCACGCGGAGCTGGGACTGGACCGGTCCGTCCTGGTGGCGCGTGACGGTCACCGCCTCGGGTCGGTCGATGATCACGTCGTTTGTCGGCGGTGAGTAGTTGTACGTGTCGCCGCCGTCACCGCCCTCGACGAGCCGTCCGAGCCCCGCCACCGTGACCCCGTCGGTGGTGGTGATCGTGTAGGTGCCGGTATGCGGATCGACCTCGAGTTCGAGGTGTTCGTTGGCGAGGAAGTGTTCGCCGGCGCGCACCGCGGTGGCCGGTCCGGCGCCGTCGACGGCCCGGAATGTGCGCCAACCGAATCCCGGAATGTCCTCGACGCGCGCGATCACGTCGCGCGTGGGGGTCCGCATCACGCGGACGGAGATGGCGACGCCGGCGCGTCCGAGTTCGACGAGTTCCTCGCGCAGTGATTCGAGATCGGTGGCCGCTTCGTCGGGAGCGGCGGTGGTGCAGGTGAGCGTGGCGTCGCCGCGGCCGGTCCGTTCGAGCTCGTAGGCCGCGATGCGCGCGCCCGCGAACTCGGGACCGCGCATCATCTCGGTGACGAGCGAGACCTGCTCACCGGTCACCGTGGTGGCGAACCCGACACCACCGAGGGTCGTGACGACCTGCGCGGGAAAGACCGAGCCGTCCTCGACACATTCGAGGTGGACGGGGCCGTCGCCGGGCACCTTCAGCGAGATGATTCCACCGCGGTCGAACCCACTGGCGTTGACGACGACGGTGGAACCACGCGGCGCGTCGATCGCGCGGCCGAGCGCATGGATCGCATCGCGGGCGAGGCTGTCCCCAACCTGGCGCGCTTCTTCATACCGGACCTGGACTGCGTCGACCACCTCGTCGGCGCTGCACGCGCACGAAGAATCATGCGCACTGTTCAGCACGAGCAGCCGCCACGCGATCTCCAGCAGGCGGTCGGGGTAATCGGCAGCCGAGAGCAGCAACGCCGAAAGGGGTTCGGCGCGCCGTTCGAGTGAACGTTCGGCCGCCGCGCACGCGCGGTGCACGTCGACGCGGTTGGACGCCACGCCCATCAGCACGTTCGCCCGGGCGCCCGAGCGCAGCTCGCCCGTCCAGGTCCGCAACCCTGCGGTGGGCTGGGTGGCCAGGTACTCGGGGAGCGATGTGACCTCGAAGCGGTAGTCGTCCTGCACCGCATTCGCTTCGGAGACGATCCGGCCGAGCCACGGCTGGGGCATCTGGTGGTCGGTGCCGTTCATGAGCAATAGGCCGCTGCCGGGAATCCGGGCGTCGCCGATCTCCTGCTCGAAGTTCGCGGCGCGGCCGATGAGCGCTTTCGCATCGTCGGGAAGATCACGGCCGTTGGAGTACGAGCCGTAGAGGTACTCGGCGCGCACGCGGGAGCCGTCGGGCGCGTCCCACCAGAACGCACTTTGGGTCACCTCCGACGGGACGCCGCGCCAGACGATCGCGTGTTCCAACCCGGCCGCTCGCAGAATCTGGGGCATCTGCGCGACGTGACCGAACATGTCCGGCAGGTAGCCCACTTCCATCGGGCCACCGAAGTCCGTGGCGCGCCGGATCCCCATCTGCAGGTCCCGGATGATCGTCTCGCCAGACACCATGAACTCGTCCATGAGGATCATCCATGGCCCGATGGAGAGGCGCTGGCTCGCCGCGAGCCGGCCGAGCGCGGCGGCGGCCTCGGGCCGGACCTCGAGGTAGTCGTCCAACACCGCGGTCTGCCCGTCGAGGAGGAACCGGGCGTAGGAAAGATCGTGTTCGAGGAGCGGGAGCAGCTCGTCGAGCAGCTTCACCAGGCGCACCCGAAAGGTCTGGAACGGCGAGTACCACTCCCGGTCCCAGTGGGTATGGGGGACGATCGCAACCACCGTCGGTTCAGCCATTGACGAGACCCTATTCCTGCTGCTCGCAGGTCACGTCGGAGTCATCGAGTGGTCAGGTTGAGGCCGGCCTCCCGTTCGCGTCTGCGGGCGGACCGATCAGGCCGGAACTCTGAACCGCTGCTGATCGAGGTAGGCCTTCCACGCGAGTTCGTCGAACGCGGGGTCGGACGCTTCGAGCACCGAACGCGACATCGCCGAGCGCCCCGCCTCGGCGCCGCACGGTGGTGACGGCGGCGCGATCGGGTGATCGATGTCGAACCACAGTTCCTTGTCCACGATCGAGCCGGCGAGACTCGCGCCGAGGTTCAGCGAGTACTGGTCCCGCCGGGTCAGGAACCACGAATCTCCCGCAGCTCCCGGGCCTTCGGGCGGAGCGCCGAGGAACCGCCACTCGAGGAAGCGCAGGATCGACGCGTGATCGTACGCCCGTCGATCGACGAACCCGGGGCGGGCGAAGGGCGACGCGACGATCGTCGGGACGCGGAACCCGGCCTGGGAGAAGTCGTCCGCGTCGAGCGCGTTGGCCCGATCGTCGGCGAAGTGCGGGGGCTCGACATGGTCGAAGAATCCGCCCCACTCGTCGTAGGTGAGGACGAAGACTCCCGAATCCCAGTGACGGGACGACGCGAACGCGCTGAACACGTCGCGCTGGAACGCTTGCCCGCTGCGGATGTCGGCGAGTGGGTGATCGTCGTTCTGGGCTGCGCCGAAGAACGTGGGGTCGAGCATTACCACGCTGGGCAGCGTGCCGTTGGCGCAGTCGGTGTAGTAGTCGGCGATGGGTGCCATGAACGGCGTCATCCGCGCGCCGTACAGCGCGACGAACGGGAGGTCCGAGTAGTAGTACTTCGCCGACACGCCCGCCGCGGCGAGCTTCTCCCAGATGAGCGGCCACGCGAACGGCTCGCCCGGAAACGCGTTGGACTTGGTCCCGCCGGACTGCGCGCCGTGGAGGTAGTGGCGGTTCGGCCAGGTCGGTCCGAGCAACGAGCAGTGGTAGTCGTCGAAGGTGGTGAACCGCTTGACGAAGTTCCGAGTGAAGGCGAGATCCTCGGCTTCGTAGTAGCCGACGGGCAGCAGGTCGTCGTTGGCGGTCGGCGCGAGAAACCCGAGATCGCGCTGGGCGCGCCCGGACGTCCACCCGTGATTCGGGTCGGTCAGGTCACACCCGCGGTACGGGTCCGTCAGCACCTCCCAGCCCACCATGTGCCGGGTGGGTTCGGGACCGTTGGGCCCCGGGATCACCGCTTGATTGTTGGCGTTGATCCCGAAGAACTCGCCGTACCGGTTACGACCGCGCTCGAGGTATTGCTCATGGGCGCCGAGCCAACCGAGCCAGTGGTCGAAGGACCGGTTCTCCATCATCACGATCACCACGGTGTCGACCGGTGAATCGGACGCGAGGCCGTCGAGGATGGTGGCGCCGGGTTCGTAGCCCGGCGGGAACAACGTCCGGCAGCCGGGCAACGCGGCCATCGCCGCGAGCGCGCCCCCGGTGATGCCGGCACGCTTGAGGAACTGTCTCCGGTCGAGATCCACTCGTCCACCTCCCAGTGAAGAGGACCATTGTGCCCGATTTGGTCGTGGTCGGCGGACGACGACCCGTACCCTGACGCGGATGCTGCGGCCCGACCTTGCCCGAACCGCGGTGTTCCTCGACTTCGACGGCACCATCAGCACCGCCGACACGTGCGTTCATCTCCTCGAGCAGCTGGCGCCTCCGGAGTGGAAGGCGGTCGAGGCGCAGTACCTCGCCGGCGATCTGGGGAGTCGGGACTGCCTGCTCGCGGAGTGGGCGATGCTCGACGGTGACGAGGCGACGCGCCGAGCGGTCGCGGCCGGCGTGTCGCTCGATGCCGGCTTGGAGTACCTGGTCCGGATGCTGCGCACTCGAGGTGCGGATGTCTCGATCGTCTCGGACGGTTACGGCTTCTATCTCGACGATCAGGTCGGTCACCTCCGATCCCTCGGCGTGGAGATCCGCTCCAGTGCGGTGGACTGGGACACGCTCGAACTGAAGTTTCCGAACGCCGACGACGGCTGTCCCTGCGCCGCATGCGGCACGTGCAAGCGGATGCCGATCGAAGCTGCAGCCGGGAGAGGACGAACCACGGTGCTGGTCGGTGACGGTGCAAGTGACCGTCGGGCCGCCGCGGTCGCGGACATCGTCTTCGCCAAGGACGGACTCGCTCGCTGGTGCGCGGAATCAGGCATCGAGTTCGTTTCGTTCGCCTGCCTCGACGATGTCCGACTCGCCCTGATCGGCCCGGATTAGGCTCCCATTCCGTGCCTACCTACGTCATGTTGAGCACGCTCGGGCCCGGTGGTTGGGCGACATTGCGTGAGAATCCGGACCGTCTGCGCGAGGTGAGCGACGAGGTCGAGTCCATGGGGCTGAAGGTCCTCGCCCAGTACGCGCTCATGGGGCAGTGGGACTTCCTGAACCTCATCGAGGCGCCCGACGAGGCCACGATGGCCAAAGCCGCGGTCTCACTCGCGGCACGCGGCACGATGCGCACGACCACGATGCAGGCGCTCCCGATCGAGACGTTGATCGAAACCCTGCGGTCTACCTGACGCGCTGATCTCCGGGTGGGCTCGATCGCCCGTTCAGACCCACCACATGTCGTTCGTGCGACGGCGTTCCTCACGCACCTCTTCGGGGTCGAACACGAGCGGCAGGATCGAGTTGTCCGACCGGCGCCGAATCAGATATCCGGGCCGCGGTTCCTCGACCGCCTCGACCACCTCGAAGCCGCGCGCCCATCGCTGATCGAATCTCGATCGCACCTCGACGCGGGTCCCGGTCTGCACGCCCGGATCGTAAACCCGACCGACGGTGGTGTGCCTTGGTACGGTCGGGCGGTGGTCGCCACCCGTCCCCGCCCCAGCCTGCGCCTCGAACGCAAGTGCTGGCAGGCGGGGGATCACCTCGTGTGCGGCATCGACGAGGTGGGCCGCGGTGCGTGGGCGGGACCGGTCACGGTGGCCGCCGTGATCCCGGCGCCGGACCACCTGAGTGGGATCCGGGACTCGAAGATGTTGAACCCGGACCAGCGCGCGGTGGCCGCGCGGCGGGTGCGGGCGTGGGCGCGGGCGTACGCGTTCGGTCACGCGTCGCACGAAGAATGCGACACCCTCGGCATGACCGCCGCGCTCCGGACCGCAGGTTTGCGCGCGCTCGCCGGGCTGGCGGCCCAGGGTTTCGAACCGGACCGCATCATCCTCGACGGGAACCACGACTATCTCCGGATGGGGAAGCGGGTCACCACGGTCATCAAGGGTGATGCCACATCACTCGCCGTCGCCGCGGCCAGCTGTGTGGCCAAGGTGGAGCGCGACGGAATGATGGTCGAGGAGGCCGAGCACTTCCCGGCCTACGGCTTCGAGTCCAACCGGGGTTATCCCGCGCCGGTCCACAAGTACGCGCTGGCGGCGTATGGCCCCACCACCATCCACCGCCGGTCGTGGGTCTTCATGGACGACCTCGTGTGGAGTGGCCTGGCCCCCGCCCCCGGACGACTTTTCTGATTGATTCTCGTCTTTATTGATTCTCCGCTCGCGGCTCTGACGGATGTGGGTTTCGTGGGCTCGCTGCGAATCTGCTCGCCTCCGTTCGTTCCTCACTACGGCTCGGGTCTTGCCGAGACGGAGCGGTTCCAATGGGTAACCTCGCCGTCATGGGCCAGCCGATCACGGTGACATCACGCGCGGGGGCGTCTCCTGCCGTCCGTCTCTTCGACCTCAACCGGTCGCTCACGGGCATGGAACTCGAGCGATATTCGACAGTCGAGGAAGCGAAGTCCAAGGGCATGCGTCCGCCCGACGTGCTCGCGGCTCGCCTCATCGAGGGCGGTGCGCTGAGCGTCACGATCTACTCGAATGCAGTCACCGTCGAGGCGCCGGCCGAGAGTTGGGCGACGTTCGAGCCCCGGGTCCAGTACCTGATCGAGCACCTCTTCGAGTACTACGGCGACGACGCCGGTTGGTCATACGAGGCGCGCGGTCTCGAGGCACCGCCCCCCGTCGCCCTCGACTGATTTCCGCCCCGCGAACGGACGCCCTGCGAATGGGCGGGCCGCGAATGGGCGAGCCGCGAATGGACGGGCGAACGTACGTTCGGTAGCGTTCGGACATGAGTTCCACCGTGACGCCCACCGAAATCTCGGATGTTGTTGTTTCGGGTGATGTCTCGGGCGTCCCGCGGCGAGACGCCGCCGCCCGTGCGCATCTGGCGGCGGTGGGCGCGGCCCGCGCGCCCACGATGTTGGCCCGGGATCGCGGGTTGATCGTGCCCGGTCCGTTGGCCGGTGCAGTTCCGTCGGTGCAGCGGGGCACGGTGATCGCCGCAGGTGGCGCCGCCGGATCCGGGTTGACGAGCGCGGTGTTGGGCATCGCCGCGGCCGCCACTGCGGCGGGTGAGTGGGCGGCGATGGTGGACGATTCCGGCACGCTCGGCGGATTGGCCGCCGCGGAAGCCGGAGTGGACCTGGCGCGCTTCGCCGTGGTGCGCGCGGTGCCGCGAGACCGGTGGGCCACGGTGGTGGCGGCGCTCCTCGACGGCGTGAGCGTCGTGCTGGCCGAAGTGCCGCGCGCGGTGCGCGCGAGTGATGCGCGTCGGCTCGCGGCTCGGGCGCGCGAGCGCGGCGCAGTGTTGGTCGCGTTCGCGCCCGACGCGCGTGCGTGGCCGGTGGAAGCCGCGGTCCGGCTCCGGACCCAGGGCGGAGCGTGGTCGGGGATCGGCGCGGGCGACGGTGTCCTGACTGCACGTGCACCCGTCGTCGAGGTCACCACCCGTGGCCGCTCCACCGTGGTGCCGATGCGCGCGCCGCTCGAACTCGCGGGGTGACCCGTGGCGGTTCGCACGTTGTGTTTGTGGTGTCCGGACTGGCCGGTGGTGGCGGCGCGCCGTTCGGGGGTCGCACCGATGGAGGGCCCGGTGGCCGTGTTGGATCGGCACCGAGTGGTGGCGGTCTCAGCCGAGGCGCGTGACGCGGGCGTGCGGATCGGGAATCGGCAACGAGAAGCCGAAGCCGCGTGTCCGGGAATCGTGATCCTGGCCGTCGACCCGGCGGACGAAGCGCGCGTCTTCGAGCCCGTCGCGCGCGCGGTCGAATCGATCACCCCGCGCGTCGTCATGGATCGGCCGGGGGTGTTGTCCTTCCCGACGCGCGGCCCGTCCCGGTATCACGGTGGTGACGGCGGGCTCGCGGAACGGATCCGGGACGCGGTGGGGACCGCCGGCATCGTCGAACTCCGGATCGGGATTGCCGACGGTGGATTCGCGGCGCGGCTCGCAGCGCGCCGATCGGTGATCGTCCCGGCGGGCGAGACCCCCACGTTCCTGGCCTGCTGGCCGGTCGGCGCGTTGGGCGACGCGGCGCTCGCGGACTTGCTCACGCGCTTGGGGCTTCGCACCTTGGGGGCGTTTGCGGCGCTCCCGGCCCCGGCGGTACTCGCGCGGCTCGGCCGCGAGGGTCTCACCGCGCACCGACTCGCGCGCGGGGAAGACGCGCACCCCCCGGCGCTCACCACCCCGCCGCCGGACTTCGAAGTGAGCACCGAGCTGGATCCGCCGGCGGATCGGGTGGACGCGGTGGCGTTCGTTGCGAAGGGTCTCGCCGATCGGCTGTTGGATCGGTTGGCGGCACGCGGGTTGGCGTGTACGCAGGTGGTGGTGGAGGTGGAATCCGAGCACGGTGAGCACCTCTCCCGCGCGTGGCGACACGAAGGTGCGTTGACGCCCGGTGCTCTCGCCGAACGGGTGCGCTGGCAACTCGATGGGTGGCTGACCGCAACCGGAGGACTGACCGGGGGCCTCACCCGGCTTTGCCTGATCCCGGACCAGGTGATCCCCGCGTCGGGTCGTCAGTTGGGGTTCTGGGGTGGCGATGCGGCGGCAACGGATCGCGCGGAACGGGTCTTCGCCCGACTCCAAGGTCTGCTGGGTCCGGACCAGGTGGTGACGGCGGTACCCCAGGGCGGGCGCACGCCGACGGAACGGATTCGGTGGGTGCCGTGGGGTGAACCGCGTGAACCGTCGCCGCACGCGCCGATCGGTCCGGTGGCAGGACCGGTGACGGTCGAGATTCCGCCGTGGCCCGGCACCATTCCCGGTCCGGCCCCGGCGCGCGTGTTTGATCCGCCGAGCGCGGCGAGTCTGCTCGACGATGGGGGCCGGCCGGTGATGGTGTCCGCGCGTGGCGATCTCTCGGCGGCGCCCGCCGAGTTGCGCAGCGCAGCCCTCCCGTCCGGCGGTGGTGTGATCACGGCGTTCGCCGGCCCCTGGGCGCAGGACGTGCGATGGTGGGATCGTGCGTCGCGATCGCGCCGGGTCACGTGGCAGGTGGTGATCGAGGAGTCGCTCGCGTGTCTCGTGAACGTCGAACGCGGCGCCGCCACGATCGCTGCCGTCTACGACTGATGTACCAACGGATTTCGAGCGGAGATGTAGCCGAGCCACTCAGGTGAGAGTGACGCGCACTGCACGACCCGACGCACGACCTCCGCATCGTCGGCTTCGGGGTGCACGCCCGAGAACATCACCGCGAAGGTCTCGGCGACGGTGGGCGCGGCGTCGTCGCGATCGACGAACTCGAGCTCACCGTTCGTCTCGACGATCCCCGCGTTGAGGACGCGGACATACCAACCACTGCGCTTCGTCTCGATCAAGCGCGGGCCGATGTCCTTGCGGCCGGTGTGCATCGTGAGCTTGAAACACGGTGCGCGCGGTTGGCTGATCTGGATCGTGGCGGTGCCCCATCGGAACGTATCTCCGATGCGCACGTCGGTCTCCCGGCCGCCGCCGACGCTGACGTTCTCGCCGACCGAGCCCGCAGGGAGGTCGAAGCCGTCGGCCTGCCACGCGCCGATGTGCTCGGAGGGGTAGCAGTACACCGCCTTGTCGGGCCCGCCGTGCACGGACCGGTCGGCCTGGTCGTCACCCGCGAGATTGATCGGGCTGAGTGCGAGTGTGGTGGCTCGGACCGGCGCCTTGCGGATCGCGCTGATCACGGCGCCGTTGCGGGTGGAGCCGATCGGCGCCGGGCGCCCGACGAACGTTTGGAGCACGCGAAGTGTTGGGCCGCTGGTCATGACGTGAACCTACCGACTCCGAAGGCGCGGTCGACGCGACCCGAATCGCGTCTCGTGGTCCGGCCCCGATCAGCGAACCTCGAAGATCTCGTAGACGAGCTCGGTGCCGTCGGCCGATCCTGCGCCCTTGCCGACCGCTTGAATGCCGTTGATCCAGAGGTAGCGCTCGTCACCGGTGTCGAACAGCGGCGCCGAATAGACGGGGAGTGCGCCGGCGCCCATCGACAGGTCGAGGCGGCCGCGGTAAGTGGTGAAGATCAACGCACCGTCGTCGGTCTCGATGAGCGCGCGCACGTCGAGGGTGCCCATGGCCCGGCTGTCGATGGTGAGCCAGTCGGCCGCGGCGCGGCCCTTGAGCTGCCCGCGTACGCGGTCGCCGGTGACCACGAAGGACTCGACTTCGACGATCGCCCGCGTGCCCGACGGCGTGTCCGGGAGGATGAACGGCTCCGAGAGGCCGGCGGTGATCGTGCACAGCGGTACGAGTTCGATGGTCATCCGGTCAGTCTCGCCGATCGTCACGGCTCGATGGCGGGCCCGAGTCTTTCCGCTTCAGTGGCCCGCCAGCCACCGTACGGGTGGCTGCGGGGACAGTGAACGTTCCCGAGCGACCGTCCGGTGTCCCGCGGGACGTCGGATCGCGCTGGACAAGCGAACATATGTTCGTTTACGCTCGCCCGTCCCTGAGGTGGCGGACTCGAGAGTGGCGAGAGTGGCGAGATGGTCGGGACGGGTTATGCGGAGCTGCACTGCCATACGAATTTCTCGTTCCTGGACGGAGCCAGCCACCCCGAGGAGCTGGCCGAGGAGGCGCACCGGCTCGGGCTGACCGGCCTCGCGGTCACCGATCACGACGGCCTCTACGGAGTGGTGCGCTTCGCGGAAGCGGCCCGACCGATCGGTCTCCCCACCGTGTTCGGTGCGGAACTCACGTTGGGAATCGATCAGCCGAGTGGGTCCGAGCGACGAACGTTCGCCGCACGATCTGCGGGCACATCCCGAGGCGCGAGCTCGACCAGTGGGCTTGCGGAGATTCCGGGGGAGCACGCACTGATCCTGGCCGAGGGTCCGGCCGGGTACGCGGCGTTGGCGCGCACCATCAGCGACGCGCAGATGCGTGGCGAGAAGGGCGCTCCGCAGCTGAGCTTCGAGCAGTTGATCCAGGCGGCATCCACTGCGCAAGGTCATTGGTTCACCACCACCGGATGCCGGAAGGGTGTCGTGCCCGCGGCGTTGATGCGTGACGGCCCCGCGGCCGCGCAGCACGCGCTCGAACAGCTCGTGCGCGCGTTCGGCCGGGATCGGGTCTTGGTGGAGTTGTGGGATCACGGCGATCCCCTGGACCGGCCGCGCAATGATGCGCTCGCGCAACTCGCGATGCGAACCGGCACCGAGGTGATCGCCACCAACAACGTGCACTACGCCACCCCCGACCGTCGACAACTCGCCACCGCACTCGCCGCGATCCGGTCGCGGCGCAGTCTCGACGAACTCGACGGATGGTTGCCGGCCACGCCCTTCGCGCACCTGCGCAGCGCCGCGGAGCAACTGCGACGGTTCGCGCGTTATCCGGGGGCGGTGGAGCGCACCGTCGACATCGCGGCCGCGTGTGCGTTCGACCTGAAGGTGGCAGTGCCGAATCTGCCGAACTATCCCGTCCCCGACGGCCACACCGACATGAGTTGGCTGCGCGAGCTCACGCGGCGCGGCGCGGCCGTGTACTACCCGCGCACGCACGCGCAGTACGAGCAGGCGATGCGCCAGATCGACTACGAGCTCAGCGTGATCGACCAGCTCGACTTCCCGGGCTACTTCTTGTTGCTGCACGACATCGTCGACTTCTGCCGGACGCAGAACATCTATTGCCAGGGTCGAGGGAGCGCGGCCAACAGTGCCGTCTGTTACGCGCTCGGGGTGACCAAGGCCGATGCCGTCGCGCTCGGTCTGCTCTTCGAACGGTTCCTCTCCACCGAACGCGACGGTCCGCCCGACATCGACCTGGACATCGAACATCAACGTCGAGAAGAGGTGATCCAGTACGTCTATGAGTCCTACGGCCGGGATCGGGCCGCGCAGGTGGCGAACGTGATCACGTACCGGCCGCGCTCGGCGCTGCGGGAGATGGCCAAAGTTGCGGGCCTCTCGCCGGGCCATGCGGATGCGCTCACCAAGTGGATCGACCGATGGCGCTTACGTGACGGCGCGTTCGACGACTTCCGCCAGAGTGAGGACGCGCCGCCGGTTCCCGAGTTGGTGTTGCAACTCGCCGACGCGGTGCAGGACTTTCCCCGCCACCTCGGGATCCATTCGGGGGGGATGGTGATGGCCGATCGACCGTTGGTGGAGTGCTGTCCCGTCGAATGGGCGCGGATGGAGAACCGCTCGGTGCTCCAGTGGGACAAGGACGACTGCGCGGCGGCCGGCCTGGTGAAGTTCGATCTCCTCGGCCTCGGGATGCTCACGATGTTGCACCTTGCTGTCGATCTCGTTCGTGAGCACGAGAACCTCGAGATCGATCTCGCGACGATTCCTCAAGAGCCCGAGGTGTACGCGCTCCTCACCGCGGCCGACACGATCGGCGTGTTCCAGGTGGAGAGCCGCGCGCAGATGGCCACGCTGCCGCGCCTGCGGCCGGAGTGCTTCTACGACCTAGTGGTGGAGGTCGCGTTGATTCGTCCGGGGCCGATCCAGGGTGGGTCGGTGCACCCGTATCTCCGGCGCCGCAACGGCGAGGAGGAGGTGACGTATCCGCACCCGTTGTTGGAACCGTGTCTGGCCAAGACGCTCGGGATCCCGTTGTTCCAGGAACAGCTCATGCAGATGGCGATCGACGCGGCCGGGTTCAGTGCGGGGGAGGCCGACCAACTGCGCCAGGCGATGGGGTCCAAGCGCTCGAAGGCGCGCATGGCGCGGATGCGGGACCGCCTGATGAGTGGCATGGCCGAGCGTGGGATCACCGGCGAGACCGCAGAAGAGATCGCGCACAAGCTCGAAGCGTTCGCCAGCTTCGGGTTTCCCGAGAGCCACTCGGTGTCGTTCGCCTACCTTGTGTACTCCAGCTCGTGGATCAAGCTCCACTACCCGGCCGAGTTCGCGTGCGCGTTGCTGAACGCGCAGCCGATGGGCTTCTACTCGCCGCACACGTTGGTGCGCGACGCGCGTCGGCACGGGGTGGAGGTGCTCGGCCCCTGTCTGGCTCGTTCCCGACGGGACTGCACGCTCGAGGCGCGTCCCGAATCCGCGGGTCCCATCGGGTATCCCCAGCCGGGGTGGCATGCCGATCCGTCGATCCATGCGATGCGGATCGGGTTGCGGTACGTGCGCGGGTTGTCCGCCGCCCTCCTCGACCGGATCGACGAAGAACGCGAGGTGTCGCCGTTCACCGATTTGGAGGATTTCGCGCGTCGGACCGAAGCGCCGGTCGACGCGTTGGAGGCACTCGCGACCGCAGGGGCATTCGCTTGTTTCGACATCGACCGGCGGTCCGGATTGTGGGCCGCGGGTGCGTTGCGTGACGCCCGTCCGGGCCACTTGCCGCACACCGCGGTGGGTGTGGAGGCACCGCCGTTGCCGGGGATGACCGACGTGGAAGAGACCGCGGCCGATTTGTGGGCGACGGGTCTGTCGCCGGATCGGCATCCCACCGAGTTCGTGCGCGTCGAGTTGACCGCGCGTGGGGTCGTGACCTCTCGCGCGCTCCGCGAGTTGCCGGCGGGCACGATCGTGGAAGTGGCCGGCATCGTCACGCACCGACAACAGCCCGAGACCGCGAAGGGCACCGTGTTCCTGAACCTGGAAGACGAGACCGGGTTGACCAACGTGATCTGTACCGGGGGAGTGTGGAAGCGCTACCGCAAGGTGGCGCGCGGCTCACCCGCGCTGCGGGTGCGCGGACTGTTGGAACGCCACCAAGGTGTGGTCAACCTGTTGGCCCAACGGATCGAGGCCCTGCCGTTGAGCTTGGCCGACGCCCTCAAATCCCGCGACTTCCGGTAGCGACCGGGTGCGGCACGAGGTCCCTCTCGTAGAGGACGTCTTCGATGGGTGGATCGAAGTCGCCGTTGACGAGGCGACGGCCGGGAACCAGCTGCCAGCCACGGCGTTCGTACATCGCACGGGCGCGGTCGTTCGCCTCTAACGTCCAGAGGTGCATCGACGTGAGCCCGCGCGCGCGGGCGGCGTCGAGCAGATGGTCCTGCAGCATGGCGCCGATGCGCAATCGCCAATGTGAGGGCGTGACGTAGAGACGCGACAACAGCCAGCCGGAGGGCACGTCGTCGTCCGGATGCAACGCGATGGATCCGACGATGGTGGCACCCCACTCGGCGACGTACACCTCTGCATGAGAGTCCGTGACGAGCGCTGAGTACTCCGGCTCGAGTTCGTCCGGTGTTGGCGGTTCGGCGTCGGCCGGGAAGATGTGGGCGTACGCATGCAGCGCCGATACACAATGCACTGCCGCGATCGCGCGCGCGTCGACCGGGCTGGCGACTCGGATGTTCATGAGCCGGGCTGACTACGGGAGGCCGTGGACGTCGGGGTAGTGCTCGCCGGTGTAGAGCGCGCGGAGGTGATGGGCGCGCCCGGAGACGGAGAGCAGGTCGGTGGAGTCGACGAACTGGTCGACGGAGCCGACGAGCGGCAATGCTCGTAACCACGGGTCGGTCACGCGGTCGAGTGTTATCTCGACGAAGCGTTCACTCATGAGCACCCGGAACGGCCGCGTGTGGAACGTCCGCACGGTCGGGTCGAGCGGTTCGGTGAGTCCGGCGTCGTTGTGGCGCTGCGCCACGACTTCGTAGGCCGAGGCGAGCGCGGATTCGCGGGATGCGAAGTCGGTGGCGTCGAGAACGCGGCTGAGGAGTGGCGAGAGCGCGCCGGCCTCTGGCAGTCGGGCGAACGCAGAACCGAACCACTTGGTGTACGGCCAGTACTCACGCGTGAACAGGAACCAGAGCCGCATCAAATCGCGCACGAGACGCGCGGCGACGAGCCGCGATC
>JANPMG010000040.1:0-16542 GCA_031422675.1 Acidimicrobiia bacterium | reverse complement strand
ATGACTCGCATGCCCACGGTCATCTCGTCCGCGCTCGCCACATCCACCACGTGCACCATCGGGATGTCGGCGCCGTCGGGACGCACGAGTGCGAACGCGAACGGCTTCGTAAGGTGATGCTTGCCCGCACGCGGCTCACTCACCCAGGTCCACGAGACGACGGTGCCGGCTGGGCCGACCTCCACGTACTCGTCGATCGCGCCGCCGGTCTGGGGGTCGTACTCGGTGGGCGGAACCATGACTCGTCCGTCGCCGATACGGATGCCGACAATCCGGCCGTCACGCAGACCGGTCAGGTAGCGACCCACCGCGGTGCCGACCGAGCGCGTGTAGCCGCCCGGATACTCGAGGACGTGTTGTTCGATGAGTGGCTCAGTACTGGTCATGAAACTCCGTTCCTGATCGATCTAGATCGCGACGTCGCGGTCGGCCCAGTAAGGGTCGCGCAGGGTTCGCTTCAACAACTTGCCGGTGGGTTCGCGCGGCAGTTCGTCCATGAAGTCGATCGTGCGTGGCCACTTGAACTTGGCCAGACGACCGGCGAGGTGCTCCATGATCGACGCGCGGAGCGCGTCGTCCGCGGTGACCCCGGCGCGCACTTCGATGACCGCTTTGATCTGTTCGCCCATGTCGTCGTCGGGGATGCCGAACACCGCCGCGTCACCCACGTCGGGGTGCGCGAGGAGTTCGCCTTCGATCTCCGCGGGATAGATGTTGACGCCACCCGCGATGATCATGTCGGACTTGCGATCGCACAGGAACAGGTAGCCGTCCTCGTTGAGGTACCCGACGTCACCGACGGTGAAGTAACCGTCGGCGTCATGGGAATCGTCGGTCTTCGAGCGGTCGCCCTTGTACTCGAAGTCGCCGGTGGACATCTTCATCCACACGGTCCCGGGCGTACCGGTGGGAACTTCAGTGCCGTCGTCGTCGGTGATCTTGAGTGACGAGTTCGGCCAGACGGTGCCGACGGTGCCCGGGTACTGGAGCCACTGCGCGGCGGTGGCGAGCGTGCCACCACCCTCGGTGGCGCCGTAGTACTCGATGATCGATTCTCCCCACCAGGCGATCATCTTGTGCTTGACGTCGATCGGGCACGGGGCCGCGGCATGGATCGCGAACTTCATCGACGACACGTCGTATTTCGTGCGCACGTCGTCGGGGAGTTGCAGCATCCGGTGGAACTGGGTGGGCACCATGTGGGTGTGCGTGCACCCGTACTGCTCGATGAGCGCGAGCGTCTTCTCCGGATCCCACTTGTCCATGTAGACGACCGTGTGACCGGCATGCAGGGCGTTCCCCGCGAACGTGGTGACCGCGGTGTGGTAGTTCGGCGACGTGGAGAGGTGCACGTTGTCGTCCCGGGGGCCGATCCCGAAGAGCAGCAGGAACATCGAGAACAGTTCGGAGGACACGTCGGGGTCGAGGCCGCTGAGCGGACGCTTCACGCCCTTCGGTCGCCCGGTCGTGCCGCTCGTGTAGTGCATGGCCGCGCCCGCCATCCGGTCCGGCGGGTTCGAGTCCGGCTGCTCGGCGAGGAAGGCGTGGAGGTCGGCGAAGCCGGGCACCGTGCCGACGGCCAACCGTCCGGTGGCGGGAATACCGGCCTCGTCGGCCGCGGTCACGGCCAGGTCGGCGAACCGCTCGTGAGTCACGAAGGCCTTCGCATCCGAATCGGCCAGGATGTAGGCGACCTCCGGCGGTGACAGCCGGTAGTTGATCGGGACGTAGTACAGCCCGATCTGGAGCGCGGCGAGATACACCGTGGCCGGCTCCACTCCGTTGGGAAGAATCGCGGCGACCGAATCGCCGGGCTCCAGACCCAGCGCCCGGAAGCCGTGGGCCATCCGATTGCACCGGGCCAAGAGTTCGCCGGCGCGGAACTCGGTTCCATCCGGGTCGACGACCGCCAGGGCGGTCGGGTCCTCCTGGGCGTAATACCAAAACCCGCCGGGCATCGCGCGCGCTCCTCGTCAGAATCGGTCGGTCGCAGCAGTAGAACACGTTCTCGCGCGACGCTGCAAAACCCGCACCGGCTCAAACCGGAATTCTGCCCTGAAACCCTTACTTTACCGATGAAAACGTGCGAGTGATCCTCGACGCGGCGCTTCACGCCTGAAAGACTCACCAGCAACATGAGCCGCATACGCAACAGATTCCGGTTTCAGAGCCCGGAGGAACGAATCCTCAACGGTCTCCTCGTCGTGCTCCTCATCGTGCTCGGGGTGGTGGGCGTCTCGAAATGGCGCGACGGCCGCGCGGTGGGCACCACCGACGTCCGCGGCATCCAGGTCGCCCGCTCCACCACCACGACGCGGGCGCCGGCATCCACCTCCACCACGGTGACCTCGACGACCACCACCACGCTGCCGATCGACCCGACGCTGGCCTTCTGGTACACGTTGGCGGCCGAGAACGGGACCCGCCGGCCGGCGGCCACCACGACCACGACCTCGCCCCGCGTCGGTGGGGTGAACCCGCCGAGCCCGCCGCCGACCGTGTCGCCACCGACCACCCGGCCGAATCCGCCGACGACCACCACGACCACGAGGCCGCGGCCGACGACCACGTCGACGTCGACGACCACCACCACGACCACGCGTCCGACCACGAACACGGGACCGGCGATTCCGACGCCCGGCTGAGCCGACGCAGCCGCAGCCGGCGGGCGCCTCGCCGTTCGGCTGAACGCCGTTCGGCCGACGCCGGGCGGGTCAGCTCAAGCGGACCGGCAGGTGCTTGATGCCGTTGATGAGGTTCGATGCCAGCCGCTCGGGCTCGCCGTCGAGACGCATCTTCGGGGCGTGGGTGAGCATCTCGGAGAACATGACCTTGATCTCCATCTTGGCGAGGGCCACACCGAGGCAGTAGTGCGGGCCGCGCCCACCGAAGGCGATGTGCTCGTTCGGTGATCGGGTCACGTCGAATGCGTGCGGGTCGGTGAACACGTCCTCGTCGCGGTTCGCCGCGCCGTACCAGACCGTGACCTTCTGGCCTTCCTCGATCGGCACGCCGCGCAACTCGGTGTCGACCGTCGCGGTGCGACGGAAGTACATGACCGGGCTCACGTACCGCAGCATCTCGTCGACGAGCGTGTCCAGTGTGCCCCCGAGGTCGGCGAGCACGATCTCGCGCTGGTCCGGGTTCTGGAGCAACGCCAGCATTCCGCCGCTGATGAGGTTGCGGGTGGTCTCGTTGCCGGCGACCGCCAACAGGAGCACGAAGACGTTGAACTCGATGTCCGACAAGCGCTCACCGTCGAGCTCGGCGGTCACCAACGTGGTGACGATGTCGTCCATCGGCCGCTCGCGACGCGAATCTGCGAGTGACTGCGCGTACATGTAGAGCTCCATCGATGCTTCCATCGCCGCTTCGGGCGGCCCGGCGTTGTACTCGGGGTCCGAGTTCCCGATCAGCCGGTTCGACCACTCGAAGAGCTTGTGCCGGTCCTCGTACGGCACGCCGAGCAGCTCCGCGATGACGACGAGCGGGAGTTCCGCGGCGAAGTTGGGGACGAAATCGATGGTCTCCTCGTTGCCCATCTGACGTTCGACGATCTGTTTGGCCGCCTCCCGCACGTGCGGCTCCATGGCCTTCATCACCTTGGGCGTGAACCCGCGCGCGACCAGATTGCGCAAGCGAGTGTGCTGGGGCGGATCCTGGTTCAGCATCATCAACTCGGTGCCGTCCCCCTGGTCGTCGAGCAGCGCACCCCCGCGGGCCGAGGAGAAGGTCTTGGCGTCGCGCTCGATGGCGATGACGTCCGCGTACTTGGTGCAGACCCAGAATCCCGGCGCGTAGTTCTCCGACGCGTGCCAGTAGACGGGCTGGTCCCGCCGAAGCTCGTCGAAGAACTCGTGCGGCGGCCCCACGAGATAGGTGGTCGGGTCGTCCAGCTGAACGGTCTTCGTGACCATCGTCAGGGCCTCCGGGATCTCACGCCGAGCATTGGGACGTACAGCGTTCGCCTCGAGTGGCGTTGCTCGCGGCCGCCTCACGAAAGTAGAACACGGTCGATCGATCGAGAATAGCCGCTCGCCGGGCGTCCGACGCGAGGAGCCAGCAGTGACCGAGATTCTTCCGATGACCACCGAACACGCCACGGTCGAACGGGACGGGCACGTCGTGATCCTCACGATGAACCGACCGGCCGCTCGCAACGCGCTGAGCCCCGACATGCTCGTCGGACTCGCCGACGGATTCACATACGTCGACGACACGCCCGAGATCCGCTGCGCAATCCTCACCGGCGCGGGAGGCCACTTTTCCTCCGGCGCCGACCTGAAGGCGATGGGCACACCGTCGGACAGCGAGCACGTGCGGAATCGGATGGCCGAGTCACCGAACCTGCACTGGAAGGCGTTGCTGCGCGACTACCGGCTGACGAAACCGCTGATCGCGGCGGTCGAGGGCTACGCGGTCGCGGGCGGCACCGAAATGCTCCAAGGCACCGACATCCGCATTGCGGGTGAAGGCGCCACCTTCGGCGTCTGGGAAGGCAAGCGCGGACTGTTCCCGCTCGGCGGATCGGCGGTCCGGTTGCCCCGCCAGATCCCGTACACGATCGCGATGGACATCCTCCTCTCGTCCAAGCCGGTCCCGGCGCACGAGGCGCTCCGGATCGGGCTCATCGGGCGCGTCGTCCCCGACGGCACCGCGCTCAGCGCGGCGCGCGCGGTTGCGGAGCAGGTGGCCGCCTGCGGCCCACTGTCCACCCAGGCGATCCTGCGGGCGTGGCGCGAGACCGAGTACCTGACCGAGGCCGAAGCGATGCCCATCCAGGACGCCATCGGGTGGGAGGTGTTCGCGTCCGAGGACGCCCAAGAGGGCCCGCGTGCCTTTGCCGAGAAGCGGGCGCCGAACTACCGCGGGCAGTAGTGGACCCGAGCCGCCCGGAGACTGCCAGCACCGTCGAGGGCGCCACCGTCGAGGGCGTCACGCTCCAGCACGCGTTCGTGTCACCGCAACGCCGTCGGCTGGCCGAAGCGATCCGTCACCTGATCGACGCCACGCTCACCATCGAGGACGCCACCGAGGAGCAGCTCGGAACCGCCGCCGACATGACCGAGACGGTTGCCCGCCACCTCGGCCGAGAGCCGCACGCCGACGAGCGTGGAGTCCGCCGCCAGGTAGTCGACCACACCGACTACCTCCCGCGATCGCCGCTCGTCGGCGAGGTGAGCCCGCTCGCGCCACCGATGCGGTGGAGCGTTCAGGACGGCGCGATCGAGATGCGGGGCGAATATCCGGCCGCGTACGAGGGACCACCCGGGTACGTGCACGGCGGTTGGATCGCGTTGAGCTTCGACGAAGTACTCGGTATGGCCAACATCGAATCCGGTCATCCCGGAATGACCGGACGGCTGACCGTTCGGTATCTGAAACCCACCCCGCTCCGGCGACCCGTCGAGATCCGAGGCACGACCGAGCGCGTGGAAGGCCGCCGGATCGTCGCGCGCGCCACGATGCACGTCGACGGAGTGAAGACCGCCGAGGCCGAAGGACTGTTCGTGGCCATCGATCCGCGCCTCGCCGCCGAGTACTTCGGGCGCGGCGAGGCCGGAGCGGCGGGCACCGAGACGATCTGAGCGAGCGGGCCAGTCGGTCGGCGCCGGGCGAACCGACTCGGGCCCCACTCCGATCTTGCGCACTCGGCGCGGACAGAATGAGCCGGTGGCAGGCATCGGACTCATCCTCGGCGCCGGCGGTCTGACCGGCCAGGCGTACCACGCCGGAGTCCTGGCCGGCATCGAAGCCGCCACCGGCTGGGACCCGCGCTCGGCATCGCTCATCGTCGGGACCTCGGCGGGATCGGCGGCTGGCACCTACCTCCGGCTCGGCCTCTCGGCCGCCGATTTCGCCGCGCTCTTGCGTCAGGAGCAGCTCTCCCCCACCGGGGTCGAACTCGTCGGACGGCTCGGCCCGACCGGCGACTGGACCGAGCCGTCGGTACAACGCGAATGGTCAGTACCGCATCTCAAGCTCATGGGCCGCCTCGTGCGGACACCGTGGCAAGTCCGACCGGAGGCACTGCTCGGGGTCAACATCCCGACCGGCCGCATCGACACGGAGTCCTGGACGGGCGCACTCCGCCCGCTCGCCGGTCCGGACTGGCCGACCGAACCGCTCTGGATCTGCAGCGTGCGCATGGACGACACGCGCCGGGTCGTGTTCGGGCGTTCCGATGCTCCGACGACGGATGTCGCCACCGCGGTCGGCGCGAGTTCGGCGATTCCCGGCTACTTCGCGCCGGTCACCATTCATGGGCGGCGCTACGTCGACGGTGGGGTCCACTCTCCGTCGAACGCCGACGTCGTGGTCCGCGAACCGTTGGACCTCGTGATCGTTTCCTCGCCGATGTCCACGTCGCGTCATGCACCGGTCCGCAATCCGTCGCATGCGGCGCGCCGACACTTTCGGGCCCGCCTCGGCCAAGAGGTCCGCCGACTCCGACGCGCCGGGATCGAAGTCGCGGTGTTCCAGCCGAGTGAAGACGATCTGGCGGTCATGGGCGGGCGAGCCATGGATTCGAGCCGCACCGCGTCCGTCGTCCACGCCGCGCTCACCACAACGACACGCCGCCTCACGCAACGCCCGATCCCGGAGCTCACAGCCACTTCGGCCTCGTCCAGGCCGGCCTCGCCCACGCCCGAGCACTGAAGCCCGCTCCGGAAATTCGGATCGAAGGGACGGAAAGCCCCTCAAGGCCATGCGCCGTCGAGTCGAGAGCCCTCCACAGGTAGTGGCGATCGACTCGACAAGGCAGCGATGGGATCCGAGAGGTTCGGCAGTGAACGGTTCCGTCTCGTGCGGTTCGGTCGCGGGGGCGCGCGGGACGAGCGCGGCTTCAGCCTCCTCGAACTCATCGTCTCCCTGACGATCTTCAGCCTGCTCGTCGGGACGTTGGTCGCGCTCATCGCCACCGGGCTCCGCGCGGCGCGAAACAACAAAGACCGTTCGGTCGCTGCGCACCTGGCCAGCCAGGAGATGGACTCGGTCCGTCAGCTCTCGTTCTCCCGGATCACCCTCGGTTCCAGCCGGCGCGACGTCACGGTGAGCGCCGTGCGGTACAGGGTCCAGACCGATATCGAGTGGGTTGCGAACAACTCGACGACGAACTCATGCGATTCGTCGGGTTCGAGCCCCCGCGTCCTGCGCGTGACCGTGACCGCCACCTGGCCCAACATGGCGGGCACGAGTCCGGTAGCGACCGCAACCGCGATCTCGCCACCGGTGGGTTCCTATGACCCCGACAACGGCCACATCGGGGTCCGCGTTCGTAATCGCAACGCGGACCCGCTCGGCAGCGTCCCGATCCGCGTCACCGGCGCGGGCTTCGACCGCACCCAGACCACGACCGCCGCGTCGGGGTGCGCGTTCTTCGGTTTCCTTGCGCCCGGGAGCTATGCCGTCACGCTCGGCACACCGGGTTGGGTCGATCGTCAGGGCACCGCCATCCCCACCCAGGCCGTGGGAGTGACGGCCGGGAACTCGACCTCGGTGGCCTTCGATTACGACCGGTCCGCCACGATTGCGGCGACGCTCGCTAGCTCCGGGGGCGGCGTGGCTCCGATGGGAGCGCCGTTGACCTTGGCCAACACCGGTCTGCTCCCCGGCGGCACCCGCACCTATCCCGGCGTCGGCACCGTGCGCACCATCACCAGCCTCTTCCCATTCGCTGACGGGTTCACGGCGTGGGCCGGGACCTGCGCCGACGCCGACCCCGAAGGGCTCGATTCCAGCGGCGCTCGGTATTGGAGCGGTGCTGCGCGGGACAATGCGATCACGGTCGACCCCGGCGGATCCGCCACGGCGACCATCAACCTCGGCACGGTCGACCTCAGCTTCTCTCGCGGGTCGGGATCGGGCAGCGCGCCGATCGTGGCGGTCCACGCCCCGGACGGATCGTGTGCGTCAGGCGAGACCCTCACCCTCACCGCGTTCGGCGGTCCGACTGGCGATCAACTCGTGGCCCTTCCGTTCGGCACCTGGTCCATCCAGGCGCCCGGCCAGACCGCGGCCACCCCATGGCCATCGGTGACCGTCGACCCCACCGACACCCAAGTCCCGAACGTCGACGTGCGCATCCGATGAAACCAATCTCGCACCGGCTCAACGAACGCGGGCAGAGCACCCTGGTGGAGATCGGGTTCACTCTGCTGATCCTCGGCATCGTGATGGCGTTCTTGTTCACGACGATCGAGAGTGCCCAGCGCACGGTGGCGACGACGAAGATGCGCGTCACCAACCTCGACGAGGCCCGCACGCTGATGGCGGTCCTCACCAAGGACATCCGGACCGCGACCCGCCTCACCGCCGGGTCCGCACCGTTTGTCACCGCCACCGACCGCGACGTCGTCTTCTACGCGAACCTCAACAACACCACGGGCGGTCCACGCAGGGTCCGTATCTCGATCGGTGCGTCGAGCGAGATCACGACGGCGATGATCCCACCGGATGCGGCCTCGGTCGCACCCGACTACACCTACACCGGACCCGCCACGGTCCGGTACGTCGGACGGTACCTCGCCAACACCGCGGCCCAGCCCGTCTTCGAGTACTTCGGTACCGACGGCACCCAACTCGTGACGCCGCTCTCGAGCACCGACCGACTCGCGGTTTCGTCCGTGAAGATCACCCTCGTCGTGCGCGCCCCGTCCCGGCTCTCTCACGGAAACATCACGCTCGTCGACCAGGTGCGCCTCCCGAACGTGGACTACCAGAGCACGGGATGAGAAACTGATGACGACGACCTCACCCACCAACCGACCCGATGAACGCGGGGTGGCGCTCATCACGGTGCTCGTCGCGCTGATGGTGATGATCGGGTTGGCACTGACGATCGTCGAATACGCCGCAACGAGCCGGACTGTCTCCCGCAACGACCAGAACTGGAACGCGGCGCTGAACGCCGCCGAGGCCGGCGTGGACGATTACCTCTTCCACCTCAACGAGAACTCGAACTACAGCGAACACTCGGCGACGAACCTCCCGGCGGACGGCAATCGAGCCTTCGTCCAGTTCGTCGCCGTGCCGGGCGGATCGACGCGGAGCACGTTCACCTACACACCCGACACGTCGAAGCTCACCGTCGACGGCACCATCACGCTCACCGCGACGGGTCGGGTCGGGACCTCCGAGCGGACCATCCAAGCCGTGCTCCGGCGCCGCAACTTCCTCGACTACCTCTACTTCACCGACTACGAGACCCAGGATCCCGCCTCGTACACCGGCAGTCCGTTCACCCCGGCCGCCGCGTTGCGCAACTGCGCGTTCCATTACTACGCCGGCCGGAACTCGAGCTGCAACGAGATCGTGTTCGTCACCGCCGACACCATCCGCGGTCCACTGCACACCAACGACGCGATCAAGATCTGCGGCAACCCGAACTTCCTCGGTACGACCTCAACGAGCTGGAATCCCGCATCGGGCAAGCGCTGGCGTGACAACTGCCCGACGAGCAACCCGACCTTCGCCACCAGCGGTGATCCGTCGTACCAGGGCGCGTTGGCGTTGCCGCCGAGCAACTCGGCCCTGAAGAGTCAGACCACGGCGGCGACCGGCGGTTGCCTCTATACCGGACCCACCCGTATTCGGCTGTTGGCGAGCGGACAGATGACGGTCAACAGTCCGTTCTCGCAGAACACCCGCAACGGTTGCCCGACGAACGGCACCGGACCGCTCCCGCGCAACGGCGTCATCTACGCGCAGAACGTGCCGAGCGCCGCGACCGACGCGAACTTCACGGCCGGCTGCCCGTACTCGGTGAGCGGTCGAGCGCACCCGCTGGGACTTCCCATCGCCGGCGACATCACGCCGTACGGCTGTCGCAACGGTGATGTCTTCATCGAAGGCACCCTGAAGGGCCAACTCACCGTCGGCGCCGACAACAACATCGACATCACGTGGAATCTTCAGTACCAGGACGGCACGAACGGCCGGGACCTGCTCGGGCTCATCGCGAACAACTACGTGGAGATCTGGCACCCGGTGAACTGCACCTCGGGCCGCCTCGCGAGTTGCAACCTGGACGTGAACTTCCCCAACGAGACGCGGCGCAACGCCCGTTTCACAAACCCGACGGTGCAGGCCGCGATGCTCTCGGTTCTCCACGGCGTCCGCGTGCAGAACTGGAACATCGGCGCGCCTCTCGGGGCGCTCGGCATCGACGGCTCCATCGGTCAGCGCTACCGCGGCGCGGTCGGGACCACCTCCGGTGGTGCCGTCGTGACCGGATACACCAAGGCGTATCGGTACGACCGTCGGCTCAAGTACCTCGCGCCACCGAAGTTCATCGACCCGGTGGCATCGGCATGGAACATCGCGATCTGGAAAGAAGTGCCGAATCCCTGACCTTCGCTGACCTTCCCGGCCGCTCCTACGCCGAAGCAGGAACGCGTTCTACCCCGCTAGGGTGCGCGGCCATGACCGGGAGCGCCACGCCTGACGCCCGGTCCGAACGGGACCTCGAGACCGCGCAGCGCCGCGAACGGATGGTCGATGCCGCGGTGGAACTCGCAGCCACCGGTGGGTACGAGTCGGTCCAGATGCGCGACGTCGCGGCTCGGGCCGAGGTGGCGCTCGGCACCCTCTACCGCCACTTCCCGTCGAAGGATCACTTGTTGCTCGCCGCGCTCACCGAACAGGCGAGTGCATTGCGCGACCGGATGGCGCAGCGGCCGCCCGAAGGTGCCGATGCCGCCGCCCGCATGGCTGACGTGCTTCGCCGCGCCACCCGGGCCCTGGCCCGCCGACCTGATCTCACTGCCGCGTTGGTGACCGCACTCACCTCACCGGAAGCGGACACTGCGCCGCACAAACACGAGATCGAGACCGTGCTCCGGGCCATCATCACCACCGCGATCGACGGCGCCGACGTCGCGGATCCCGACGGCGTCGTCCGAACCTTGGGCTACGTCTGGCTCGCGGTACTCTCCGCGTGGGTCGGCGGGACACTCGACACCGATCAGATGGCCGATGACCTCACGATCGCCGCGCACCTCCTCGGGAAATCGGCGAGCATCGCCTGAGCGGACGCATCTCGTTCCGTTTCGCGGCGCGACGGGCGGGTCGGCGCCGACGGGTCAGCGCAATCGGTGAAGGAGCTCGTCGCCGATGAAGGACGCGTTGTCCGGGTCACGCGAGTCCACGGGGCCGAGCACGACCCACGCCGCGCCGGCATCGCGGTAGCGCGTCAGCGCGTCGGCGACGGTTCGGGGTCCACCCACGATCGTGGCCGGGCCCGCGCCGAGCTTCGCGGCCTTCTCGCGCGCCGAATCGTCGTCCGCGCCGAACACGACGAGCCCGCCCCAGCTCATCGTGAAGGAGTCCGGATCGGGGTTGAGCCGGTCGGCGAGTGCCCGCACTTCGGCGACCTCGCGGGTGAACCGGTCCGGGTCCCCGCCCCAGCGGTTCCAACCGTTCGCGGCTGCGGCCGCGACCGGACCGACGTGAGCGGCGCGACCGCCGACCCAGGTGGGATAGGGCCGAGGCGCGAGTGCATCGAGCGCGGCCGCCAGCTTCGTGATCCGATCGGCCTCGGTCCCCATCGGGAGACCGAACGTCTCCATCTCCGAACGACTCGCTTCGTCGCCGGCACCGATCCCGACCACGAGTCGCGGTCCGGCGATCCGCACCACCGTGTCGAGCGCCGCGGCCAGCGTCGCCGGTGGCCGGAGGGAGGCGCGCACGACGAGCGTCCCGATCGTGATCGTCTCGGTCTCAGCCGCCACCGCACCCAGTAACGCCGTGCACTCGAGGGCCGGTCGCATGGCACCATCGACGGCCAGACGAAAGAGATGGTCATAGACGAAGACCCCGTCCACGCCGGCCGCTTCGGCGGCAGCCGCCACGCGGATCGGCACCTCCGGATCCTCCGTGAACGACGGCAGCGTCAGCCCAATCTTCACGCGCCGGCCCACGATGAAGCCACGACCCGGTCCGAGTCGGAGCGAGGCATGAGCGGAGGCGAGCAGCTCGGGAGCGAGCCCCGTCCGATACGGAGCGACCGAGCCGCGAGCAGACGAGCCATCATGAGGTCGAGTCGAGGGCGAGGATTGCCGCGCCGATCACTCCCGCGCGCTCGCCCAACCTGGCGGGCACGATCTCCGGAGTCGGACGATGCGGCGCGCCCTCGATGTGGCCGAGGAAATGCCGACGGATGGGGGCGAGGAATAGTTCGCCGTCGTTCGCGAGCCCGCCGGCGATCGCGATGACCCCCGGATCGAAGATATTGGCCAGTCCGACCAAGCCGATGGCGACATTGAACGCATAAGCGTCGATGAGGGCCAGCGCGTCGGGATCACCGGCGTGGCCCGCGGCGGACACGTCGGGCCCCCGCACCGCGGCCGGGTCCCCACCGGCGGCAGCAAGGACGTTCGCCAGCTCACCCCGTGCCGCGGCGGCGCGCGCCATGACCCCCAGGGCGGTCCCCGACGCAATCGCCTCCCAGTGACCGATCTCGCCACACGCGCAGCGCGGTCCGTGCGGGTCGATCTGAAAGTGTCCGACCTCGGCCGCGAATCCGTGCGCACCGCGCAGTACTTGACCGTTGACGATCACTCCCCCGCCGATGCCAGTGCCGAGGGTGATGACCATCGCGTCTTTCATCCCGCGCGCAACACCGAAGCGGGCCTCCGCGTACGCCGCGACATTGGCGTCGTTGTCCACGACGGTCGGCAGCCCGACGGCCGCCTGCACATCGACTCGAACCAAGGTGGAACGAAACGCGGGCACATTCGGTGCGTAGTGGATCGCACCGTCGAGATCGACCATGCCCGCCGCGCCGATTCCGACACACGCGACATCGGCGCGTCGGGTCCGCAGGTGGCCGACCGTGTCGGCGATCGCTCCGAGCAGTTGATCCCACGTATCGGTCGGTGAGGGCACGCGATATTCGTCGAGGAGCGCACCGGTCTCGTCCACGATCGCACCGAGCACCTTTGTCCCCCCGATGTCGAGACCGATCCCCAGCCGGGGACTCATCCGGTCCCGTCGCGGGGCTCGAATCGCACCACGCCGATCGGGCGCTCGTCATCGTGATCGGCCGTCGGATCACTCGCGTCCGCGCGCAGGGCGGATCGAGCGGCCATCGCCTCGCGCTGTTGGGCCAGTACGGCCTCGGTGGCGTCGACGAGCACCTTCACCGTCAGTACCACTTCGTGGGCGGCCGCGACGAGGTGTTCGGCGGCCTCCGGCTGCGCGTCACTCAGCCCCTCCACCAATGCCAGCAAGGTGGCGAATCCACCGACGCCGGGGTCAGAAGGTCCGGGGTCCGCCGAATCGTCCGGGCGGTCGGCGCGGTCGGAGCGGTCAGCGTCGTCGCGCCAACCCATACCAAAATCGTCAGTGGAGCCATCGGAGCCGTGCTCGAAGAACGGATTTCGGCGAGGGGTCCCCGGGTCGCGCATAGCGGAGCAGGTTACTTGCGGGTGCTCTCCACAGCCTTCTTCAGTTCACGCAGGGCGGTCCCCATGATCATCCCGGCCGCGCGTCGCTTGATGAGCCCGGGCATCGGGATCGAGAGATCCACGACGAGGTCGTAGTGCACCCGGGTCGCGTCACCTTCGGGTTCGAATCGGTACGTCCCGTCGAGCTGGCGCAGCTTCTCACCGGAACTCAGTACCCAGGAGAACGAATCGGGCAGTGCGCCGTAGTCGTAGGCCAAGACGTACTTGAAGCTCTGACCCATCGCCGCCGCCCGGAACTCCACCAGGGCTCCCCGACCCTCGGCGTCGCGCTCCTGGATGGTGACCTGTTTCAGATCGCGAGCCCACGAGGGATAGCTCTCGAAGTCGAGAATGAAGGCCAAGCACTCCTCCATCGATGCATCGATGCGAATCCGTTCATTGGCGTGTTCGGCCATCGGCCCCCCTTTGGTATCCCCTACGTTGCCCCGTCGAGCGGGTCGGACGCAACGGCCGCGCGTCGGTGCGCACGTCCGACCGGGGTTCGAACTCTCCATGACGCGCACCCCAGAGGCCGACGAACCCCAGCGCCAGCATCGGCACCAACACCGCGAACGGGTTCGAGAACGCGGCGATCGCGGTGATGAGGAGGCTGAGCCCGAACGACAAGTACAGCGGCGTACGCGCGGTGTGATCGAGCTTGCCCTGGATCAGGAACAGGTTCCCGATCGCGATGTCGTCGCCCCGGGAACTCCTCGCCGCCGCGATCGCGAAGGCCCACACCCAGACGCCCAGGGAGAGCGCGAACAGGGCGAGACACACGCCGGCGCTGATGTCGTCACCGTTGGCGACACCCGCAATCGCCGGCACGGAGCCGAGCGCGAAGCAGCCGTTGCTCGCCCACGAGGCGAAGACGATGCGCCCACCGGCTCGCGCAGGTTCCATTCGGTCAGGCTAAATCCCGGCGCGGATCTCGCCCGGCATCGTCCGCCACATTCCGATCGGCGCGTCACTCGCACGCGGCACCAGACTGGCTCGATGCGTGAATACGACCTGCTGGTGCTCGGCGGCGGGAGCGGAAACATGATCTTCGGCCCCGCGTTCGACGGTTGGCGGTGCGCCATCGTCGAGCCGGACCGGTTGGGGGGCACGTGCCTGAACCGAGGCTGTGTGCCGTCGAAGATGTTCGTGGTGGTGGCGGACGTCGCGAACTCCGCCCGCGATTCTCACCGGCTCGACGTGCGGGCGCACTTCGATGGGGTCGACTGGCCGGCACTGCGCGATCGGGTGTTCGCCCGAATCGATCCCATCCACGAGCGCGGTGTGCACTATCGCCGCGCCAACGGAATCGACGTCCACGAGGGCGCGGCGCGCTTCGTCGCCCCGAAGGTCCTGGAGGTCGACGGCGAACGCATGACCGCGCGTCACATCGTCGTCGCAGTCGGCGCTCGTCCCGAGGTCCCTGATCTCACCGGTCTCGACTCGGTGCCCTTCCACACCTCGGACACGATCATGCGACTCGACGCGCTCCCGACGTCGATGGTGATCATCGGCGGCGGCTACATCGCGGCGGAGATGGGACACGTCTTCTCCGCGTTCGGGACCGAGGTCACCATGCTCCAGCGCGGGCCGCGGTTGCTCATGGCCCAGGACGACGACATCTCGGCGCGATTCACCGAACTGGCCGCCCGCCACATGCGCGTGGTGACCGGCGTGGTCAACGAATCGGTCACCGGAGACGCTGACGGGGTCACGGTCACCGCCCGGGTCGGCGCCGGGGACTCCTTCGCCGTCCACGCCGAGACCCTGCTCGTCACCACCGGCCGCCGACCGAACACCGACCGGCTCGGCGTGGACGGCGCCGGCCTGCATCTCGACGAGCACGGCCATCTGATCGTCGACGAGTTCCAGCGCACGAATGTCGACGGCGTCTGGGCCTTCGGCGACGTCGCGAACCATTATCAGCTCAAACACATGGCCAACGCCGAGATGCGCATCGTTGCTCACAACCTCGCCCACCCCGACGACCTCCGGAGTCTCAGCGGCACGCTCGCGCCCGCGGCGGTATTCACCGATCCCCAGATCGCGGCGGTCGGGCTCACCGAGCGTGACGCCCGCGCGCAGGGCCGGGACGTCCTCGTCAGCATCAAGCCGTACTCGGACACCGCCTACGGCTGGGCGTTGGAGGACACCACCAGCTTCGTGAAGGTCGTGGTCGATGCCGAGTCCCGCCTCATCCTCGGCGCCCACATCATCGGACCGAACGCGGCGCTGTTGCTCCAACCGTTGGTGCAGGCGATGACGTTCGGCCAGACCGCCGACCAGATCGCGCGCGAGGTGATCTACATCCATCCCGCGCTCGCGGAAGCCGTCGAGCAAGCGCTGCTCGAACTGCCCTGACGCGTGCTCGGATCGGCGGGCACTCGGACCCGACCGGTCAGGGTCAGGCCGAGGTCCTCAGCACGCTGAAGTCGCCGCCGGCGAGTCGGACGAGCGGCTCGACCCGCCGGTCATAGGACCACTCCGCCTCGGCGTGGGCGCGAGCCGCGGCGCCCATCCGGCGGCGTTGGGCCGGGTCGTCCAACAACCGTCGGAGGCCCTGCGCGATCTGACCCACGTCGTGAGGATCCACCACGAAACCGGTCTCGCCGTCGAGGACGGCTTCGTGGGACCCACCACTGCGTCCCGCCACACTGGCCAATCCGGACGCACCGGCCTCGAGGAACACGATCCCGAATCCTTCGGCTTCGAGGCCGCCCCACCGGTCGCGACACAACATCGCGAACACGTCGGCCGCTCGGTGCGCGAGCGGCAGTTCGGCATCGGAAATCCGCCCGAGGAACCTGACCCGGCCCGCCACCGCCGAGGCTCCCGCGATGCGTTCCAGCCGGGCGCGGTCGCGGCCGTCTCCCACCAACACCAGGTGCACGTCCGCCGGCAGCCGCTCGAGCGCGCCGATGAGCACGTCGAAGCCCTTGCGCGGCACCATGCGACTGGCCCCGAGAATGATGCGCGCGTTCACCCCTTGCCCCAACGCCCCGCGTCCCGACGAATCGCGTCCCGACGAATCGCGTCCCGACGAATCGCGTCCCGACGAATCGCGTCCCGACGAATCGCGTCCCGACGAATCGCGTCC
>JANPMG010000039.1:0-4649 GCA_031422675.1 Acidimicrobiia bacterium | reverse complement strand
GAGCAGCTCGATCCACGGCTGGTACGGGATCCCCAGATCCTCATCGCTCCGCCCGTAGACGACCACGCCACCACCGTCGTACACATGCTCTGCGAAACGGGCCGACAACGCCGTCTTGCCGATCCCCGGCTCGCCCGCGAGAAGCATCACCCGACGCGCGCCGTCCGAGCCGACGGCCTTCCACGCCGTCTCCAGCAGCTCCCGCTCCGCCGTCCGTCCGACGAAGTTCGGCGCGATCGCCGACGCCAGACGCGCCGGGAGCGGCGGCCGCACATCGTCGGCCACCACCGGTAGCCACACCGCGCGGTATGCCTCGACCGGTTCGTCGAGACCCTTCAACTCCAACGCGCCCACCCGCTCCAGCTCCACCCCGCTCCGTGAGCGCGCCAGCATGCGGACCATCTCACCGACCAGGATCTCGCCCCCGGCCGCCTGCGCACAGAGCCGCGCCGCCTCCACCACCGGCACCCCGAAGTAGTCGCCGTCCTCCACGTCGGCATCGCCGAGCGAGACACCCACCCGGATCAACAGCGGCTCCGGCGCAGCACGATTATGCAGCTCGAAGGCCTGCTGGATCTCGGCCGCAGCAGCGACCGCGTCGACAGCACTGGGGAACACGACCATGAGGCCGTCCCCGAGGTTCTTCACCTCACGGCCACCGTGCGGCTCGATCGCCGCCCGCAAGAGGCCGAAATGTTCGCGTCGCAGCTGCTCCGCCGCGCGCTCCCCGACGCGCGACAACAACTCGGTCGACCCGACCAAGTCGGTGAAGAGAACTGTGATCGTCTCCGTCGCCATGATCAACCGAGCCGTTCAAGCACCGCACGGGCGTCGCGCTCGACGTAGCCGTAGCCGCCGGCGGTGGCTGTCGCCAGCGCGGCTTCGGCCATCGCAATCGCGCGGTCCCGGTCGTCGCCGCAGTTCCGATCGGCAAGTAGCGCCGCCCACGCCGCCTGCGTGCACGCGACGAACAGCTGCGAGCCAAGTCGCTCGTGCATCGTCATCGCTTCTTGGAAGCGCTCGTCCGCATCGTTGTGGCGGTCGAGCGCATGGTCGAGCAGACCCAAGTAGTGCGCTAGGGAGAGACACGCCATCACCCCGTTGAAGACAATGTGGCCAGGGAACGGCTGCAGCCGCTCGTACAGCACCTCTGCCGCGGCGCGGTGGCCGACCCGTGCTGCTGCGTCAGCCCAGAGGCAGTGCGTCACCGCCCACTGGTAGTCCGCAGGCGCCTCGAAGCCTTTCGCGAGGTCCGCGTCAAGCAGCCCGGTCGCGTCGGCCTCCCGGCCGGCGGTGTCGGCGAATGCCAACGCCAGGACGCTGCGGTAAGCGGGATACTCCGGTTCGTCCACTATCGCCTGCTCGACGAGCGGAACGACCTCCGCCAGCCGTCCCTGGAAATTTCGAATGATGATCAGCTGGGCGCCGAACATGACCATCGCGTCCGGCTCACCGTTCTCGAAACCACGGTTGAGTGCCGCTTCTGCGAACCGCTCGGCTTCGCCGATATCGCGCCACAGCATCTCCTGCCAGACCTCGTGGAAGGCGTTGGCCCATTGCAACGACGCATGCGGCACCTGGGCAAGCGCTGCCTTTGCGAGCCGATCCGACCGCCCTACGGCGCCACGATCCGCCCACTCGACTGCCGAGTGCCGGACCCAGTTGTGGAGTACGAAGCGCGCGGCCGGACTCGTGACAGAATCCGCGAGCGCAGCGGCTTCGCCGACCCAGCTGCGGCGCAGCTCGACCGTCTGCGGACCCGGGATGCCGTCGGAGCAGAAGACCATTGTCGTCACGAGGACATCCGGATCGTCTGAGGCGCGCGCCGCGGCGACCGCCTCCTCGGCGAGACCAAACAGCTCCTCGAACTGGCTGCTTCCCTGGCTACGTTCCATGCAGGAGAGCGAGAGCAGGCGGGCCCGCTCGGTAGCGCGGTCGTCGTCGATGCGCTCCAGCGCCCGGTCGATCATCGCGATCCGGGCGGCATCAGTGTGGAGGGACTCGCTCAGCATTCCGCGGTGGTTCGCCAACACCGCCGTGACAAGAAGATCGACTGCGTCGTTTGCGTCGGCAAGACGGGCTGCTTCGAGGAGGTTGTCGCGGTAGTCGGCGACGCCGGCCTGACGTTGCGCTTCACCGAGGCCTATCAGCACCTCGGCGCGCTCGAGCGGGTCCGGAGCCTGGTCGCGGTCGAGGAGCTCGAGGGCCTGTGTGTACCAGCCGATGGCGTCGTCGGGCGCCATCTGGTCCAACGCGCGGGCACCCGCCAGCTTGGCGTAGTGCACCGCCTTGGTGAGGTCGGTCGGCTGGACTGCCTGGGCCCAGTGGTACGCGAGTTCGCCGGCGCGCCGCTCGAACTCGCCGCCCTCCTCCACTGCCAACGCGACCGCGCGGTGGGCCCGGGCGCGACGCGCGGGTGACAGCTCGTCGTAGAGCGTGTGCTCGATCAACGCGTGCGCGAACGAGTACCGGTCCGGGTCGTCGGTCGTGGTCAAGACCGCCGCTGCCACCGCCGCGTCGCAGACGTCGATGATCTCGTCCTCACTGCGCTCCGCGACAGCCGCCAGCAGCGCGACGTCGAAGTCGCGGCCGATGACCGCGCCGAGGCCGAGGAGCCGGGCGGTGTCGTCGCCCAGCGTTGCGATACGTCGGCCGATGACCTCGCGGACGCTGATCGGTAAGCCGACGGCCCGTAGGTCCAGATCCGAGACCCAGCGTCCATCGTCGCGCTGGTAGATGGCGCCGCCTTCGCTCAGGTGACGGAGGATCTCGACGGTGAAGAACGGATTGCCGGCGGTCTCGGTGAGGATCGCGTCGCGCAGGGCCACCCCGGCGTCGCCCAGCTCGTGGCCGGCGATCCGCTCCAACAGGTCGAGCACGTCGCGGTCGTCGAAGCCGCGCAGCACGATGCGTTCACCGCCGCCTTCCCGGTGCAACGCGGCGAGGACCTCGGTCAGCGGATGCCCGCTGGTGATCTCCGAGTCCCGGAACGTGCCGAGCAGCCCCACGCCGCCGAGGTCGTCGGCGATCGCGATGTGGCGCAACAGCTGCAGGGTCGACCGATCGGCCCAGTGCAGGTCGTCGACCACGATCAACAGCGGCGCATCGGCCGTCCACCGGCCGAGCAGGTCCGTGATGGCACCGAACAGCACGAACCGTTCACTGTCCGGATCCGTGGCGGGCAGCACATCCGTACCGACCCGACGCGCGAGATCCGGGACGAGGCGAGCTAGGTGCGCGCCGCGATCGGCGACGTGCGCGGCGAGCAGCGCGTCCGGCGCCGCGGCGACGAGCTGGCGCAGCACCTCGATCCATGGCTGGTACGGGATGCCGAGGTCCTCGTCGCACCGGCCGTACACGACCGTCGCCCCGTCCTCGTACACGCCCGCCGCAAACTGCGACGCCAACGTCGTCTTGCCGATGCCCGGCTCCCCGACCAGCAGCATCACCCGACGCTCCCCCGCCGCCACCGCCTTCCACACCCCGGCAAGCCGTTCCTGCTCCTCGTCACGGCCGACGAACGCGCCACCAGCCACGGTCGCGAGGCGGGCCGGGAGCGGCGGACGGGCAACGGTGCGTTCGAGTGGTGCCCACTGGACCCGCCACGTCTCGACCGGTTCGTCGAGCCCCTTCAACTCCAGGTCGCCAACGAGCTCCAGCACGGCAGTGCTGCGCGAGCGAGCCAACATCCGGACCATCACCGTCGTCAGAATCTCGCCACCACCCGCCCGGGCGCAGAGCCGAGCCGCCTCCACGACCGGGAGGCCGAAGTAGTCGCCGTCCTCCGCCTCGGCATCACCAGCCGCAATCCCGATCTTCACGAACAGCGGCTCGACCGACGCCGACCGGCCCCTGATGGCCTGCTGCATCGCCACCGCCGCGCTCACCGCGCCGGCCGCGCCGTCGAAGACGACCATCAACCCGTCGCCCAGATTCTTGACCTCCCGGCCACCGTGCTCCACGAGCGCCACCCGCAACAGGGCGAAGTGCTCACGCCGCAGCTCGTCCGCCGCAGCCTCTCCGACCCGCGACAGCAGTTCCGTCGACCCGACAAGGTCGGTGAACAGCACCGTGATCGTTTCTGCCGCCATGCCCCGCTCCTGATCGTGGCCGTGATCCTCGCACGTCACCATGCGCGGGCGACAGATCAGGCCAGAGTCGCCGGCCCGGCAGGTGTCCGGCGCCCCAGGTGCCTGGGTGAAAACCGTCCGCAAGCGCGACCGACATCGCCGTCGCAACTCCACGGGTTCGAACACGAAGACGAACGTGCCTGAGCGACCGGACACGCTAAACGGCACCTGACCAGGCCAAACGTTGTGTTTCTGACAACGGGTGGACCTTTGAGGACGGCTTTCAAACCCTGTACAACGGCGGCTGTCGATGAGTGAGATCGATGCGCTCGTCGGCCTCTATCGAAACGGCTCGTCGATCGACGCGCTCGCCCGCAGATACCAAGTACACCGCACCACTGTGATCCACCACCTCGACCAGGTGGGGGTCGCTCGTCGGCGCGTGATTCGGAAGATGACCGACGAGTCGGTCGCCCGGGCGGCCGCGCGCTACGAGCAAGGTGCGTCCCTCGCGGTTGTGGCGAACGAGTTCGGGGTGCATCAACGGACCCTGGCGCGGGAGCTCCGTCGAGCGGGAAC
>JANPMG010000038.1:0-15026 GCA_031422675.1 Acidimicrobiia bacterium | reverse complement strand
GATGTCATGGTGGCCCCGCCACGGCCCGAGCCGAGCCCAGCCCCCGGGCCAACGGACTGTCTCCTCGGCCATTGGGGTCAGCGTACGCGCCGACCACCCTGACGGCGGGCCCGCAAAGCCTGAGCGGCCCGGCCCGCCAGGGCCGAGGGCGGAGACACGGACGAGCGCTACCGTTGGTCCGTGTTGTATCTCGCGACCGACCCGCGTTTCGCACAGCACGACACCGGGCCCGGTCACCCCGAACGGCCGGCCCGACTCGAGGCGGTGACGGCCGGCTTCGATCGGGCGGCACTCGGCGCCGAGGTGGTTCCCTTGGCCGCGCGCCTCGCGACGCGCCACGAACTCGAGCGGGTCCATCCGGCGGCCCATCTCGATCGGTTGGAGCAGGCCTGCGCCGAGGGCGCGCACTTCGATGCGGACACGCCGGCTTCGCCCGGTTCGTGGGTCGCCGCCCTCGGTGCCGCCGGCGCGGGACTCGCGGCCGTCGACGCGTTGACCGAGCACGAGCACGGGTACGGGGCCACCGGCGCATTCCTGGCGGTGCGGCCGCCCGGCCACCATGCGCGCGCGACCCAAGCGATGGGTTTCTGCCTGCTCAACAACGTGGCGGTGGTCGCGAGCGCGTTGCGGGCGCGTGGGGAACGCGTCGCGATCGTCGATATCGACGCCCACCACGGCAACGGCACCCAAGAGATCTTCTATTCGGATCCCGACGTGCTGTACGTGTCGTTCCACGAGTGGCCGCTCTATCCCGGGACCGGTCGTCACGACGAGATCGGTGCGGGCGCGGGCGTCGGCGCAACGTGCAACGTCCCCCTCCCGGCCGGTGCCACCGGTGACGTGTACCACCGTGCGCTCGATGCTGTCGTCGAGCCGCTTCTGGAGACTTTCCGCCCGGATTGGGTGCTGATCTCGCTCGGTTTCGACGCCCACCGAGACGACCCGTTGACCGGCCTGGCGCTCTCGGCGGGCGATTACGCCGCGTTGAGCGGCCGACTGATGCGGAGCGCGCCCGCGGGCCGGACGATCGCCTTCCTCGAGGGCGGGTACTCGCTGGCCGCGCTCCGAGATTCGGTTGCGCTCACCGTCCCCGTCCTGGCCGGACACGAGCGCCCGCAGTCCGAGAGCGAAGCGCCGACGGACGGTGGTCCCGGCGATCGGGTCGTGGGTGTCGTCGCCGAACTGTGGGCCGAGCGGATCTCCTGATCGAACCCGGCCTCCGCCGGGCTTCCGGGCTTCAGCCGCGTCGGATCCGGGCCGATACCCATGGTCACGGGCCCGATCGATGCGGAGGATTCGGTGCTGGATCTCGATCAAGTGCTGAGGGAAGCCGTCGAACGCGGCGCGTCCGACATCCACATCAAGGTGGGTTCGCCGCCGCACATCCGCCTCGACGGTGAGCTCACCCCGGCCGCCGACGAGCGCGTGCTGGCGGCTGACACCGAGCGCGTGGCGTTCGCGATCATGCCCAAGATCCGGGCCGAGGAGTTCATCGCCACGAACGAGGCCGACTTCGCGTATGCGCTCAGCGGGGTGGGGCGGTTCCGCGTCAATGTGTTTCGCCAGCGCGGATCGGTGGGGATGGTGCTGCGCCACATCCTCCCCGGGATCCCGCCGATGGAAGAACTGGGACTGCCCCCCGTCGTGCGTCGGCTCGCCGACGAACACCGTGGCTTGGTCCTCGTGACCGGTCCCACCGGCTCCGGCAAGACCACCACCCTTGCCGCCATGATCGACCACATCAACAGCACGAAGTCCCGGCACATCGTCACCATCGAGGACCCGATCGAGGTCCTGCATTCCGACAAGCTGTCGATCATCAATCAGCGGGAGGTCGGTGACGACACCATCGATTTTCTCGCGGCGCTGAAACGTGCGTTGCGCCAGGACCCGGACGTGATCCTCATCGGTGAGATGCGGGATCCCGAGACGGTCTGGGCGGCGTTGTCCGCGGCCGAGACCGGTCACCTCGTGTTCTCCACCCTGCACACGATGGGCGCGGCCGAGACGATCAACCGGGTCATCGACTTCTTCCCGCCGTATCAGCAACAGCAGGTGCGGATGTCGCTCGCCGGCGCGTTGAAGGGCATCGTGTCGCAGCGGCTGGTGCAACGTTCCGATCGTGAAGGTCGGGTGCCGGCCATGGAAGTCCTCGTCGCCACCGGCCGGGTCTTCGACAAGATCGCGGACTCCACCGCCACCCACGAACTCGACGAGATCATCGCCGACGGAGAGTTCTACGGGATGCAGTCGTTCGACCAGAGCCTGCTCAGCCTGTTCGCGTCCGGCACGGTCTCGCGTCGCGATGCGCTCGCGACGGCATCGAATCCGCACGACCTGCGCCTGAAGATGGAGCACTACGAAATGCAACGGGCCGAGGCCGCCGCCGCGGAACCGGGCGCGCTCGCCCGGTCCGGCTGATCGGTCTGGCTGACCGGCCCGTTCGTCGAGCCTGGCCGGGCCGTCCGCCCGGCTGCCCACCGGAACGGTCCGGGGCGGCGGGCGCGGTTTGGGTCGATGCTCGGCCCGCACCACGCGGCACAATGACCGGGTGACCGTCCCCGCCCGCTTGGAACCGCTGCTCGCGCCCGATTCGGCGGTGCAACGGATCGCGGCGGCGCTCGTGGGCGCCGGTCACGAGTGTCATCTGGTGGGCGGCACGGTCCGGGACGCGCTCATCGACTCGGTGCCGGTGGATCTGGATTTCGCCACCGACGCCCGCCCGGAGGCCATCAAGGCCGCGCTGGCGCCGGTCGCGGAGCATCTGTGGTTACAAGGCGAGCGGTTCGGGACCGTCGGCGCGCGCGTCGGCGGGATCGACTGTGAGATCACGACGTTTCGTGCCGACGTCTACCGCTCGGCGAGCCGCAAGCCCGAGGTGACCTTCGGCGATTCCATCGAGGCCGACCTCGCGCGGCGTGACTTCACCGTGAACGCCATGGCCCTGCGACTCCCCGATGCCGTGCTCATCGACCCCCACGACGGTGCGGTTGATCTCGCGGCGGGCCGCTTGCGCACCCCCCAGTCGCCGGAGATCTCCTTCGCCGACGATCCGCTGCGCATGCTGCGTGCCGCTCGCTTCATCGCGCGGTTCGGGTTCGTCCCGGACGCGGATCTCGTCGCCGCGGTGGAGGAGTTCGGCGAGCGGCTGGCGATCGTGAGCACGGAGCGGATCCGCGACGAGCTGTCGAAGCTGCTCGTGGTCTCTGACCCGTCGGCCGGGTTGTGGTTCCTCGCGTCGACGGGACTCTCCGACGGTTTCCTGCCCGAACTCAACGCGATGCGGCTCGAACAGGATCCGATTCACCACCACAAGGACGTGCTGGCGCACACGATTGCGGTGGTGGCGAAGACCAGTCCCGATCTCGTCCTGCGGCTGGCCGCGCTGATGCACGACGTCGGGAAGCCGAAGACCCGCTCGTTCGAGCGCGGCCGGGCCACGTTCCATCACCACGAAGTCGTCGGGAAGCGGATGGCGCGCGACCGACTCTCAGCCTTGAAGTACCCGAACGATGTGGTGGACGACGTGGCGCAGCTGGTGTATCTCCACCTGCGGATTCACACCTACGCGATGGGATGGACCGACGCCGCGGTCCGTCGCTACGTCCGTGACGCCGGCCCGCTCCTCGGCCAACTCAACGAGTTGCAACGCTGCGATTGCACCACTCGGAACGAGCGGCGGGCCCGCACCCTGGCCCGGCGGATGGACGAACTCGAACAGCGCATCGACGAGCTGGCCGCGAGCGAAGAGTTGAAGGCGATCCGACCGTCACTCGACGGACGACAGGTGATGGAGTTCCTGGCGGTGGGGCCCGGCCGGGTGGTCGGCGAAGCGCTGGAGTTCCTCATGGAGATCCGCCTCGACGAAGGCCCGCTCGAGGAAACGGAGGCCTACGAACGCCTCCGGAAGTGGGCCCAGGCACGCGACCTCGCGCCCCAGTAGCAGCCTCGGATTCGGCGGCTTACGAGCCGACCTTGCGCGCGCGCCAGATGATGTCGGCCGGGACCAGTGCCCGCCCGCGGACGGCGGCCGGCTCGGGCTCCTGGATCGTGTCGACTCGGAAGCCGGCGCGGTTGAGTGCGGCGAAGACCGAGGTGATCTGGTGCGGGTAGACGCCGCCCGCTGGGTCCGAGTCGAAGTAGGAACGCGCGAGGTACGGGCGCGCCAGCGGGAGCGACCCTTCGGGTTCGGGGTCGGTGTCCACGCAGAAACCGAACGGGTGCGGCAAGGAGAACGCGAACCAGGCACCGGCGCGCAGGACCCGCTGCACCTGCCGGAACACGCGACCCAGATCGGCGAGCGCACCGAGGGATCCTTCGGCGAAGGCCACTTCGACCGAGTCGCCTCGCCACGAGGCCAGATCGGCGAAATCGCCGACGTGGAGTTCGAGCCGCACCTCGGATACCTCGGCGCGGGCCCGCGCCCGGGCGACCGCGTCCGGTGACGGATCGACGGCGAGAACCGTCGCGCCCGCTCGAGCCAGGTCCACGGCGCGAGCACCGTCGCCACAGCCCAGTTCGAGGATCCGTTTCCCGGCCACCTCGCCGAGCAGCTTGCGGAGGACGAACACGCCATCGGTCACGCGCGCCAACCTACTGGGGAGTCCGGCCTATTGGGAAAGTCCGCCCTGCCGGGCCGACCCGCCGCCGGACCGGATGGGTCGCCGGCGCTTCTACACTCTTTCGGTGGTCAAAGGGACCGACTACTCACTCGCCCGTCGGGCCGTGCTGCGCGATCTGCGCGCCGGCCGCGTTAGTCGCAACGACGTCTGTGACGCCCACCCCGAACTGCTGCGGGCCGCGCGCAACATCGGTGAGCGGGTGGGCAAGAACTGTCCGGTCTGTCGGAGCAAGGACCTCTTCTACGTGTCCTACGTCTACGGAGACCGGCTGCGCGCCGCGAACGGTCGGGCCCTGTCCCAACCCGGCGAGCTCGACGAGCTCGCGCGCAAGCACGCCGAGTTCGACTGTTACGTCGTCGAGGTCTGCACCAAGTGCCGGTGGAATCACCTGGGCCGGCGCGAACTCCACGGCACGCGCACCTGATCAGGCGAGCGGAGAACCGCCCGGTCGCTCATGGCGCGCGCAGGATCTCGGCCGGGTGCGCGCGCATCGCCCGGCGGGCGGGTCCGATCGCGGCGACCAATGCGCCGAGCGGTGCGAGGACCGCAAGGACGAGGAGCGCCGCCGCAGGGACCGTCGGGTCGGGACTGACACCGAGGACCTCCGCGAACTGACCCCACAGCCACCGGCCGACCACGATCCCGAGCGGGATGCCGAAAACGATCCCGGCGCCGAGCGCGGCGAGCCCGTGCCAACGCACGGCGCGCGCCACCTGCTTCGACGTGAAGCCGATCGCACGCAGCACCGCGTAATCGCGCCGACGGGCGTTGACGCTCGCGCCGAGCGAGAGCGCAAGCGCGGCGAGGAGGGCGATGGCGAGCACGCCGGCCAGGAGCATCGGCGTACCGCGGGCCGCGTCGGCGTTCACGATCTCGGCTGGGCGCACGGGGGTGACGTACGTGTACGGCGCGCTCCCGGTTTGGTCCCACTGGACAACCTGCGACTGCATCGAACTCAGGGTGCGGGTGGGATCGGCACCGGCGCGGAGGTGGATGCCGACGAACGTGACGGCGTGGTCGTCCATCTGGCGTTGGGGCAGGATCGTGAACACGCCGACGCCGAGCCCCGCGCGGTCGGACTCGTACTGCCCGAGCGCCGGCATGACGGTGATCCCGACCACGCGGACGGGTCGAGAGCCGTCGCGCACGGTGAGCTGGATGCGGTCACCGACCTGAATATCGAGCTGATCGGCGGTGGCGCGGCCGATCGTCGCCTCGCCCACTCGTCGGGCCGGCCGACCACTGACGACGGCGAGGTCCGGGGCACGGGCGCCGTATAACACCGCAACCGGGGATTGGCCGACGGCACCGCTCGCGAACCCGAGCTCGTCCCGAGCCGCAACCTGGGATCGGCCGCCCAGTGTTTTCTCCACCAGCGCGCGATCGGTCTCGCCGTACCCGAATCCCGTGAGCACGCCGATCTGCCACGGCCATCCGTAGCGGTGCGAGTCGCCGACGAGCGCGCCGACGTTGGCCCCGAACACGGTCGCCGCCGCGATCGCGCCAATCGCGATCGTGGACGCAATGGGCAGCAGGGACGACCGACCGGACGTGAACGCCGCGGCGACGCCGTCGGCGATGTCCGGGGGCGTGCCGGCCACGAGCCGGCGGGCCGTCCGCCCGGCGCGCGGATGGTGATCGATCCGGCGTCGGGTCGCGAGCAGGGCGATGATCCCGATGCCGAGCGTCAGGACGAGCGCCCCGCCGAGAATCGTCGGGATCACCGGCGCCCCGGGTGCGGCGAATGTGCGGTCCGGCCGGACCCGGGCCACGTCACCAACCGGTCCGATCGGCGAGAGGAGCACGCCGACGCCGATCGCGCCGATCGCGCCGACGAGGACGCCCACGGCGGGCGGTAGGCCGAGGACGAGCGTTCGCCCAGTTCGGCCCATCCCCAGCGCACGGACCACGCCGTCGGTCACCTTCCCACTTCGCACGATGCGCGCCGCGCCGAGCAGCACCACGGCGAGTGATGCGAGCGCGGTGACGCCGCCGAAGAGTCGGAGCGCGACGACCGTCGGGCGGACCGAGCGTTGGACGGCCTCCTCAGCCTCCCGGCGGGTGGTGATCACTGGGTAGTACGCCGGTCCGTCTTCGATCGCCTGCCACTGCTCAGGGAGACGCCGATTGAGCGCGCTCAGCTCCTGCCGCGCGGCACGTTTGACCGCCGGGACGTTGGCCGGGTCGTCGACGTCGAGGGCGAAGTAGCGGTACGAGAGCGAACACGTCTCGGGAACAAGTCCGCGCAGGACGACGTCTCGGTCCTCGCTCGCGATGATCCGTGACGGACAGGTGTGCCGGCGGACGACGTCGGCACTCACGATGAGGTCCTGGCGGGGGAACACGGGGTCGTCGAGTACGGCGTCGGCGAGGCGCCCGAAGCCGGACACGCGCAGGTGTTCGGTCCCGATCGGCCGCAGCGAAGTATCGGGATCCCATTGCGCAGCGACTTCTGCGCCGGCCCAGAGGAAGACGATCGGGATTCGATCGCCCAGCTCTACGCGGTGCCCGAGTAATCGGCCGAGTGCGCGCCGGTAGGGCTCGGTCACGAACACCTCACGGTGCCCGGTGGGCGCCCGGCCGTGCTCGACGATCAGCCGGTCCGAACGGGAGAATCGGCCGTCGACCGATCCGCGGATCACCCCCGGATCTTGTTGTGCGAGCGCTTCGCCGACCGTCCGGATCTCGGAGTCGACGATGCCCGCGAACATCAGGTCCGATGTCGTGACCCGGCGGACGTGAGGGAGCCCGCGGAGGACGCGATCGGCGTCGGCGCTCGCGAGGCTGGGGTTGACGACCAGGTCGGCGACGTTTGCCGCGGCCGCGTGTTCCGGGTACGCCCGGTCGGTGCGATGGGCGACGATGAACGCGCCGAGGGTCGCGCCGAGACCGAGCGTCACCACCAGCGCGAGCCCGGCCAACGAACCGAGCCGGCCCGCCAGTTCGCTCCTGACCACGCGCCCGACACCGTGCATCCGCCCATTGAGCCAGAACCGCCGCCGCCGGTCATGCGTGTCCCCCCCGGGAAATCTAGGGTGCCAGCACCCCGTCCCGGGCTGGTGGACAGCAGTGGAATCGGGCCTACACTTGTGGCGCTGCCGGGAGCCGCGGGTGCCCTGGACGGTGGAGGTAATGAGATGACGGCTGCATCGGCCCCATCCGGGTCGCGTTCGCGTTCATTGACCGCGCCGGACATCGCCGCGGCGAAAGGCGGCGAGTCACCACTCGTAATGGTGACCGCGTACGACGCGCCGAGCGCGCGAGTCGTCGATGCCGCCGGCGTCGACATGATCCTCGTCGGGGACACGCTCGCCATGGTGGTGCTCGGATACGACGACACCCTCAAGGTGACCACCGAGGACATGGCCCATCACATCGGCGCGGTGGCACGAACGCGTCCGCGCGCGCTCGTCGTCGGTGATCTGCCCTGGATGAGCTACCACGTCTCGCGGGAAGAGACCGTGCGGAACGCCGCGCAGCTGATTCGGGCCGGTGCCGGCGCGGTCAAGCTCGAGGGGGGCCGCAAGCGGCTCGACGCCATCTCGGCCATCCTCGACTCCGAGATCCCCGTGATGGGTCATCTCGGCCTCACGCCGCAATCGATCCACGCCATCGGTGGATTCCGGGTGCAGGGCAAGCAGTTGGACGCGGCGCGCCGGATCGTTGACGACGCGGTGGCCCTGGCCGAGGCCGGTTGCTTCGCGATCGTGCTCGAGTGCGTCCCCGACGGTGTGGCGCGGATGGTCACCGATGCCATCGCAGTCCCCACCATCGGCATCGGCGCGGGTCGTCACTGCGACGGCCAGGTGCTCGTGTACCACGACCTGCTTGGCTTCGAAGATCGGCTCCGGCCGCGTTTCGTTCGCCGCTACGCCGAACTCGGTGCCGACGCCACCGCTGCGGTCGCCCGCTTCGCCGACGACGTCCGGAACGGAACGTTCCCGTCGAGCGACGAGACGTATCACATGACCGATCAGCTCGACGACGCCATGGATCTGGCGATGGACCAGTACTCCGTCGACGTGACCGACGCCGCCGCCGTCCCGGATCGAACCCTCTCCACCTGACGCCGGCTCGGGAGCGTCCCGGAGCAACCGAGAGCGCCGGACCCGATTCCGAGCCGCAGCGCAGCGGAGGTGAGCAGGCCGGGAGGCGTCCCTGACCCCGCCATGCGTCCATGGTGCCGCGGGATCTTGTGGCCAAGCCGGACGGCCCAGAGTGATGGTCGTACCCTCCCGGTAGGGTCTCGCTCGATAGGTCCGGCGGGGGTGGCTCTGGTAGCGTCCCCCGCTTCATGACGGAAGGTTCGGGTTCACGCCCGGCTTCCTGACATGTCCACCCTGCCCCTTGGCGGCCGGCGCGGGATTTCCGCTCAGGTCGAACTCGGGGGCCCGTGACCACCTGGTGGTTGCGGTCCGAAGGAGGTATTGGCCAATGAGGCCGTACGAGGTCATGGTTATTTTCGATGCGGACCTGGAAGAGGAGACCATCCGGTCTGCCGTCGAACAGTCGCTGGTGCTGATCGAGTCGAAGGGTGCCACACGCGGCCCGATCGACTGGTGGGGCAAGCGCCGTCTCGCGTACGAGGTGAAGCACCGCTGGGAAGGCTTCTACGTCGTGCTCCAAGCGAAGGCGGAGCCCGGCGCGATGGACGAGCTGGGCCGGGCACTCTCCCTTTCTGACGATGTCATCCGTCACAAGATCCTTCGCATTCCCGAGCAGGTCTACGGCAAGCTCGGGGGAACACCGGATCTCGTTGATGCGGCGTCCCTCGCGGCCGGCGCGGACCCGGACGACGACTGACCACACGAGCTCGTCGCTCGGACGGTCGGCATCGGCACACCCGATCACACACCGTCGCATGAGCGACACAGGGAGGCACGACCATGGCAGACAGCACGATCACGATCGTCGGAGGTCTCGGACGAGACCCCGAGATTCGCTACACGGCCACCGGCCGTGCCGTGGCAACGCTCGGCGTTGCGGTGAGCCGCCGGTGGATGGACCGAAAGTCGAACGAATGGCAGGAGCAGACCTCTTGGTTCGACGTGGTGGTTTGGGGGGACATGGCCGAGAACGTGAGCGACACCCTCTCGAAGGGCACGCGCGTGATCGTGACCGGGCGGCTCGAGCAGCGATCCTGGGAAAATGAGCAGGGCGAGAAGCGCAGCAAGGTCGAGATCGTCGCGGACGAGATCGGCGTCAGTCTGCGCTGGGCCACGGCCGAGGTGAAGCGTTCCGAGCGCCGCAGCGGTGGCGAAGCACCGGGCGGCGGCGGTGGCGGCGGCGGCGACTTCGGTGGCGGCCGCTCGGGCGGAGCTCCCTCCGGCGGTGGCGGCGGTGGCGGCAACGCACCCAGCGCCCCGACGGGCGGCGGCGACTACGGATTCGACGAAGAGCCCTTCTAGGGCGAGAGGACACAGACCGACATGGCACGAGACCGCGAACAACCGCGCCGGAAGGGACCTGCGAACGATCGGCGGCGGGTCCAGAAGAAGAAGGTATCGATCCTCACCCAGGACAAGATCGACTGGGTCGATTACAAGGACGTCAACCTGCTTCGGCGCTTCATGTCCGAGCGCGCCAAGATCCGCGCCCGGCGCGTCACCGGCAACAACGCCCAGCAGCAGCGGGAGATCGCCAAGGCGATTCGCATCGCTCGCGAGATGGCGCTGTTGCCCTACAGCGTTCGCCAGGTCACCCAGCGGAGCCGGAGTGGCCGGCGCGATCGGGACCGGTTGGATCCCACTGCGCCCATGCCCACACCGGACGCGCCACCGCCGATCGCGGGGGACGCCGATGTCGAGTTGCCCGAGGGTGTCACCCTCGAGGCGGCGGACGGTGCGACCGCCGACGTCGGTGCGCCATCCGCGAGCGCAGGTGCGAGCGAAGAAACGAGCGAGGCATGAAGATCGTCCTGCGCGCCGACGTCGACACGCTGGGCAAGAAGGGTGACCTCCTCGAGGTTGCGCCGGGTTACGCCCGCAACTACCTGGTCCCGCGCGGCCTCGCGATCTTCGCGAGCAAGGGCGCCGAGAAGCAGGCCGTCGCGATGCGCCGCAGCCGCGACGTCCGTGACGCACGCGATCGGGAGGCGGCTCAGGCCCTCGCGGCGCGGCTGGCGTCGGTGCCAGTCATCGTCGAGGCCCGCGCCGGCGAAGGCGGCAAACTCTTCGGCTCGGTCACCGCGGCGGATGTCGCAGCGGCCATCAAGGCCACCACCGGTGTGGATCTGGACCGTCGCAAGGTCACGCTCGAAGAGCCGATCAAGGCACTCGGGCCGGCCGAGGTCGGTGTGAATCTGCACAGCTCGGTGCAGGTCGCGGTCATGGTCGAGGTCGTCGCCAGCGCCTGACCCCGCCGTCGCGGTCAATGTTCAGATTGGGCTGACGTGTGGGCTTTGTCGCGCGTGGTCACACCCGACCGTCACACTGGTCGTCCACAGTCCTGTGGACAGAATGAGCCCACTATCCCCAGGTAATTCACACATATTCCGGGGGTTGTCCACTTCCAACCCACAGGGCATTGATGTGAGGATGACCGGGGGTTCCGTCGGGGTGGAGAAGGATTCGCGTGGTCCAGACAAATGAGGTCGCGGTGCGCAGAGCGCCGCCGAGCGGACGGATTCCACCCCACAATCTCGAGGCCGAGGAGTCGCTCCTCGGCGCGATGCTCATCTCCCGGGACGCCATCACCGCGGCGGTCGAGGCGCGGGTCGACGCGGCCGACTTCTACAAGCCGGCGCACGGCCATGTCTTCGATGCGATCTGGTCGCTCTACGGCCACGGCGAGCCGGTCGACCCGGTCACGGTCGCGGAAGAACTGCGCCGCGCCAATCTCCTGGAACCGCTCGGCGGGAAGGGACTCCTCCTCCAGCTCCAAGCGGCCACCCCGGCGTCGGCGAACGCCGGTCACTACGCGCGCATCGTCGCCGACCTCGCCCTTCTCCGCCGTCTGATCACCGTCTCGGGTGAGATCGCCGAGAGTGCTTACGGCCAGCCCGACGACGTCACCGAGACCGTGGACCGGGCCGAGGCCATGGTCTTCGAGGTGGCCGAGAAGCGGATCTCGGATTCGCTCGTGAAGCTGTTCGACTCGGTGACCGAGACCGTCGACCAACTCGAGCATCTCTACGGCGAGGCCGGCGGGATCACCGGGGTCCCCACCGGGTACACGGATCTGGACAAGCACCTGCTCGGACTCCAGCCGTCGACGCTCGTGATCGTTGCCGCCCGTCCCGGCGCCGGCAAGACCGCGTTCATGCTCGGCGCGGCAGCGAACGTCGCGATGGAGAGCCGGCGGCCGGTGCTGTTCTTCTCGATGGAGATGGGCGCCGTCGAACTCACCAAGCGCATGCTCTCCTCGGAGGCGCGCGTGGACGCACGCAAGCTCCAGACCGGGAACCTGACCGACGGTGACTGGAGTCGGCTCAACCCGGCGATCAGCCATCTCGGTGAAGCCCCCTTGTTCATCGATGACAACGCCCACTGCACGGTGATGGAGATGCGGGCGAAGGCACGACGCATCAAGGCCCGCTACGGCGACCTCGGAATGGTCGTCGTCGATTACCTCCAGTTGATGAGCTCACCGCGTCGAGCCGAGAACCGTCAGGTCGAGGTGTCCGAACTCTCCCGAGGGTTGAAGATCCTGGCTCGCGAGCTCGAGTGCCCGGTAGTGGTCGGGAGTCAGCTCAACCGTCAGCTCGAATACCGCCAGGACAAGCGCCCGATGCTGGCGGACCTGCGCGAATCGGGATCGATCGAGCAGGACGCCGATGTGGTGCTGTTCCTGTACCGCGACGACGTGTACAACCCCGAGTCCGATCAGCGCGGCGTGGCCGAAGTCATCATCGGGAAGCACCGCAACGGTCCGACCGGCGTGACGCGTTTGGCGTTCCTCGATCACATCGTGAAGTTCGCCAACATGGCGCCCAGTTCCTGAGGCGGCCGGACCGCGACGACGCGGGGGTCAGGCGCCCGGGCGGGACCAGTTGCGGTCGGGTGCGGCCGGTGGCATCACGAAACCGGGCTGGGGACGCCAGCCGGACGCCCGCAGATCCTCGTTCACGTGCGCCATGTTGAGGAGGTCCTCCTCGTAGGAGAACTTGCCGTCGCCGGCGTAGAGCAACGTCGAGTAGCCCGACTGGCGGCCGCGCACTCCGTCGGGCCCCGGCGGGGTCATCTGGGTCCACTTGATCACCACCTGGTCGCCTTCGATCGCGATGAACTCCACGGGGAAGGTCCAGTCCTCGAGGCCGCGCATCGACTCGTCGAGGAACGTTCGCAGCTCGGCGATGCCCTCCACTCGCCCCCAGGCCGGGTCGATGTACACGCAGTCGTCGGTGAAGAAGTCCGCGACCGCTCCCCAGCCGTGCTCGTCGCCGGCGTCGATGCGCCGACGGAGGTCTTGATAGCGATCGAGGGTGGCTTCGATCTCGGCGCGGGCATGAGGCATGAGAACTCCTGGTCAGAACAGTCGGAGACGGGGATTGTCGTGGGTGCGGAGATCGTCGAGGTCGATCTCGATGCATTCGATGTTGCGGCTCTCGGCGTAGACCCGAGCCTGGGGCTTGATCCGGGTCGCCACGAACATGCCGCGCGTCGGCGCGAGCCGCGTGTCCAGATCGAGGCGTTCCTGGTATCGAATGAGCTGATCCACTCCCGCGATCTCACCCACCCGTTTGACCTCGATCGCGACGGCGCGGCCGGCGGCATCCCGGCAGAGGAAATCGATGGGCCCGATGTCGGTGGGGTACTCCCGCCGGACGAGCGTGAGATCGTCGCGGAGGGCCTGGACCCGCATTTCGATGAGGGCTTGCAACTCGGCCTCGTCGCCGTCCTTCTCGAGGCCGGGATCCTCGCCCAGGTCCACGTGATGATCGTGGAGGATCTCGAGCAGCTCCACCACGAGCCGCTCCCCCTTCGGGCTCTCGGCCGTGATGGCGGTGTCGGTCACGCGGATCGTGCACGGAGGGCTCATCCAGTTGAGCGGCTTGTACGCGCGTGAATCCGAGTGGATGGCGAGCGAACCGTCCGCCTTCAGGACCAGCAGGCGCGTCGCCTCGGCGAGCCGGGCCGCGAGCCGGCCTTCATAGGTCACCGAGCACCGGGCCACGATCAATCGCACGGCGGGATGTTCGCGCACGGGAACCGATCGGCGCGTCCAACCGTCCAATGGTCCAACCAAGGAGGCCATCATGCGACGGTGGATCGGAATCGCAATCGTGTCGATACTCGGGCTGGGCAGCGTGGTCGCGCTGTTCTCGGCCGCCCGGGACTCACGGACCGACGCCGGCGCCAAGCGGTCACTGTCGACCGCGAACGCAGCGGCACCCGTGGCAAAGAGCGGGAATGTGTCGGCTTCGGCCGGCTCCGTGCCCGGTGCCGGCGGCGGCGTGAGCAGAGACCGGGACGGAACCGAACGATTCGAGAACAAGGCGTTGGGCGCACCCGACGCTGTCGTCGCGAGTGGGCCGGGGCCGATTGCGTCCGATCGGGTGGTCAAGACCGCGACGATCAGCGTCACGGTCGGCGCGAAGAAGCTCGGCGATCAGTTCGCCAAGGCCCAATCCATCGCCGGCTTCCTCGGTGGCTACGTGGAACAGAGCGACCAGTCGCGTGGGGCGGCCTCGGTCACGATGCGCGTTCCGGTGGCACGGTTCGACGAGGCGGTGACCCGGCTGGGCGGGCTGGGGCGGGTGACCGATCGCTCGGCACGGGGCGAGGACGTCAGCGCCACGTTCAGCGATCTCGAAGCCCGGATCCGCAATCTGAGCGCGCAGGAGGGGGTGCTCCTCGATCTCATGCGTCAGGCGCGGTCGATCCCGGACACGATCACGGTCCAACAGCAGCTTTCGCAGGTGCGCGGCGAGATCGAACAGCTCACCGGCCAGCGCAACCTCCTCAACAACCAGACGTCGTTGGCGACGGTTGTAGCAACGTTCAACGCCCGGGGCGTGGCCCCCGCGCCGGCCGACCGGGACCGCAGCACGCTCGCCCAAGCGTGGCACGACGCGGTCGGCGTCGCGGTCGCGATCATGGGCGGCACCATCGTGGTGCTCGGCGCGCTGATCCCGCTCGGGCTGCTCGCCGGTCTGATCGTCGGCGGCTGGTGGATCGTGCGCCGGCGCCGGGTCGGGCTGCACCCGGCGCGAGTGTGATGAAGCCTCCTCGGTAGCCTGGCGCGGTGAGTTTCTACGACGAGGTGTTGCGCGAGTTGATCGTGGCCTTCGGCGCAGCACTCTTCGTCGCGCACGGATGGGCACTGCTCCGCCGCCGGCGTGACGCCGAACGCCGTGGAGTCGTCGTCGGCGCGCGGAACGCGAAGGCCAAGGGCGCGAGCCGGGTCGCCCGGACGGGTCAGACTCGCACCGGCGAACTCGTCCAGGCGCCCTTCGCGCGCTCG
>JANPMG010000037.1:0-4864 GCA_031422675.1 Acidimicrobiia bacterium | reverse complement strand
ATCACGCGCCGCCGTCGTCCGCTCCTGTTCCCGCTCGCCTGACATCGCAGACCCAGCGGCCGGCCCTCGGCGCGAGGAGTCGAAAGTCGGGGCACCTCTACGCCCGCGCGCAGCTACCGTCAATCGATGGGCGACTTCGACCGTGACACCGCGATCAGCTGCACCGACGGGCGCTCCCACGCGACGCTGAGCCGCGACTGGGAGATCTGGGGACCGATGGGCGGCTACGTCGCGGCCGTCGCACTCCGAGCCGCGGCAACCGCAGTCCCGGCTACGTTCGAACCGGCGAGCTTCACCTGCCAGTTTCTCTCGAGCGCGAAGTTCGAGCGCGTGGACATTGCCATGGAGATCCGGCGCCAGTCCCGTCGCGCGGCCGCGGTCGGCGTGCGGATCACCCAAGCCGAAACCCAGATCCTCGACGCCCAGGCATGGTTCTCGACTCCGGCTGAGGTCGTTACCTACGACCACGCGAAACGTCATCGCCACGGACACCCGGACGATCACCCGCCGATCTCCGAGTACACGTTCGAGCCGTCCGTCTTCCCCTTCTGGGACAACTTCGAGGGCCGACCGTTGGACTGGATCGACGACATGGATGCCTACCCGGGCGGCGAGCCCGAGTGGGCCGAGTGGCTGCGTTTCGTTCCCACACCCGAGTTCACCGACCCTGCCCTCGAGGCGGCGCGCCTCCTGTTGCTTGCCGACCTGCCCTCGTTCCCGGCCGCAGTGCGAGCGCTTCCGGGCACCGAACGCAGCTTCGTCTCACCGAGCCTCGATCTCAGTGTGCAGTTCCACCGGCTCCACGAGCTCGGCGAATGGCTGCTCGTCCAGGGCACCACCCCGATCGCCGAACGCGGCCTGCTCGGATTCCGCTCCGAAGTGTGGGGCGCCGACGGCCGAATGCTCGCCAGCGGCAGCGGCCAACTCCTCGCCCGATCGACCGCCCCTGCGGGTTGAGTGCTCAGACACAGGACCGCCGAGGGGCGCGGCGATGTCCCCTTCCCCACGCGCGTGTGGGATCTGCGTCACGCTCGGCGTGACAACCATCCCAATCCCCGACACCGATCCAACACGCACCCAGGCGTCACGCAATGTCACCTGAGCCGATCGCAGTTCTGTGCGCGTTTCGAGGTGAGCGAACGCTGAGTCGGTCGGTCAATATCCGAGTCGGCGGGTGAGTTCCGACGACGCCTCACCTTGGGTTTGTGTGGTTGTGTCGATCTCGAAGTCATAGCTGGCGTCTCGGTGGACGACGGCCGTCTGAGCGCGCGCCAAGCCAATGAATCGGTCGCCCCGAGTGCGTTCCCGTTCCGCCACGACGTCAGGTGAACACCGGATACCAACCCACACAACGTCAAGGCCCGCCATGGCACCGGTCCAGTCGTCCCAGTGCGTCCGATCAATGACGACGTCGTCCACGATGACGTTCAGACCGACGCGCGCCGCCGCACTCACGCCCGTTTGGTACGCGCGCAGCAACTGTCGACCGACGCGACCCACACGAACATCCAGTCCTTGCGCCGTGCTCTCGAAACGGACGCCATCAGCTGCGAATGCTCCGCTGGGGGGTCCTACGCTCATCCATTCCATCGGCAACTTGGCCAGAAAATCGTCTATGCCCGTCAAGAGCCAGAAGTCTCGGGCCGCTGCGCGCTGATCACGAAACGCGGTGGCCATGGTCGTTTTCCCGGAACTCGACGCGCCGTTAAGAATCACGACCCTGGACCTTCCCTGCATCAGCGAATAGTGCCAGGCCGAAGTGCCTTATGCGAGGACTGAGGACATCGGCGCCGACACCCAGGGGTCACGTCACCTGACGGGGCCGAACTCGTAGGTCAGACCTTCGGCGACGGCGTCGAATCCGATCCTGCGGTAGATCGAGTTCGATGTCGGATTCTGGAGGTCGGTGTAGAGGATGCAGCGGTTCCCGGCTGCGCACGCGTCGGCGGACACGGTGGCGACCAGTGCCGACGCGTACCCGCGTCCTCGCAGGTCGGGCGGCGTGTAGACCGGCCCGATCCGAACGACACCTTCAATCGGCGCGCTGAGCCCGCACATGGACACGGCCGCGTCGTCATCCCAGACCCAGAGCTGCCCGGCGGCGAGCCGGCGAGCGACCACCGACTCGGATCCGTTCGGCAGGTCGCCAATCTCAGTCACGAACGCGACGAAGGACTCGACGAGGAACTCGAGGTCCTCGGCCGTCGCTCGTCGCAGGACACCTGAGGCCGGTTGGTCGACGACGGACGCGAGTTCATAGAGCCGTTGACCGAGCGTCGGACGGGCGGGGACGCGCGTGCGTTCCGACCATGCCCCGGCGAAGTGCGCCACGGTCGCCGCCTCACCGTTGACGCCAGGGAGCTCGACGCCTTCATCGGCGATCACGTCAATGACGGCGCGAACCGCTTCCTGCGCCATGGGCGTCAGGGTGGCTGAATAGTCAAGCGGCGACTGAAACACGACGCCGATCACATCGGGTTCTTCGAGCACGATCCAGTACCGACCAGCTTCCGGGTGCTCAACGCGCGCGTGAAGCAACGTGAGGATCAGGTTGTGTTGGACGGGATCTGACGCCAAGAAGGTATCCGCCAGGTCGAGCACCGAGTCCGGGTCGTCAGCGGTGTGCACGACGATGGACATGACCGCCATCGTGACCGCTCGGTCCCCGAAGCACGGTGCATTTTCCCATCCGCCGAACCGAGCCCGTCACGCCTCAATCAGGCTCGGACCGCTCCGGAAGGTCGAATGACCAGGCGACGCGGGTCTTGTCGCGGCGATACCCGTGCGACTCGTACAGACCGAGCGCACCCGTCGGGTTGTCGGCATCCACATCGAGCGCTGCGTAGTCGAGTCCCACACCTGCGAATGCTTGCGCGCTCAAGCCGAGCAGGGCGCCGGCGATACCGCGACTCCGCCATGGTCGCCGAACGCCGAGCTGGTGCGTCCAGCCCTCGGTGAACCCGAGCCCGGGCCAGTCGTCGGGATGGATCGAGTTGAGGACGTACCCGGCGATCTCGTCGCCGTCGAACACGAGATAGGAACAGTCGGCGCGGAAGCCGTGACCGCCGGTGATCCACCCGTGCCACGTCTCGGCGTCGAACTCGGTGGCTGCGAAGTGATCGCGAAACGCCTCGTTGTGCGCGTCACGGACGGCGTCGTCGTAGGCGAAGTCGTACGGCACGATCCGCAGCGGCTCCGGCAGGCTACGCGGTGACCCCGCGACCTCCGCCAACGGCCGCCGCATCTCGAAGTAGTACCGAAGCGGCGCGAAGCCGAAGGCGCCAAACAAGCGCTCGCGCGCCTCGTCCCCCTGCGACGCGCCGAGCTCCAACCAGCCGGGCGCATCCGTCGGTTGGGCCACGGCGACCTCGGCCCCGCGCGCCACGAGCCAAGCCACGAGTTCGCTCCCGATTCCTTGGCCGCGGCAATCGGGGACGACGGCCCCGGCGATGTGCACACGCCGCTGATGAGCGTTCGGGATGCAGACGACCGTGCCCCAGGCGACGACGGCGCCGTCCCGCCAACCGAGTCGGACGTCGGCGCCGGGATCGACGTAGGACAGACCGAGTTCGTCTTCAAGATCGACGCGCCCGAGCACCTCACCGGTCCGATCCACGGCTTCGATCCTCGCGAAGGCTTCCACCCACGCGTCGAGATCTTCGTCCCGTGCGCCAGTCCACTCCACGTCCATCGGCAATCAGAGACGCTCGATGATGGTGACGTTCGCCTGGCCGCCACCCTCACACATCGTCTGCAATCCGTAGCGGCCGCCCGTGCGTTCGAGTTCGTTCAACAGGGTGGTCATCAGTCGCACGCCGGTGGCACCGAGCGGGTGACCGAGCGAGATCGCGCCGCCGTTCACGTTGACCTTGCTCATGTCGGCACCGGTCTCGCGCTGCCAGGCGAGGACCACCGACGCGAACGCCTCGTTGATCTCGACGAGATCGATGTCCGTCAGCGACATCCCGGACTTCTGGAGTGCGTACGCCGTCGCCGGGATCGGCGCGGAGAGCATGAAGATCGGATCGGCACCGCGTACCGACAGGTGGTGAATCCGCGCCCGCGGCGTGAACCCGTGGCGGGCGACGGCGCGCTCCGACGCGATCAACATCGCGCTCGACGCGTCGGAGATCTGCGAAGCCATCGCGGCGGTGATGCGACCGCCCTCGACCAACGGCTTCAGTGACCGGATCTTGTCCCAGTTCGGTTCGCGCGGTCCTTCGTCGAGCGCAGCATCACCGAACGGCACGATCTCGTTCTCGAACCGACCCTCGGCCCGCGCTCGGATCGCCCGCTCGTGCGACTGCACCGCGAACGCCTCCATCTCGTCCCGCGAGATGTCCCACTTCTCGGCGATCAGTTCAGCGCCGCGGAACTGCGAGACCTCCTGGGTGCCGTACCGCTCGACCCACCCGGTGCTGGTGCTGAAGGGATCGGTGAACCCGAACTGCTCGGCCACGGTCATCGCCGCGGAGATCGGGATCATGCTCATGTTCTGCACCCCGCCGGCAACGACGAGGTCCTGCGTCCCGCTCATCACGCCCTGCGCGGCGAAGTGCACGGCCTGCTGGCTCGAACCGCATTGCCGGTCGATCGTTGTACCGGGCACTTCCTCGGGGAGCCCGGCTGCGAGCCACGCGGTGCGCGCGATGTCGCCCGCTTGGGGGCCGATCGCGTCGACGCAGCCGAATACCACGTCTTCCACCGCGGCGGGATCGAAGTCGTTGCGTTCGACGATGGCCTTGAGCACATGGGCGCCGAGATCCGCCGGGTGCACCTGACTCAGGGCACCGCCGCGCCGCCCGACCGGCGTCCGCACCGCATCGACAATGAATGCCTCGCTCATTTCTGCTCCCCGGTTTCG
>JANPMG010000036.1:0-38540 GCA_031422675.1 Acidimicrobiia bacterium | reverse complement strand
TCCGCGAACACCGTCGGCTTGATGAAGTAGCCGGTGGCGAGGCCCTCGGGCTGCTCCACCCCGCCGGTCACGAGCGTGGCGCCTTCGTCGATGCCCTGCTGGATGTACGCGCGGACCCGGTCCTGCTGAGCCTTGCTCACCATCGGGCCGAGTTGGTTGCTCATGTCCATCGGGTCGCCGACCGCGTGACCCTCGGCCACTTCCTTGGCCTTGGCAACGAACTCATCCTTGCGGCTCGCGGGCACCAACATGCGGGTCCAGGCGATGCAGGTCTGACCACCGTTGAGGTACGCCGATTGGAATCCGGCGGCCACGGCTTCGTCCACCGGCGAGTCGTCGAGCACCACGAACGGCGACTTGCCACCGAGTTCGAGCGCGATCTTCTTCACCTGCGACGCGGCCAGTTCCATGATGCGCTTGCCCGCACGGGTGGAACCGGTGAACGAGATCATGTTGACGTCGGGGTTGGTGACGAGCGCCTCACCGACGACGGGACCGGTGCCGGTCACCAGGTTGAACACGCCCCGGGGCAGATCGATCTCGTCGATGATCTCGGCCAGGATGAACGCCGTCAACGGCGCGACCTCGGATGGCTTGAGCACGATCGTGCACCCCGCCGCGAGCGCGGGTGCCACCTTCGCCACCACTTGGTGCAGCGGGTAGTTCCACGGCGTGATGGCGCCGACCACGCCCACCGGTTCCCGGACGATCAGCGAGTTCCCGATCTGCTCCTCGAACGGGAAGTTCTCCGCGATCGCCACGTAGCTGCCCGCCATCGCACCGGGAAGCCCGGCCTGCGCGATCTGGCTGATGATGAACGGCGTGCCTACCTCGGCCGTGACCGACGTGGCGATTTCCTCGGCGCGCGCCTGGAGTCCTTCGGCCAACCGCTGGATGTGCTTGGCGCGCTCGTTGGGTGACGTGGCCGCCCAACCGGGAAGCGCGGCCTTCGCCGCGGCAACGGCCTTCGCCGCATCGTCGGCGGTGCCTTCGGCGATGGTGCCGATGACCGCTTCCGTGGTGGCGTTGATGACGTCGATCGTGCCGGTACCGGCGGAGGCGACCCACTCGCCGTCGATGTACAGCTTGGTGCGGTCTGTGATCGTCTGCGTGTCGCTCATCAGGGGCTCCGGAGTGAGGGGAAGGAACGGCGCAATCTACCGCCACCGCGTACCGGCCCGCCGTCTCGGACACCGGTACTGTGCGCCCGTGAGCGACGCCCCACCACACCACGAGACCCCGTCACCACGGGCGGAGCGGGGCCTGAGCGGCCCGGCCCGCAGGGCCAAGAGCGGAGAAGCGTGAGCGACGCCCCACCCCAACACGAAACCCGGCCGACGCAAGCGGAGCGGGGCCCGAGCGGCCCGGCCCGCAGGGCCAAGAGCGGGAAGCCGTGAATCACGGGAGCGATCCCTTCGCCGAGACCGACGACCAGCAGGCGCTCCGGACGCTGGCGCGCGGCGTCGCCGAACGTTCCCTTGCCCCGATGGCCCGCGCCGGGGACGAGACCGAGCAGTTCCCCCAGGCGTCGTGGGACGCGATCCGGGCCGCCGACCTGTTCGGAATCACGATCAGCCCGGACTACGGCGGCATGGGCCTCGGCGACATCGAGGCCGCGATCGTCCTGGAGGAACTCGCTCGCGCCGACGTGTCGAGCGCCATCCTCGCCCAGCTCACCTTCAACGGTCCGCCGCGCGCCATCGAACACCTCGGCTCCAATGCGATGAAGGACAAGTGGCTCCCCCTGGCCGCGTCCGGCGAGGCGTTGTTCTGCATCGGCATTTCCGAAACCGAGGCCGGCTCGGCCGTCGGCCACATGCGCGCCCGGCTCACCCCCGACGGTGACGGCTTCCGGCTCAACGCGTACAAGAACTACGTGACCGGTGGGCACAAGGCGCGCGTGTGTCTCGTGTGGTGTCGATTCCCCGGCAGCGAGGGCACGAAGGGCATCGGCGCGGTGGTCGTGGATCTCGAAGCTGACGGGGTGAGCATCGCGGGGACGCACGAGAAGATGGGTCTGCGCGCCACGAGCGAGGCCGAGCTCGCGTTCGACGACGTGCGGATCGAGCCCGGGGACGTTCTGCTCGCCGGTGACGCAGTATCGAACGACGCGTTCCGCACCCTGATCGGTCACATCAATCACGAGCGATGCGGCAACGCCGCGATGTGCGTGGGCGCCGCCCAAGGCGCGCTCGAATACGCGATCGGATACATGAACGACCGGGTGATCGGCGGCCGCCCACTCGCGGATCTCCAGGGTCTGCAATGGAAGATCGCCGACATGGCCACTCAGCTCGAAGGCGCCCGGCTTCTGCTCAAGCGTGCGGTCCATCTCGCCGGTGAGCACGGCACTCCCCCGCCGCTCGAAACCGCGATGGCCAAGACGGCGGCGAACCTCGCGGCGAAGTTCGTGTGTGACGAGGCCATCCAGCTCCTCGGCGGCTACGGCTACTCGCGCGAGTACCCCGTCGAGCGCGTCTACCGCGACATTCGCGGACTCTGCATCGGGGCGGGCACGGTGGAGATCCAGAAGAACTTCATCGGCACGAATCTGCTGCGCGGCGCCACCCCGAGTGGGCACGCGTGGAAGCCCACCGCGCGCTGAGCCGGTGCGCATCCGACCCACGTACCGCCATCCCCGTGCCGCGGAATATCGCGCGCCGGGCGGCCCCTGGAACGTTCCGAGTCTGAGCGCGATCGCCGGCACCGAGCCCGGTGTCGCCGGCGGCCTCCGCAGCCTGGGTATCGGGCGCGGGGACATCGTCGCTTGGCAGGCGCCGAACTGGCCCGAGGTCGTGGCGCTGTACCGAGCGTGTTGGCAGCTCGGGGCGATCGCGGCGCCGATCCATCATCAGGCGAGTGAGGCCGAGGTCGCGCGTCTCGTCGTCCGACTCGCACCCGACGTGTTCCTCGAACGCGATCGGATCCGAGAGCAGGTAACCGAGTGGCAGCACACGGGCGGGGACCCCGGCGTTCATGCCCGACCGTCCGATCTCGCCGTCGTGCTCTGGACCGGCGGCTCGGAGGGTGAGCCGAAGGGGGTGCTGCACACGCACCGCGCACTCGCGTACAAGGCCACCTCGATGGCGCGGGTCCACGGCGTGGGTCCCACCGACGCCGTGCTTATGCCCGCGCCGCTCGCGCACATCTCCGGACTCCTGAACGGAGTGCTCGTACCGGCCGCCGCCGGAATGCGTGCGGTCCTCATGGAGCAGTGGGACCCCGAGGCCGCGCTCGCAAGGATCGAAGTCGATCGCATCACGTTCATGGTGGGCCCGCCGACGTTCTTTGTCGGCCTGATGAACACACCGTCGTTCGCCCCATCCCGCGTGGCATCGCTTCGGCTCGTGTCATCCGGCGGCGCTGGCGTCACCCCGGCGTTCGTCGACGACGCCAGCGTGCGTTTGAACGCAACGGTGAAGCGCTCGTACGGATCGACCGAAGCGCCGACCCTCACGACGTCGCGAACCACTGACCTCGCGGCCCGGGCGCGCGACACCGACGGACGGGTCGTCGGCGCGGCCGCGTTGCGTATCGCCACCGACGGTGAACTCCTCGTGCAGGGCCCCGAGCTCTTCGCGGGCTACCTCGACGACGAGCAGACCCGCGCCGCCGTGACCCGCGGCTGGTTTCACACCGGCGACCTCGCGACCCTCGAGGACGGATGGCTCACCATCGTCGGCCGCAAGAAAGACGTGATCATTCGCGGCGGGGAGAACATCAGCGCCGCCGAGGTGGAACGGGTGGTGACGGCTCATCCGGCGGTGCGCGACGCGGTGGCCGTCGCCGAGCCCGATGACCGACTCGGCGAACGGGTTTGTCTCTTCGTCCTCGCCGACGAATCCTTCGACCTCGCAGAGTGTCAACGTTGGTTTCGCGCCCAGGGCGTCGCCACCTTCAAGACCCCCGAACGAGTGGAGCACGTCAACCGCATGCCGACCCTTCCGGCCGGCAAGGTCGACCGAGCGGCGCTGCGCACTCGCGCTGTGCAGACCCGTTCCTGAACCGCGAACACGCGACCGAGTGAGTGGACGAGTGGATGAGTGGATGAGCGGATGAGTCGTCGGGTCAGCTCGGGTCGAACGCCGACAGCGCGTACGCCCGGTTGCGTTCGGGGTCTTCCACTGCGATTCGCAGGATCCAACCGGTGGGACCGATGCCCATCGCGTCCCAGACGAACCACCGCAGCCGTTGGGCTCGCTCCCCAATCGCATCGGGGTCCGGGGGCCAAACGTCGCCGAGATCGACGATCTCACTGAGCACCATCCACGTGTCGAACCGGCCTGCCGCCGCGCCGCGCCGCCGTCCGTGGGCGCCACCGCTCGCGCCGGCCCAACCCAACCACGCCAGGGCGTCGGCGAGTTCGATCTCGGCCATGCGCACCTCCGGCCCGCTGACCTTGGGCCCGCTGACCTCGGGCCCGCTGACCTTGGGCCCGCTGACCTCGGGCTTGTCGAGCGCGCCGATGGCGTCGGTCACGTCGCCCTCGACGGCGACCGCAACCGCATCGCCCTCCGCCGTCCACGGATGCACGAGGTCACGCAGGGTCCGGACCACACCGCTGGATCGGATCTGCGGGGCGCCCGATCGCAGCTCCTTCAGCGTGCCGGACGGCCCCGGGGGCGGTGACGGGAACTCCGCGCCATTGGATCGGTAGTTCGCCACCGGATAGTGAGGCTCCCAACCTTGGAGCCGCCGCGGCAGCTCCAACGGGTCGAGGCCGGGCAGCTCGGCGCCGGTCAGATCCTCGCCCCGGACGACCCGTTCGTGCAGACACATCGACGCGGTCGGCGTTGCCGGTGTGTGCGGCGCGAGCTCCGCCCACTCGTGACCGGCCGCCGCGACTTCGGCGAGCGGACCGAGCCCGAACTGACCGGCCACATCGGTGAGCATCCGGGCAGCAATCGCACCGGGGGCTTCGAGCGCAAGCCGGTATTCCACGTGGTTCGCCGCCGGCCAGAGCTGCTTCCCGCGCTCCACCGCGACCCGACACCGATCTCGGAGTTCCACCAGCGCGTCCCAGTCCCGTGCGTCGCAGAGCCGGTCGGTGGCGCGCAGCAGCTCGTCGAGGTCCCCGATCTCGACGAGCTCGACGAGGTCCTCAGCCACGCGCGGCGATCACAACACGCTCGACCCGGCGTCGACCTTGGCCCGCAGAAACGCTCCGAGCCGCGCGCGATGCCAGGACGAGTCGCCGAAGCTCAGCTGATCGAGCTGCGCGCGCTTCATGAACAGGTGAAGGTCGTGTTCCCATGTGAAGCCGACCCCGCCGTGCACCTGGAGCGCGCTTGCCATGACCCGCTTCGACGCATCGCCGGCCCAGATCTTGGCGGTGGACGCCGCGATCGACGCGTCCGGATCGTTCACACTCAGACACCACGCGGCCCAGTAGGCGCTCGATCGGATGCCTTCCACGTCCACGAGCATGTCCGCGCAGCGGTGCTTCACGGCTTGGAACGACCCGATCGGGCGCCCGAACTGCACGCGATCCTTCGCGTACTGGACCGCGAGTTCCATCGCCACCGCGCTCGTCCCCAGCAGCTCGAGCACGGTGGCCGCCGCTCCGAAGTCGGTGAGCGTGGACGCGAGCTCGTCACCGCCGAGCCGCCGGGCGGCGACCTGATCGAACTCCAACCAACCGAGCGGTCGACTCAGATCCATGCCCGTGGCGATCTCGGGGCGCAGATCGTCGGTCAACTCGACCACGAAGACGGCGCGACCGCGCTCGCCGGCGCGCTCATCGCCGTCATGGTCGACGGGCGCCGTGATGAGCGCGAGATCTGCGGTGGGTGCGAACGCCACCGGGTCCGACCGACCGGTCAGGGTGGCGCCGGTGGCGCGCAGCGTCGACCGGTCCGAACACCACGCCACGCACGCGGTCGTGCCGTCGGCCAACCGCGCCACGAGGTCGTCCGCACCGGCTCGACGCGCGACCTCGATCGCAACGACCGAGGAGAGGAGCGGAACCGGCACCACGTGCCGACCTGCCATTTCCAGCAGCACCGCAACTTCCACCCAGCCGAGTCCGAGACCACCGCCGGCCTCGGGGACGGCGGCACCCAGCCAGCCGAGGTCGACCATCGCAGTCCAGAGTTCGGGGTCCCAGCGCACATTCGATTCGTACGCGGCGCGAACGCGGGCCGGCGGGCACTGACCCGCGAGGAAGTCCTCCGCCGCGTCTCGGAACGCCGACTGGTCCGGCGAGAGATCGAAGTCCATCGGCGGGCGACGCTAGCGACTGTCTCCCGACCGCGTCGCTCGGACCGCCATGACCCACTGGCATCGCTCACTGGTATCGCTCACTGGCATCGTCCACCACCATTGTCCGCGTTCGAATCCCAGTCGATAGATTGCGAACGACGACGAGACCGCGCCGAGGAGCACCTGTGACCGAAGAGAACCCCGCCTACTTCCGCCACGGAGACACCGAAGTCGAACTCCCCGTCGTCCGGGGCACCGAGAACGAGATCGGCGTCAACATCGCCAAGCTGCGGGCGCAGACGGGGATCATCACCCTCGATTACGGCTACATGAACACCGGGGCGACCGAGTCCGCGATCACCTTCATCGACGGCGACCAGGGCATCCTCCGCTACCGCGGCATTCCCATCGAGGAGCTGGTGGAGCGGGATGCGCCGAGCTTCCTCGAAACGTCGTACCTACTCATCTACGGGCATCTGCCCACGAACGACGAGCTCGACGAGTGGCGGTTCGGAATCCGTCGTCACACGCTGTTGCACGAGGACATGCGCGGGTTCTTCGGCGGCTTCCCGAAGAACGCGCATCCGATGGCGGTGCTGTCGAGCGTGGTCAGTGCCCTCTCGACCTTCTACCAAGACAGTGACGATCCTCATGACGCCGATCAGGTGCAGCTCTCGATCCTGCGCCTGATGGCCAAGATCCCCACGATCGCCGCGTACTCGTACAAGAAATCGATCGGTCAGCCGTTCCTGTATCCGGACAACGAGCTGGACCTCATCGAGAACTTCCTCACGATGACCTTCGCGGTCCCGTCGGAGCGCTACGAGGTCTCACCCACCACGGTTCACGCACTCAAGCAGCTGTTCATCCTCCACGCGGATCACGAGCAGAACTGCTCCACCTCGACCGTGCGGATGGTCGGTTCCTCCGACGCCAACCTCTTCGCCAGCGTCGCCGCCGGCATCAACGCGCTGTGGGGACCGTTGCACGGCGGCGCGAACCAAGCGGTGCTCGAAATGCTCGAAGGCATGCGCCGTGACGGCGGCGACATCGACAGTTACGTCCGCATGGCCAAGGACCCCGACTCCAAGTTCAAGCTCTCCGGATTCGGTCATCGCGTCTACAAGAACTACGACCCGCGCGCCAAGATCCTCGCGGCGACGGCCGAACGCGTGATCGGCGAACTCGCCGGCCACGACGAGTTGCTCGATCTCGCCCGTCGGCTCGAAGAAGTTGCGCTCACGGACCCGTACTTCGTGGAGCGGAAGCTCTATCCCAACGTCGACTTCTATTCGGGTCTGATCTATCGCGCCATGGGATTTCCCACAAAGATGTTCACCGTGCTCTTCGCCATGGGCCGCCTCCCCGGCTGGATCGCCCACTGGAAAGAGATGATGGAGAGCCCGAAGACCAAGATCGGCCGCCCCCGCCAGATCTACACCGGCGCCACCGAGACCCACTACGTCCCGATCGACAACCGATAGCCAGCCCGCACGGCGGGGCCGAGCGTGCCGCGATTCAACCTCGGAAGGTCGAGCATGGGGGTACGAGCAGGTCGAGTCCTTGCGATGGCCGCACTCCTCGCGACCGTCACGGGATGCGCGTGGCTCGAACGCAGCTCAGTGTCATCGGTTCCGGCCAGCATCGCCGGCGGCGCGCCCAGCACGGCCCCCAGCCTTTCCCAATCCGGCCGCTACGTCGCATTCGGCTCCGATGCCTCCGACCTCGTACCCGGGGACACCAACGGCACGGTGGACGTGTTCGTCCGAGACAACCTCGCCAAGACAACCGAACGCATCAGCGTGACCAACGCCGGCGCGCAGTCCCCGTCCGGTAGCTACGAGGCGGCCATCAGCGACAGCGGCCGATACGTCGCTTTTACCAGCTCTGCCCAGCTCGGCACCGGTGACACCGATTCCGTTCTCGACGTTTACCTGCGCGACCGGCAGTTGGGGACGACCACGCTCGTCAGCGTGACGAGCACAACGCAATATCCTGCGTCTCGACCCGTCATCAGCGGCGATGGGCGCACCGTGGCGTTCACCACGTCGGCCCGGGTCATCGATCCACCCGTCGTGATCCCCTTCGGGCCGTTGGTCCGCCACCTGGACTCGGCCACCACGACGTCGATGATCGACCCTGGCGCTCCCGTGGTCCCCGGCGACTACGACCTCTCCGACGACGGCTCGCGCATCGCATTCGTCGAGTTCTCCCTCAGCGGTTTGACCGTTTACGCCAACGCTCGCGTCGCCGACACTACGACCCGGGCCCAGATCGCGGCCATCGCGAACTTCACGTCGAATGCCGACGTTCCGGTGACCTTCCCGCTTGCGCTCTCGGGTGACGGCACCGTGTTCGCCCTCGCGATCAACGGCCTTTTCCCGAATACGAATGGTCAGATGCAGATCGGTACCACCACCGGCGGAACCCCCACCTCCACGCCCATTCCCCGGACTACCGACGTCGCGCTTTCTGACGACGGTTCGAATCTGGGCACCGTGACGAACACCCATGGTGGCTCCACCGCAACGATTCGGACACTCCCTTCGGGGACGGCCAAGGTCGTGAGCGCCAACGCGGCCGGAAACGCGACCAGCCTCGTGACCTCAGCCGCCTTCTCCGGTGACGGAGAGTGGGTCGCGTTCGCGTCCGATGATCCGAGCGGCGTATCAGGCGATGCTCGCGGCGTCACGCAGGTGTACACCCGCTCGGTCGCGCAGCCGTCACCGCCGCCAAGCTGACTACCAGGCCTTGGCCCAGTCACCGCCGGGTTCCGCGCGGTCGTCCGTGGGCACGTTCGTGGGCAGGCTGGCGATCGCGGACGGATCACACGAGTCCGAGCCGAGGTTCCGGAACACGGTGCCGGCGGCATTTCCCGCATCGGCCACCACGTAACACACGCCCGACCTGGACTGCGCGGCGAGGGCGATTCCGCCCGAGCCGGAGTGAACCGAGACGATGTTCGGGTCGTCCGACGGATCACTGGTGAAGCGGACACTGGGCTCGGCGTCCCGGAGCGCGCCGATCGTCACCGTCGAGAATGACTCGGTGTCCGCGTACAACGCCTTCGCGTTCGTGATCGCGATCCGCAGACTCGTCTGCGCGGAACGGTCTTCGGCGCGGCCCTTGGCTCCGAGGAACGCAGGTATCGCAATCGCGAGGAGGACACCGATCACCGCGGTCACGAGCAGGACCTCGACGAGGGTGAACCCGTCGCCGTGCTCGCGGGCGCGTCGTGAAAGCCGAACTCCCGTCATGTCCGCCTGCATCGGCAGATCGACGCAAACCTTGAGCCGGGCCCGCGCCCAGGATCCGATTCGTTCGTCGCCGCACTCCAATAGCCTGCGTCGCCGTGGACCTGTCCCCCGACCCGGCCGAGGCCGAACTCCGGCACGAATGCCGCGCGTGGCTCCGCGCCAATCTTCCGTGGGAGTACGGCCGCGGTTTCCCGCCCCGGTTCGACGACCTCGAGGCCGAGGTCACGTTCGGACGTGAGTGGCAGGCTCGGTTGGCCGGGGCCCGGTGGGTGGGCGTCGCCTGGCCGGAGGAGTACGGCGGGCGCGCGGGTGGTCCGATCGGTCATTACATCGTCACCGAGGAACTCGCACGCGCCCGCGCACCGGAACTGGTCGGGCGGATCGGCGTGAACCTGGTGGGACCGACGCTGCTTGCGCACGGAACTCCGGAACAGCGTGACCGCTGGCTCGGGCGCATCCTCTCGGCCGAGGAGATCTGGTGCCAACTCTTCAGCGAACCCGGTGCCGGCAGCGACTTGAGTTCACTCACCACCCGCGCCACCCGTGTCGACGGCGGGTGGTCGCTCTCGGGCCAGAAGGTGTGGACGAGCTACGCGCAGTTCGCCAACTGGGGCGTGTGCCTGGCCCGGACCGATATCGACGCCCGTCCCCAAGCCGGCATCTCGTACCTCGTCGTCGACATGCGCAGTCCGGGCCTCGAAGTGCGACCGCTGCGTCAGATCACCGACGAATCCGAGTTCAACGAAGTCTTCTTCGACGACGTATTCGTTCCCGAGGACCAGCTCATCGGTCCCGAGCACGAAGGGTGGCGGATCGGCAACTCGACCCTCACCCACGAGCGCGGCGTCAATCCCCGCCAACTCGTGATCCACACCCAGCTGCTCAACGAGTTGTTGATCCTTGCTCGTGAGACCGGTGCGTGGGACGACCCGCGAATCGCGCCCCGGATCTCCCAGGCCTACACCGAACTGCAACTGTTCCGGCTGCACAACTGGCGTGCGGTCTCGCGGTCGGCGAAGGGAGCCGAGCCCGGGCCGGTCGGTGCCATCAGCAAGCTCTGGTGGTCCGAGATGAGCAAGCGACTCCACGACACGGTGCTCGCGGTGCTGGGACCCGCCGCACCCTTATGGGCCGACGCGCCGCACAATCCCGGCGCCGGCCGGTGGCAACGATCGTGGCTGTATTACCAAGCAAGTTCGATCTGGGCGGGCACGAACGAGATCCAACGCAACGTGATCGGTGAACGCACCCTCGGTCTCCCGCGCGAACCGAAACCCGGCGCGGGGTCCCAGGACGCTGTCCCGGCGGGCAAGAACTAGATTCGCCCGCCGAGTGACCGCATCTGCGAACTTCGAGACGATCGACTACACCACCGCCGGCGCCATTGCGACGATCACCCTCGCCCGCCCCGAGGCGGCCAACGCCCAGAACTCTGCGCTCATCACCGAACTCGACACCGCGTTCGCCGCCGCCGAATCCGACGACGCGGTTCGCGTGATCGTGCTGGCCGGCGCCGGGAAGCATTTCTCAGCCGGGCACGACCTCAAGGAGATACTCGCGGGCGAGGAGTACTGGGCGGCCCGGCGGGCCACGCCCGAGGGCAAGCTCGAACACGAGCAGGTCATGTACTGGGACAAGCTCGTGCGGATTCGTGACTGCCCCAAGATCACGATCGCGGCGGTCCAGGGCGCGTGTTCGGCGGCGGGCCTCATGCTGGCCGCGATGTGTGACCTCATCGTGGCCGCCGACGACGCTGCATTCTCGAACCCCGTGGCGCGCATGAGTGGCGTCGGCGTTGAACTCCTCATCGAACCGTGGGAGCTCGGACCGCGGCGGGCCAAGGAGTTCCTCCTCTGCGCGACCACGTTGGACGCGCTGGAAGCCGAGCGGATCGGTCTCGTCAATCGCGTCGTCCCCCGCGCCGAACTCGGCGCGGCCGCGCAGGCGATGGCCGAGTCGGTCGCCCTGGTGCCGCCGATCACGGCGCGTGCGATCAAGGACACGATCAACCACACCGTCGACACCATGGGTCAGCGCGAGTCCTGGCGGTACCACTTCATGGTCCACCAGTTCGTGAGCAACTCCGACGAAGCACTGAGCCGCACCGCCGCCCGCCGCGCCGGCGGCATGGACACCGTCCGCGCCGAACAATCCGGCGAGAACGTGAGCGAGCCGTTAACGCCGACGAACCGAGACACCACTCGGCGAGCGGGGCCCGAGCGGCCCGGCCCGCAGGGCTATGAGCGGATATGAAGACGGGGCCCCTGACCGGACTGCGGGTCCTCGATCTCGGGACTCGGATCGCGGCGCCGTTCTGTGCCGGACTCCTCGGCGAACAGGGCGCCGACGTCATCAAGATCGAACAACCGGGCACCGGCGACTTCATGCGCGAGATCGGGCCGTTCACCGACGACGGGTACTCGTTGTTCTGGGCCGTCGAGGGTCGGGGCCGGCGCAGCGTGACCCTGGATCTACGCCAGACCGCCGGGCAGGAGCTGTTCCGGTCACTGGCTGCGACGGCGGACGTGATCGTGGAGAACTTCCGTCCGGGCACGCTGGAGCGCTGGAACATCGAACCGGCGCGATGTGACCCGAGCCTGGTCTGGGTGCGCATCTCCACGTTCGGTCAGGACGGCCCTGCGTCGAAGCGTCCGGGGCTGGATCGGGTGGGGATCGGACACGGTGGGCTTCTGCATCTCACCGGCTATCCCGATCGCCCGCCCGTGCGCGTGGGCGTCACCATCTCGGACTACCTCACCGGCGTCTTCGCCGCCCAGGCCGCAACCGCGGCGCTCTACGCGCGGGACGCACGCGGGGGGTCCGGCGCGGTGGTGGACGCGGCGTTGTACGGCTCAGTGTTGCGAGTACTCGAGTGGACGATCGCGGGGTACGACCGCCTCGGCATCGTGCGCGGCCGCGAGGGGAACCGCCTCGCGAACAGTGCGCCGCTGGACAACTACCCGACCGCCGACGACAAGTTCGTCTGCATCGTCGCCGGTTCGGACACGAACTTCTCCCGCCTGTGCGCGGCGATGGATCGGCCCGATCTCCTCGCCGACGCCCGCTTCACCCGCCTGGTCGACCGCGCCGCCAACGGCGACACCATCAACGCGATCGTGGCCGAGTGGACCGCGTCACACCGCGCCGTCGACGTCGAGGCCGCGTGCATCGCCCACGATGTTCCGGTCGCCACCGCGTACACGGCGGCCGACATGTTCGCCGACGCTCAGTTCGCGGCCCGGGGTGATCTCGTGAGCGTCGACGATCCGGTCATCGGCCCGATACGCCAGCAGGCCCCGTATCCGCGCTTCGTCGGCGAAGCAGTGCCGGTCCCCGCCGGCGCGCCGCGGCTCGGCGCGGACACCGACGCCGTCCTCACCGAACTCGGGCTCGATGCGGCTGCGCTCGAGACGCTACGGACCGACGGTGTGATCTCGTGACCCGGCGCTACCGCACCCAGTCCATCGTCGACGGCGTCTTCACCACCGATCCGCCTCGGCTCCTCGGCGCGCGCTGCGGTGCCTGCGGACAGACCAGCTTCCCGCGTCTCGACGACTGCCCTTACTGCGGCCACGCACCGGTGACGGCGGTCGAGCTGTCGGATCACGGCCGCTTGTGGGGCTGGACCACTGTGGTTCACCCACCACCGGGATATCTCGGTGCGGTGCCGTACGGATTCGGTGTCGTCGAGCTCCCCGAGGGCGTGCGCGTGGTGACGCGCCTCGCCGTTCCTGAGGATTGGTGGGTGTACGGGCAACCGATGCAGCTTCGCATCGCCGAGGTGGGCGTCAACTCCGATGGCGCCATGGCGACCACGTGGGAGTTCGCGCCATGACCGATTCTGATCGCCCCTCGGTCGAGATCGCCGGCATCGGCCTCCATCCGTTCGGGCGCTTCGAGGATCGCACGGTCACCGACATGGGGGTCACCGCAGTGCGGGGCGCGTTGGCCGATGCCGGCATCGACCAACGCAACCGGTCGGGCTTCCAAGCCGCCTTCTGCGGGACCGCGTACTCCGGCGTCGCCGCCGGCCACAAGGTGCTCGGCGCGCTGGCGCGCACGGGAATGCCGATCGTCGACGTCGAAGCCGGCTGCGCGAGCGGCGGCGCCGCGCTGATGCTCGCCGCGGCCGCAATCCGCGCCGGTCAGTACGACACGGTGTTGGTCTTCGGCATGGAGAAGATGCCGCGCGGCATCATCCGGTCCAGCTTCTTCGAGCCGTGGCGCGAGGAAGCGGGACTGGCCGCCACCCCCGCGTACTTCGCGTTGCGCGCGCAGCGGCTGCTGCGCGAGCGGGATCTGACGAAGGAACACCTCGCGCAGGTGGTGGTCAAGAATCGTGCGCACGGCGCGCGGAACCCAGACGCGATGTACCAGTCCGAGACCACCGTCGACGCGGTACTCGCGAGCCGGGTGGTCTGTGAACCCCTGCATCTCCACATGCTGTGCTCACCGAACGAAGGCTCGGCCGCGGTGGTCCTGCGCCGCGGGACCCAGACTCCGGGTGCGGTCCGGCTCGACGCCGCGGTATTGCGATCTCACCTCCCCGGCAGCGTCCTCGGCGAGGCCACCCCGCTCGCCGGCATCGACGACGCCGCGATCACCCCACCCTCCACCCTCGCCGCCGACGCGGCCTACGCCGAGGCCGGGATCGGTCCGGACGCCATCGACGTCGTGGAGTGTCAGGACACCGACGCGGCGCGCGAGTTGCTCGGATGGGAAGAACTCGGCCTGTGTGCGCCGGGCGACCAGGCCCGGCTGCTCGCCACCGGCGATGCCCGGCTCGGAGGCGCCCGACCGATCAACCCCTCCGGCGGGCTGCTATCCAAGGGGGAACCGCTCGGCGCGTCGGCGCTCGGGCAGGTGGTGGAACTCGTCCGTCAGCTGCGGGGCACTGCGGGCGCCCGCCAGGTGGAGGGTGCCCGCACCGCACTCGCCCACACCGTCGGCCGCGGCGCCAACGCCAGCGTCACGATCCTCTCCCGCTGATCGGGCCGCGCTCCGCGATCGGCTCGGTCGGCCGAGGTGGCGGGTCAGCCAGATTCGGCAGCAGAGATGACGGTGAGGCGGGGACATCACCGAAACTGGAGTCGTTCGAGACGAGTTCGATCCCGAGGTGGATCGCGGTCGCGGCAATCCAACGGTCGGCTTCGTGGATCTTCTGGCCGAGCGGATGACCGATCTCGCCCTAACCGGCTTTGAGGACGCCGTACCGCATCTCGGTCACCGTGACGAACGAGATCACGATCCGGCGGTCGGCGATGATCGGCCAGTACCGGGCGGCGGGTTCGGGACTGCGGACCGAGTTCGTCAAGGCCGAGACCACCATCGTGTCGACCACAACGGCATCAGATGGAGCGGGCGTCACCGTTCAGTGAGCGCCTGCTCGAACGCAGCCCATTCGTCGTCGGTGACACCCTCGAGGGCTAACTCATCGACGCTCGAGAGCCGCCGCGCAACCTTCAACGCTTCCGCTGGTGGAAGAAGCGTGAGTGAAACCGGCTCATCCGGATGGGGCACAACGGACATCCGCCCCAGTGTAGGACCGCCATGCGAACGAGTCACGAGCTGATGGGTTCAGCCCACGACGCGGGCGTTGTAGTCCTGGATCACCTTCGTGGCGGCGGCGGCCGCGGCGCTCAACGCCGCCTTCGGATTGGTGCCTTCGGCGAGCATCTTGGTTTCGGCGTCCCGGACGACATCCCGCACCCCGGCGTAGTCACCGATGACCGGACCGGCAGTGGCGACGTTGTCCTTGCCCGCGAGGAGTTGGTCGTACGCGACCTTGTACCCCGGCTCCTTCGCCCACTGCGCGAGCAGGACGGCGTCCTTCACCGATTCCTTGCTGATCGGGACGTATCCGGTCTCAGCCGCGAAGGTGGCCTGCGTGTCCGCCTGCACGAGGAACTTCACGAACTCCCACGTGGCCGCGATCTTCTCCGGTGCACTCTTCTTCGACATGTAGAGCGCACCGCCGCCCACGAGGACACCACCCGCGCCGGACGGACCCGGCATTGGTCCCACTCCGAGTTCGACGCCACCGCTCTCACCGCTCGCGAAGACCTGCGAGATGGTGCCGAGCGCAGCCGAGCTGTCGATGGTCATCGCTTGCGCCTTGACCTGAGGCCGGATGCCCAACAGGTTGTCGAAGTTGTTCGGTCCCGTGTCCGGGTTTGTGCGCGCGAGCCCGGAGTCGACCATGTCCTTCATCCATGCAAAGGTGGCCCGACCGGTGGCGTCGTCGAACTCCACCTTCGTGGCGCGCGCCGTCCGCCCGTTCTCGTTGTTCACGTAGAGCGTGTCCGCCTTCGACGCCCACTGCTCGAGGTACCACGGGTTCAGCTTCAGCCCGAAACCGGACTGGTATCCGAGCGCCTTGATCTTCACCGAGGCCGCCTTCACCTCGGCCAACGTGGCCGGCGGCTTCTCAGGGTCCAGGCCGGCCGCACGGAACGCGACCTTGTCGTAGTACAGGACCGGATTCGAGACGTTGAACGGCATCGGATAGAGCTTGCCGTTCACCGTGTACCGCTCGACGACCCGCTCGACGAGATCGGACGCGTCGTACTCATCGGCCTCGATGCAATCGCCGACGGGCACGACCGACTGCGTGTCGATCATCTGTTGGGTGGCGGTGTCTTCCATCTGACCCAGCTCGGGGAGATCACCGGTCCCGAGGCCCCCCACCCACTTGCGCAGGATCTCCTCGTAGCCGGTCTGGTTGACGAGATCGACCTTCACCTTGGTCTGTTGTCCGTTGAACTTCACGACGAGCCGTTGGAGCGACTCCTCGTTGGCGCGGTTCAAGCCGTGCCAGAACGTGATCGTGACCGGCCCGGACGCCCTGGCCAGTGCCGCCACCGGACACGCATTGGCAGCATTCCCGCCATCGGCCTTCCCCCCATCGGCCTTCCCGCTGCTGCCGCTACTGCTGCACGCACCCACGGCGAGTGCAGCCACGACGATGACACTCGGCAGGCGAAGACGATGGAACCGCAACATGGACACTCTCCGGATCGGCGACGACGGCTCAGCCTTTCACAGCACCGGCGGTCAGACCGCGGACCAGGTGCTTCTGGAACAGCAAGAGAATGATCGCGATCGGGATCACCGCGATGACCGCGCCGGCGAAGGTCACGTTGACCGCGTCGAGGCTGGTGCCGCGTAGCTGCTTCAGACCGATCTGGACGGTCCGCAGGCGGTCGTCCTTCGTGGCGAGCAACGGCCAGAGGTATTGGTTCCATGCCCCGAGAAAGCCGAACACCGTGAGCGCCGCGATTGCCGGGCGCGCCAACGGGACCGCCACGCGGGTCATGAACTTCCAGTGGCCGTATCCGTCCAGTGCGGCCGCGTCGGACAGGTCTCGCGGCACCTGGAGGAACGCCTGACGCACCAGGAACGCGCCGAAGCCCGTCGCCAGGAACGGCACGGCCAGGCCCTGATACGTGTCGTACCAGCCGAGTGCATTGACCGTGTCCAGGTTCGTGACCACCGTGACTTCGAACGGCACCATCAGCGTGGCGAGAAAGGTCACGAAGAGCGTGCGCTTGAAGGGGAACTCCAAGAACGCGAACGCATACCCCGCGAACACTGCGGTCACCACCTGGCCGACGGTGATCGCAATGGTCACGATAAAGCTGTTCACCAGGTACTTCGCCATGTGACCGTCGGTCCACGCTTCCGAGTAACTCGACCAGTTCGGATCGGTCGGGAAGAACTTGGGCGGGCGGGATGCGATGTCGATCGGACGGAGCAGCGAGTTCACGACCGTGATGTAGACCGGGAACAGCACCACGACGGCGAGCAGCGTGAGGATCCCGTAGCTCCCGATCTTGCGAAGGCGCCGGGCGCCGGGCGTCTCCCACCGCCGAGCCTCACCGCGCATAGTGCACCCGCCGTTCCAGCACCCGGATCTGTACGAGCGCAAGACCGAGCGTGATCACGAACAGTCCGATCGCCAGGACCGCCGCTTTGCCCGGGTTCGCGGCGTGGTTCACGGTGGTGAGCTCGCTGTAGATCGAATAGGTCAGAACATTCGTGCGTTTGAACGGGCCGCCGCCCGTGATGAGGTCGATCTGACCGAAGCTCTGGAACGCGTGAATCGACCCGACCACCACCGCGAAGAACAACGTGGGCGAGAGCATCGGCAGCGTGACCCGCCAGAATCGGGTCGTCGCGCCCGCACCGTCGAGCGCGGCGGCCTCGTAGAGATCCTCCGGAATCGCCTGCAACCCGGCGGAGAGGAGGATGAACGTGAGCCCGAGGGTCTGCCACACCGTCACCAACGCGACTGCGCCGAGCGCCAGATCCGGGTTCTCGATGATGGGAGGCGTGGGGTTGACGCCGAGCCACGGCAGGAGTCCGACGATCGGGTTGAAGAGCATCGAGAAGATGACGGCCGCGACCGCCACCGACGTGGCCACCGTCGACGAGAAGATCGTGCGGTAGATCCCGATCCCACGCAGTTTGCGATTCGCGGCGACCGCGAGCGCGAGCCCGAGCGCGATCCCCGCGGGCACGGTGAGGAACGCGAACGCGATCGTGGTCTTGAGACTGTCGGCGAAGCTCTCGCTGCCGAGAATCTCGCGGTACTGGTCGAGGCCGACCCACCGCTTCGGGAGGTTCGGGAACGGCGGGTTGAGGTAGAAGCCGAGCACGAAGTTGCGCAGGAACGGATAGAAGATGAAGACCGCAAAGATGGCGACGGCCGGGAGCAAGAGGAAGTAACCAAGCGAGGCTTCGCGACGCCGGCGCCGGGCCCGCGATCTCGACGTCATCCGATCAGCCGATCCGGTTCTCGGTGACAGCATCGAAGCGGTGAGTGTGCGCGGCGTCGTAGCGCAGCCGGACCGGTCCGTTCGCCGCCGGCGGGTCCACCCCGATCGCTTGGCGCACGATCACCATGGTGGTGTCGGCGAGTCGGCAGATCACATGGCGCTCGTGGCCGAGGGACTCGATGACCGCGACGGTCGCGTCGATCCCGGGACCTGTGACCGCGCCGAGGTGGAGATGTTCCGGCCGTACCCCGATGACGATGTCCGGGCCCGCGCCGGCGAGTTCGCCGGGGATCGTGTTCATCGGCGGCGTACCGATGAAGCGGGCCACGAACAGATTCTCGGGCCGCTCGTAGACCGCCTGCGGCGGGCCCACTTGTTGCAGAACCCCGTCCTTCATGATCGCGATCCGGTCGCCCATCGTCATCGCCTCCACCTGGTCGTGGGTGACGTAGATGACGGTGGCCTGCAACCGCTGCGCCAACTCCACCAACTCGGCGCGCGTCTGCACGCGCAGTTTGGCGTCCAGGTTCGAGAGCGGTTCGTCCATGAGGAACGCCTGCGGGTTCCGCACGATCGCACGCGCGAGCGCCACCCGTTGCCGCTGCCCACCGGAGAGCTGGCCGGGCTTGCGGTCCAGCAGGTCGCCCAGTCCGAGCGACTCCGCCGCGGTCGCCACCTGGGCCGCCCGTTCGTCTTTCGGGATCCCGCGGGTCCGAAGCGGGAACTCGATGTTCTTGCGGACCGTGAGGTGCGGGTAGAGCGCGTAGCTCTGGAACACCATCGCGAGGTCGCGGTCCTTGGGTTCGACGTCGTTCACGACCCGATCCCCGATCGTGATCGTGCCCTCGGTGAGTTCATCGAGGCCGGCGATCATGCGTAGCGCCGTGGACTTCCCGCAGCCCGACGGGCCGAGCAGCACGAGGAACTCACGGTCGGCGACGTCGAGGTCGAGGTGGTCCACGGCGGTCACGTCACCGAACTTCTTCGTCACCCCGGCGAGCGCGACCCGTCCCATGCGCGGGGAGACTAGAGCGGAATGCGAGGGCTCAGGCGGTACTCACCACGAACGAGACGCTCGTGGTGGCGCTGCCGCCGATGTTCAGGGTCGCGGCGGTGCGGGCGCCCTCCACCTGGCAATCGCCCGCCCGGCCCTGCACCTGCTTCGCCACGTCGAAGAGCATCCGCACGCCCGACGCACCCACCGGATGCCCGCACCCGATGAGTCCCCCGGAGGGGTTGATCGGCAGCGGACCGTCGGCGAAGACGTCACCGCTCTCGATCGCCTTCCACGACTCGCCCGGCTCGGTGATCCCGAAGTGGTCGATGGCCATGTAGTGCGTGGTGGTGAAGCAGTCGTGACATTCGATGGCGTCGAGTCCGTGCACGTCGGCGAGACCGGCGCGCTCGAACGCGTCGGTGATCGTGCCACGCACGTGGGGGAACACGAACTGCTCACCGTTCGAGTCCGCCAACTTCCCCGCGTAGCTCATCCGTGCGGTGCGGTGACCCCAGCCCGCAATGCGCGCGATGGTGTCCAGGTCCACGGATCGCGCGCGGGCCCATTCGCTCGCAAAGCGGGCGTTCGCCAACACGACGCACGCCCCACCGTCGGTGATCTGCGAGCAATCGTGACGACGCAATCGGCCCGCGACGCGCGGATTGTCGTGATCGTCGTCGGTGAACGCACCCTCCGGAAGCTCCCATCGCCGAGTCTGGGCGAGCGGGTTGCGTCGGGCGTTGGCGAAGCTGTTCCGTGCGATCGCGCGGAGGTGCGCGTCGTCCAGACCGTACCGGCGGTCGTACTCGTCGCCGAGGGTGGCGAACACCTCGGGCCACACCATCGGGATGCCCTCGGTTTCGTCCGGCACCCACGCCGCCGCGCCGAGGTTGCCGACGGCCGCCGCGGTCCCCACGTTGCGCATCATCTCGACGCCCACCACCACCGCCACGTCGTACCGGCCGGCTTCGAGATCAGCCATTGCTGCGAGGACTGCCACACTCCCCGAGGCGCACGCGGCTTCGTGGCGCGAGGTCGGGAGCCCCGAGAACGCGGGATCGGCTTCCACGAGGAGACCGCCGAGATGACCCTGACCGCAGTAGATCTCGGACGCGAAGTTGCCGACATGGGCCACCTCAACGTCGGCGGCCTCGATCTGGGCATCGGTCAGCGCCGCGTGCACCGGCTCCGCGATCAGATCCGCGAGCGTCGCGCCCTCACGGGTCCAGTTGCGGAGGAAATCGGTTTGCGCACCGCCGAGGACGAACGTGGCGTTCATCCGCGTGCGGTGCGCGCCAACTCGCCGGCGTCGATCCACCACGAGTGGTACCCGATCGGCACCCGTTGGGGAATCCGGACCCGGCACACCGGCGCGTCGGCGGCTCGTTGCGCGTCCACCACGATCACCTCGGACTCACCGGTCACGGCATCGGTGACGAACGTCAACACGTAACCGTCGTCGTCGGCGGCGGTGGCGCCGACCCGCGGCGCAAACACGGTCTCGCCGCCGTAGCGCCCGTCGCCGTAACGATGGGTCTCGGACGCGCCGGTGGTGGTGTCGTACTTGACGAACCCGTCGAAGAGCAGCTCCGGCGCGGGCGCGATGTGGGGGCTGTACGCGGTACGAGAGGGCCGGCCGAGCAATCGATTGTCCATCCGGGGGAACTCGGTCATCACGTCGTCCAGCGCGCGCTCGCGTACGGTGCCGGTCACGAGATTGAACCGCCATTCGTGCAGGAACGGTTCGAGCCGCAACACATCGATGTGGGGCACGCGCGCACGGTCGCCGTCGGCCAGCGGGTTCTCGATCCGACACCCCACGAGCACGATCTCGTCGCCCGTTTCCCACGCGTTGATGGTGTGATACATGTAGCAGGACTCGGCGTCGAACCACTTCACGTCGCCACCGCTCGCGTGGCGGCCGATGATCCCGAATCGCGCCGGGAGGTCGGCACGGAAGGTGACCCGCGTCCGGCCTTGCGCCAGCAACTCCGGATCCCACATCAACGGGAAGTCCATGAGGATCGTGTGGTGTTCGGTGATCGCGAGGTCGTGCAACAGCCGCGGACCCGGCAGGTCGACCTCGGTCCGATGCACGAGGGTGCCGTCGGCGCCCACCACGCCGTAGGTGAGATACGGGGGCAGCACGTCGTAGTCGAAGACGATGAGCTCGTTGGTCACCGGATCCAGCTTCGGGTGCGCGGTGAGACTCGCCAGCGTCCCGCCGAAGTCGTAACGGCCGACCGTTTCCAGCGACGGGACGTCGATCTCGTAACACGGTCCGCCCAACCACCACAGCGCGAGGAGACGCCCGCGATGGAACACGAGATCCGTGTTCGCGGTGTCCTTGAACGGACCGCCCGGACGAGAGAAGTTCGGTCGTTCGTTCACACCGGACCAGATCGCCTCGCCCGCGCTCGCTTCGAGTGCCAACGCCTCGGTGGCGACGTAGCGGTTGCGGTAGACGGCGTGGCCGTTCTCGAAGTGCAGCGCGTGGATCATGCCGTCACCGTCGAACCAGTGATACCGACCCGGCGGCGGGTACTTGGGGTTCGAGCCGTTGCGCACGAACACGCCCGCGAGATCGGCCGGGAGTTCGCCGATCACCTCGCAGTCCGCGGTGATCTCCGCGTCGATCGGTGCGAAGGGTCCTTCGAGGTACGGGTTCGGCACGGTCTCGCGCCGTTCCTCGACTGCAGTCATCGTTCCCCCTTGGCGCCGGGTCTCCGGCGCGCCGGTCAGCGTACCGGTCAGGCGCGGAGGAACCAGCCGTGCGGATCCCAGCCCCGCAACATCTCGATCTCGGCCACGGTCGGCGCCGCCAGCTCCTTCACCTGGTCCGCGACCGCGAGGTCCCACCCGCAGGCGTGGACCGCACGCGACACCCGCTCGGCGATCGCTTCGGCCCCGGCGGGGACCGCGGTCAGGATCAACTCGTCGCCGCGCTTCTCCAGGACCCCGAGGTCGGTGACGAGCGCCCGCACCGAGTGTCCCGGCGAGGTGACGTATCCACACTCGCCCGGAGTCCGTTGCGGTGTGAGCGTGGCGACGACGACGTTCTCGGTGGCCACGCTCGCGACGTCGTTGCCACCACCCGACCCCACGAGGAACGGACCGCCCGGGATCACGGTCGAGTTGATGTTGGCGAACCGGTCGATCTGGGCCCCGCCGAGACAACCGATCGTGCGCGTGTTGGCCCCACCGACGAGCGCGCCGAGCACCATGCTCGCATCGCCGAGCATCGTCGCGGTCGGAAAGCTGCCGTGGTTGAGGACGAACGGATCCCCCACCATGGGTTCGTAGTCCCACATCCCGATCTCGGCCGTGAGCCGGACGTCGTGGCCATTGCCTCGCGCCTGGTGTACGCCGAGCCACGCCGCGAGGTTCGCCACTCCCGCCCCCGCGAGGACTGCGTGCGCGTCGATCGCGGCGACCCGTTCGGCGAGGTGACGGGCGGCGAAGGTTGCCGCGAGTTCCCACGCGTTCACCGGCGCGTCCAGATCCGGTGCAGTGGCGCCGGCCTGGCGGGCGTGGTCCACGGGATCGGCTTTGGCCGCGAGCGCGGCGATCCGATCTGGACCGAGGCGCGCCAGGTAGTCCTCCTGATCGGCCGGTTCGAGCACCCAGTGGCGAATCCACTCGTCGTAATCGTCGCGGCGGGTGGCGGCCCGAGCTTCGATCCAGAAGTCGTAGTCCTCGCCGTACCCGTCCACCGGAAGGTCCCGCGCGAAGAGCCCGCCGGGGTGCGCGCCCATCGGGACTTCACACACCGCGAGTACCTGATGGGCGGGGATCCGCACGTGGGAAGAGAAGTCACGGAGCTCGTCGACCACGCGGTCCACGGTGACGATCACGCCCCGGCGCGCGCCCAGAGCGCCCCACACCCCTTCGAGCAGCGGGGACGCCACGGCCACGTTCCCCTGCCGGTCCGCGACGGGCGCGTGCAGGATCGCGACATCGGTCCGCAGCGGTGCGAGGAGGCCCACCGTGCCGAACTCAGACTCGACCGTGGTGTACCCGGGGTTCTCGGCCATCGACGAGCCCGCGATGGATCGCGTGGCGATGGCCGGCAAACCGCGCGCGCCGGCTTCGAGCCGTTGCGCGAAGGCGAGGAACGACCAGTGCTCCACCTCGACCGCGCCCGAGGTGTAGCCCCGCTGGAACCAGGGGTTCGGCGTGAAGTTCGGGAACGTGTCGCCGGAGTATCCGGTGACCACTCGGCGGACCAGACCGCCGCGAAAGAAAAGCGCGCCGAGGCTGGACAGGCTCAGCATCACGAGCTCGAACTGTGGGTCGCGGTCCCACCACTGGCGCACCACTTCTCGCGCCGCCGCACTCCACCGGCTGTGACCGACCACGAGATGCAGCGAATCGCCCGCCTGCACGTGCTCGTGCACGGCGTCGCTCACGCTCATGACTTTCGGCGCTGGTTCGGTCACCGCGGATCCAACACGAGCTCCGCGATTCGGGCGCGATGGAAACTCTGACCGCCGCCGAACACGTCGTTCTGCTTCGCGCGTTGGTACAACACCCCGGCGAGCGAGTCCCACGTGAACCCGACGGCACCGTGCACCTGGATGTTCTCGGCGGTCACCATCACGGCGGCCTCACCCATCTGCGACTTCGCGATCGACGCCGCCCGACTCGCGTCCGGCCCGCCCGCGTTCGACCCGCCCGCGTCGCTGGCCCAGGCCGCGTAGTGCACGCCAACCCGGCCGAGTTCGGTGGCGTGGAGCATGTCCACCAACTTGTGTTGGATCACCTGGTGCGCAGCCAACGGCTTCTCGAACTGCACCCGCTGCTCCGCGTACGCAGTCGCCATCACGAGCGACGCGTCGCACACACCGACGAGTTCGGCACTCAACGCGACGGCGGTGTCGTCGGCGATGCTCCGCCAGATCGCGGTGTGGTCGCCGAGGGGACCGACGGGCTCGGCGGCGGTCTCATCCAGTTCGATCCTGGCCGCGGCGCGCGTCGCGTCCATCGTGGCAACCGGCACGGCATGCGGATTCGTGAGCTTGAAGGTCTCGAGACCATCGGGCGTACGCGCCGCGACGAGAACCCAGTCCGCGTCGTGGGCGTCGAGGACGAGCGGCTTCACGCCCGAGAGCACCCACGCAGCGCCCTTCCGGCGCGCCGTGGTACGCACCCGGTCGACCGGATCACCGGATCCCACCTCTTCGAGCGCGACCGTGGCGTGCTCCCCCGCGGCCAAGCCGCGCAGGAGGTCGGTGCATCCGAGCCGACGCGCCGCGATCGTGGCAACGACGGCGGAGGAGAAGAATCGGCCCGGGAACGCGACGCGCCCCATCTCTTCGAGCACCACGACCGCGTCCACCAACCCGAGACCGAGCCCACCCAGCTCCTCCGGGATCAACATCCCCGGCCAGCCGAGCCCGGCGATCGCATCCCAGTCGGTCTCGGCCAGGCCGTCGCGCGCGTCGTGGCCCTGGACCCATTCGATCATGAAGGCGCGCACGGCCGCACGCAGCGCGTTCTGCTCGTCGGAGAACTGAAAATCCACTGATCCTCCTGCGTAGGCTCGGCATGTTATGGACTTCGCGTTCACGGCCGCCGATCTCGCCTTCCGCGACGAGTTGCGCGCGTGGCTCGACGCGGAGTTGCCCCGGTTCCTGGCGGACTGGACCGACGGCGGCGCCAGTGGTGACGCCGCCGGTGGTGTACCGGCCGGCGGTTTCGACCGCACGCAAGCTCGGCGCCGGGACTGGCAACGACGGCTGAACGAGGGCCGCTGGGCCGCCATCAACTGGCCCCGGGATCGCAACGGACGTGAAGCGACGCCGGTGCAGAACGCGATCTACGCCGAGGAGATGGCGGCGGTGAAAGCGCCGGGCGTGTACAACGCGAACGGCATCTGGCAGATCGGTCCGATGATCCTGCAATGGGGCACGCCCGAACAGCAGGCGCGGTGGCTGCCCGGCATCCTCTCGGCCGACGAACACTGGTGCCAAGGCTTCAGTGAGCCCGAAGCGGGATCCGATCTCGCCAACATGCGCACCACGGCGATCGCGAGCGACGACGACTCGGGCCACGAAGACGCAGGCCACGACGACGCGGCTGGTGGCCACTACGTGGTGAACGGCCAGAAGACGTGGACGTCCTCGGCGCACCTCGCTCGGTGGGGACTCTTTCTCTTGCGCACCGACCCCACCGCATTCGCGCGTGGCGTGAAGCACGAAGGCATCACCGCGTTCGTCATCGACCTGCACACGCCGGGCATCGAGTGTCGGCCGATCCGGGACATCACCGGCGACACGATGCTGAACGACGTGTTCTTCACCGATGCGATCGTTCCGGCCGAGTGTCGGCTCGGCGGGGAGGGGGAAGGCTGGCAGGTCGCGATGAGCACCCTCGGCCACGAGCGGGTGGGAACCGCGGGACTGTCGATCAGGATGGCCGCCGACCTGCGGACGATGATCGCAACCACGCGATCGGTGAACCCCGATGCGCTTCGCGACCCGGCGTTGCGCGATCGCATCGGCCGCGCGTTCGCGCAGATCGAGTTGACCCGGCTCCTCAACTACCGGGCGTTGACCAAGATCATCAACGGCGAACCGAACTGGCCCGAGGTTCCCCTCGCAAAGCTCCAGTGGTCTCGCATCGCGCAGACTCTCGCCGAGTTGGCCGTCGACCTCTTGGGACCGGCCGGGCTCATCGCGAAGGGTGAACCCGGGGCAATCGACGGCGGCCAGTGGGCGCGCAACTACTCCTGGCAGCGCTACACGTCGATCGGTGCCGGCGCCACCGAAATCCAGAAGAACATCATCGCCAAAAAGGCCCTGCGGATCGTGCCTCGCGCATGAACGACGATGCGACGCGAACGCGAAGGCGGTACGCGGTGAACCGCGTACCGCCTCCCGCCTGGCCGGTGAGATCAACGTTGCGGACGAGCTTTGATCGCCGCAATGATGATTCGGTCACTCGCCACTCCGGCGGCGTCACCGGCGGCCTGGTCGAGCTGCTTCTGGCGCTTCCAGGACTCGAGCCGATCATGGTCGACCTCGGCCCGATCGGTGTACTGCAACTCGATGTCCATCGCCGCGAACTCGATGTCGAGCGCCGCTTGCGCGTACGCCGACCGATCACGAGCAGCCGCTGCGTTCCTCAGATCCTTCACCGATCGCGTCATCGCCGTCTCGAGCACTGCGGGAACGCCGTCGCGCCGCGCACCATCCCACGCCCCGCCGACTTCGGCAGCTCCCGCACGCAGCTTCGACCATCGGTCGGACTTCGCGCCGTCGAGGGCATCGCGAGCTGCGTCCGACAACGCGTCGAGTGCATCAGGCTCGGAGACACGCTTGATGTCGGTCGGCACCGCGACTGCGCTGACGAGATGTTCGGAGGACGCCGGGACCGTCGCCTCGAACTCCCCGTAGCCCGGCGCGTACACCTTGGTCTCGACGTCTGCATTCATGGGATGCTCCTCGACGCGAATGGCGCCCGAGACTGCGCCGGACGGGCCCGACACGGTGAGGCCGACCGCCTTGACCGTCGTCTCTTCGAACACGACTCCGGGGATGTTCTCGGGCCGGTAGATATCTCCGACCTTGGGGTGGGCGGGCATGATCATCCCCGGAGGGCCGTCCTTGCCCGCAAGCCAGGTCCCATTGTGATCCTTGATCTGGCCGTCCTCGTAGTTGGTGACGTCTTCGCCGAAGTACCAGACCGCACCGTCGTCGCCTTGGGCGAAGTAGTCGATCGCGATCTCGATGATGCGTTCGTCGCCGTACGCCACGAACTGCGAGACGATGACTTCGACGTCCTGGCCGTTCCAACGGATCGTGCGCGTGCGATCGAGGAGAGTTGTCTCGTGTCGTAGACGGGTGGTGCCCTCCTCGCCGAGCCCGACCATATGCCTCGTGGTGGTGATGGGAAACAGTGGATTCGTGATCCGCGTGGGATGGCTGAACGTCGGCACCACGGTGTCGACCCGCCCTCCGGTCGCGGCCCGCGAGATCGGTGCTCGGGCAACGGCCTCGGCGGCGGGCGCCGCCCCCAAACTCGGCACTGCGATCAGCGCGGCGGACAGGCTCAGGCGGGTAAGCCGGCCGGTGCGACGATGGTCGGCGGATCGGCGATGGTCGGCGGTTCGACGATGGAATCGGTTCGACATGATTGCGGCTCCTCTGCTGGCGTCGGTCGACGTCTCCGAGCAGTGTGCAGAACCGACTATGAGAGGTCCGTTAAAGCGGCAACTCTTCCTGCTGCATACGAGGCAGCGTCATGACGATCGTTGCTCCATGCGGTGATGACTCGATCCTGACGGTCCCGCCGTGAGAGGCGGCGACGGCCCAGACGATCGACAGCCCGAGGCCGGCACCTTCGGGCGAGCGATCCGCTCCTCGACCCCTCACGAAGACGTCGAACGCGGACTGCGCAAGCTCCGGCGTGAATCCCGGACCCTGGTCTGCGACCGCGACGGTCATCGTGTCGCCGGTGTCGCGCACGCGTACGGTCACCGTGCCGCCTCGAGGGCTGACGCGAATCGCGTTGTCCAGCAAGTTCGTAAGGGCCTGACGGATCCGAACCGGATCGACCGACACCGGGGCCTTCGGTGACAGGTCCGCGACCAGTTCCAGTCCCGCGGTGCCCGCCCGCGCCGAGAACGATCGCAGCGTCGCGTCCACGAGCCGGCCGACATCCGTCGGCTCGGGCGCGATCGGGATCGAACCGTCCGTGGTTCGCGCCAAGACCAAGAGATTCGCCGCGAGCCGGTCCAACCGTTGGGCTTCGTTCGCAGCACCGTGCAACGCGCCGCGGAGTTCCTCGGCACTGCGCTCGCGGCGAAGGGCCAACTCCAGCTCGAGCGACAGGTTGGCGAGGGGCGTCCGCAGCTCGTGGCTGGCCCGGTCGACGAACGAGCGTTGATCTTCGAAACTCGCCTGGAGCCGATCGAGCATTGCGTTCAGCGTGGCGGCGAGTCGGCGGAGTTCATCGTTCGCCCGGGGGATCGCTATGCGCTGGTCGAGGTTGGTCGCCGAATACTCGACTGCACTTCTTCGCAGCCGCTCCACCGGCCGCAACGCGGCCCCGGCGAGGACCCACGCCAGCGTGCTGGCGATGACCAGCGTGGCGCCGCCACCCACCCAGAGCAGATTGGTGAGATGACCGAGGGCATCGTTGCGATCGTCGCGTGCGCTCGCCAGGATCAGGGTGGTGGTTCCCCGACGCACCACCAACAGACGCACCGGTCGCCGCTCGACGCGGGTGGCCACCGTCGCGTTTCGAAGACCCAATGGTCTGATCGCCGCGAGCGGCGTACGGGTGACCTGCCGACTGAACGACGTCACGCGCCCGGATGGTTCCAAGGCCTGCCCGAAGTGCTCGTCGGACAATCCCAACAAATCTTTGCGGAGCTGCGGGTCGGGGCTGCGGGCTTCGAAGAACGAGCTCGCGCGGTTACGGAGTTCGGTGTCGATCGCTCGATCCAGGTCGTCGCGAAACCGGACGAACACCAAGAGTCCGATCGCAACCAGCACGACGGCCAGCGTCCCCGCGAACGCTGCGGCCAGTCGAACTCGAATCGGTGCGTTCACGGTTCGGTTCGCACTCGGTAACCCACACCCCGAACGGTTTCGATCGTGATGGTCCCGAACGGTTCGTCGATCTTGCGCCGCAGGTAGCGCACGTAGACATCGACGATCCGCGCGTCACCGGCGAACGCGAAATCCCAAACGTGCTCCACCAGCTCGGCGCGTGCGAGCACGCGACCGGGATTGCGCAGCAAGTACTCCAGGAGGGCGAACTCCTTGGCCGTCAGGTCGACCGGTTGGGTCCCTCGAGCCACCGCACGAGTGGCCGGGTCGAGGACGAGGTCGCCGGAGGACAACACCGACGGACGCGGCGGTCGTCCCCGGCGCACGACCGCGCGGATACGCGCCACCAACTCTTCGAACACGATCGGCTTGGTGAGGTAGTCGTCCGCTCCCAGATCCAGCAGCGTCACTCGATCCGAGACGTCGTCACGGGCGGTCACCACAATGATCGGAGCCCACCGCTCGTTCGCCCGCAGCGTCCGGCACACCTCGATGCCGTCGCCGTCGCTGAGTCCGAGATCGAGCAACACCACGTCGTATTCGTTCTCGGTGGCGTACCACACGGCTTCTGACCCACTCCCGGTCACGTCGACGGCGTATCCCTCCTCGGCCAATCCGCGCGCGAGCAAACCGGCGAGCTTCACCTCGTCCTCTACCACCAGGACGCGCATACCGACAGCCTGACATGCGATCGGATCGACCGCGGTCGTTCGTCGCCGGCCTCGCCGTTCGACGAGATAGAAACTCCTCGTGAGCTTCACCCTGGGTCTGGTCACACCGGTCGTCACCCGCCTGCCCGGCGCGCATGCACGATGGGAAGAATCGGCAGGCATCACCGACATCGAGCGGGCCGTCGTGACCGCCGAAGCGTTGGACTACGACTTCTGCACGTGCAGCGAACACGTGGCGGTCCCGGTGGACGTCGCCGACGTGCGCGGCGGGACCTACTGGGACCCCCTCTCGGTGTTCGGCTATCTCGCCGCCCGCACCAGCACGATCCGATTCGCCACGTTCGTGCTCGTGCTCGGCTATCACCACCCGTTGGCGATCGCGAAGCGTTACGGGACCCTCGATGTGGTGAGCAACGGTCGCGTCATTCTCGGCGTCGGGTCCGGATCGTTGGCCGACGAGTTCGCGCTGCTCGGGGCCGAGTTCGCAGACCGCGGCCCGCGCGCCGACGACGCGATGCGCGCGTTACGCGCCGCGCTGTCTCGGTCCCGACCCGAGTACGCCGGCGAGCACTTCGAGTTCAGCGAGTGGATCGTCGAACCCCACGCGATCCAACCGAACGTTCCACTGTGGGTCGGCGGACGGAGTGGCCGATCGCTCCGGCGCGCCGTCGAACTCGGCGATGGTTGGGCACCGTTCGGACTCCGCACCGCCGAACTCGGCGAACTGATCGACCGCGCCCGCACCACTGCGTCGTGGGCGGCGCGGACCCGTCCGCTCGAAGTCATCCTCCAGAACGACCGGCCGTGGGACCCCGTCGCCGAGCCGGACCGCGTGGCCGAGCAGCTCGGCCGCATGCAGGCGATCGGCGCAACCGGGCTCGCGGTGCGCCTGGTGCACCATTCGCTCGACCACTACTGCGAGCAGCTCGCGGCGCTGCGCGAGATCGTCTGAGGTTCACGTTCATCACCGACGGCGACCTCGCCATCGATGACACCGCCCCGCAGAACGATGACGCTGCCGCCACTGAACGACGCCGGCCGAACACGACGTAGCATCGCCGCTCGATGAGCCTCCGGATCGCCGCCCTGGTCAAGCAGATTCCGGCCTTCGAGGCCCTGGCCCTCGGCCCCGACGGGCGCCTCATCCGCGACGGCATGGAACTCGAGATGAGCGCCTATTGCCGCCGGGCCGTCGCGCAGGCCGTCACCATCGCCGCCGAACATCACGGCACGGTGACCGTGATGACGTTGGGGCCGCCCGCCGCCGAGGACACGCTCCGAGAAGCGATCGCGTGGGGTGAAGATCGCAACGTCGACATCTCCGGCGTGCTCGTCACCGATCCCCGATTCTCCGGTTCCGACACCCTCGCAACTGCGACTGCGCTCGCCGCCGCGCTCACACTCGGCGGTCCGTTCGACCTGATCCTCGTCGGCCGGAACTCCGTTGATGCCGACACGGGCCAGGTAGGGCCGGAGCTCGCGCAACTCTTGGACCTCCCATTCGTAACCGGAGCCCGTCACCTTGCGCTGGTCGAGGGCAACCTGGACATTCGCGCCGAACACGACGACGGGTGGGCGCAGCTTCGGGTGGCGTTGCCGGCCATCGTGTCGACGGCCGAGCGACTGATCGACCCGTGCAAGGTGGATCCGGCGCGTCGTGCCGAGGTTGCGACCGAACTCATTCGCCGCGTGACTGCCGCTGACCTCGGCCCCGGGCCTTGGGGCGGCGGCGCAAGCCCGACCACGGTCGGCACCACCCGGCACGTCGCTTCCGATCGGATGCGGCTTCGCGAACCCGGTGCCGCGCTCGACGATCAGATCGCGGCTGCGGTGCGCGTCTTGATCGACCGGGGCGCGTTGGACGCCGCCCACGACACCGACCCGGATCGAGGTGCGGTCCTCGGCGTGGCGCCGCTGGAGGAACCGGAGATCGGCGTCGTGGTCGAGCCCGGTCGCGCATCGCTCACCCGCGAACTGCTCGGTGCGGCCCGGGACCTCGGCGCGTCACCGGTCGCGCTGACCACCGAGGAAATGGATGTCGACGAACTCGGGAGCTGGGGCGCGGACAGTGTGATCCGGCTCGACGGTCTCGAACTCGCGAGCGAGGAGGACACGGCGGCCGGCATCTCCACGTGGGCGCTCGCGCTCGATCCGTGGGCGATCCTGACGCCGAGCACCGCGTGGGGCCGCGAAGTCGCCGGGCGCGTCGCCGCGACGCTGCGCACCGGACTCACGGGCGACGCAGTGGAGCTCGAACGCGATGGTGGCGATCTGGTGGCGTGGAAACCGGCGTTCGGCGGCCAGATCGTCGCCGCGATCCGGTGCACCACCCGCCCGCAGATGGCCACCGTGCGCGCCGGAGTCCTTCCCCGCAAGACTCCGCGCCTGCACACGCCGCCCGTGACGGTCTTACCGGTCGAACCCCGGAGCCGAGTGGAGATCTTGGCGCGCACGCGTGACGACGATCTGGACACGTTGGCGGATGCCGATGCCGTCATCGGCGTCGGCCAGGGGGTGGCACCGAGCGACTACCCGAGTCTCGAACCGCTCCAGCGCGCGCTCGGTGCCGAGATCGCGGCCACCCGCAAGGTGACCGACCTCGGTTGGCTCCCGCGGGCGCGCCAGATCGGGATCACGGGTCGGACCATCTCACCGCGCCTCTTCGTGAGCATCGGCGCCAACGGAAAGTTCAACCACATGGTCGGCGTTCGCACCGCCGGCACGATCCTCGCGATCAACTCCGATCCCCACGCGCTGGTGTTCGACGCCGTCGACGTCGGCATCGTCGGCGACTACCACGAGGTGCTCCCCAAACTCGTGGTCGCAATCACCACTGCCCGTCCCACCTGACCCCCCGTTTCTCCGCCCGTCGGACCCGCGCTTGTCACCCTGAACACCCCGGCGACGACTCAGGCACCAATCGCCACGGCAACCCGCCGCGCCCGCCACGACCCCCACCCGCGCTTGTCACCCCGAACACCCCGGCGACGACTGAGACAACAATCGCTACAAAGAGCCCGCGGCAATCCCGGCGACCACCCGAACCGCAGCGAAGCGGAGGTGAGCCCGCGAGGGAGGGCGCCGCATCGGCACGCCAAGGATCTCGCCATGGCGCCCGTACGAGCAATTAGCGCGCGAGTTTTTGCAGCAGTTCGAGTTCTTCGCCGAGATAGTCGATGAGGACCCAGATGTCGGGGATCATGTCGCGGTCGGCCACCAGGCCGAAGTCGAGTTTGCCGTTGTAGGACATCAACGTCATGTTGAGCCCCACGCCGTCGAGGATGGTCGAGATCGGGTAGATGCCCTCCATTCGCGCCCCACCGCAGTAGAGCGGGAACTGCGGTCCGGGCACGTTGGAGATCACGACGTTGAACGGGAGGCTGACCCGGTCCATGAGCCGGGCGCGCGCGGCAACCCGGCTCGCGGTGCCCAGCACCGACGGCGGCGTGAACTGCGCGAAGTCCTGCAACAGGTTGGCCGGCAGCGCGCCGTGCTGCTGCTTGGCGATGGCCATCTCGCCGTGCATCGCTTCGAGCCGCCGGCGTGGATCCGGCTCGTCAGTCGGCAGCACCGCCACCATCGCCGAGACCTTGTTGCCGCCCGCCGACGATTCGCTGTCGTCGCGCACCGAGACCGGCACCATCGCCAGCAGCGGCAGATCCGGCAAGGAATCGTGATCGATGAGCCAGCGGCGCAGTGCACCCGCGCACAGCGTCATCACGACGTCGTTCACCGTTCCGCCGAGTGAGTTTTTCACGGACTTGATCTCTTCGATCGGCAACGACCCGAACGCGAACCGCCGGTGCGGTGAGATCACACCGTTGAAGACCGTGCGCGGCGCCTGGACCGACGGCCGGGACAACACGTCGTCCCGCTTGCCGATGCCGGGCGCCTTGAGCGCAAAGTTCCGCATGATCGAACCGAGGGCCGGCACCGTCTGGCGCGCGAGCCGCATCCCCACCCGGGGTTGGGTCATCGCGCCGAGTACGCCGCGCGCAAGCATCTCGCGCGAACTCGGCTCGCGTTCCCACTGCCAGGGCGTGGCCGGCGGCGGAGTGGGAGTGGGCTCCGGTTCGATGTCGAGCAGTACACCGAGGATCTCCGCGCCGGCCACGCCGTCGATACACGAGTGGTGGATCTTCGTGAGTTCGGCGATGAACCCGCCTTCGAGCCCCTCGATGATGTACATCTCCCAGAGCGGCCGGGACCGGTCGAGGTGACGAGCCGCGATCCGAACCGCGAGCTCTGCGAGCTGGCCACGATCACCCGGCGGCGGCACCGCGATGTGACGGAGATGGAAGTCCAGGTCGAAGTCGGGATCCTCGATCCAGTACGGGTGGTCGAGTCCGAGCGGTACCTCTACCAGGCGCCGACGGAATGGCGGAACGAGATGCAACCGAGACTGGATCAGCGCGCGGATCTCGTGATACCCGACCGGGTGCGGCGAGGTCTCGGGGTCGAAGATCGCGAGCGACGCCACGTGGCCGTACGTGGTGGGCGTCTCCATCCGCAGGAAACTGCTGTCGAGTCCGGTGAGTTGACGCATCACGACCTCCCGAGGGGACGATGGAGCCTCAGAGTACGGGAACGAAGGGTCCCGGCGCGGCAGTAGTGTCCACGCGCATGATCACCCTCCGAGCACTGAAACGGGCCGCAGTCGTGGTGGTCCTGGCCGTGGTGCCGGTGGCCTGCGCACCGATCTACAGCGCCACCTGCAAGAGCTCGCTCGTCACCTCGAGCGCCGGACCGGTCACGGATCCGGCCTTGGTAGAGATCTCCGGCATCCATGCGGGGGTGCGCAACCCCACGATGTGGTGGGTGCACAACGACTCAGGCGACACCGCGCGCGCGTTCGCGCTCGACGCCACCGGCGCGGTGCGGGGGACGTTCGCGTTCTCCGGCGCCAGCGCGCTCGATTGGGAAGACATCGCCGTCGTGCCGGGCCCGACCCCGGGTTCGGGCACCATGTACGTGGGCGACATCGGCGACAACGCGTTGGTGCGCACCGAGATCCAGGTGTACCGCGCCGCGGAACCGGACGTGCCGGCCACCGGCACTCCGGCGTCCACCACTCTCACGGGCGTCGAGACCCTGCGCCTCACTTATCCCGACGGTCCGCACGACGCCGAAGCGCTGATGGTCGATCCGATCTTCGGCGACCTCGTCATCATCGCGAAGTCCCTGAGCGGCGGAACCGTCAACGTCTACCGCGCACCGGCGAATCTCGCCGCCGGCAGTACGACGGCGATGACCAACGTCGGTTCGCTCGGACTCGCAACGGGTCTGGTCAACTCCGTCACCGCGGCCGACGTGACCCGGGACGGCACCGCGATTGCGGTGCGGACCTACGGCAAGGTGATGGTGTTCAACCGCAACATCACGAAGAGCCTCTGGACTGCGTTCTCCAGCACCGCGTGTAACGCGCCGCTGCCGGCCGAGGTTCAGGGTGAGGCTGTCGGATTCCGTGACGACGGGAAGGCACTCGCCACGATCAGCGAGGGCGCCAACCAGATGCTCCACCTCTCGACCATCCCGTAACCGAGCCCGGCAACTTTCGGGTGGCGGGTTGTTCAGCCTGCCGGGTTCGTCAGGCGGCCGGCTTGGCCGGGGGCCGCCAGCACACTGCAAGCAGCGCGATCCCGCCGCCGAGTCCGGCAAGGGCAGTGACGAGGAGTCCTTTCCCGCCGTACAGCCACGTGGAGTCGATCGCGTCGTCGATCGACCACTCACCCGCGCCGATCGCGCCGATCGCGAGACCCACCAACAGCAAGGTGAGGACGTACTCGTATCCCTCACCGGGCCGGAAGATGAAGAAACCGTTCTTCAGGTGGTTGGTGATCAGGGCCACCAACATCACGCCCACCACACCGCCCGCGGCCAGCGGCGTGAGGAAGCCGAACAACAACATCGCGCCGGCACCAAGCTCGGTGAGGCTCGCGAGCCAGGCGTGCAGGATCCCAGGCTTCATCCCGAGGGATTCGAACCACCCGGCCGTGCCCGCGATCTTGCCACCCCGGAAAATGTGGTTGTACCCATGGGCGATCATCACGATGGCCACCGCGACCCGCAGGATGAACAACCCCGCGTGAATCCCGTCGATGTTCTCCACGAATGTCCTCCTCAGACTTCAGAACGCGCTGAACCTACCCGGGATGCGCGCGTCGTGACCTCACCCCGCGTACGGTGGCCGCTTCTTCCGGCGCGGAGCGAAGCGTGAACCTGACGAGTCTCGAACCCCTCTCCATCACCTGTCCGCGCTGCGGCGCCACCGCGAGCCAGCGCACCTACGGGCCCTGCGCGGAGTGCGTCGCCGCGTTGTACGTCAAGTTTCCCGGCGTCGCGCGCACGGTGGAGTCCGAGGAGTACGTCCCCAAGATGAACGTCACGCCCAACGCCGTCGCCACGAAGGAATAAGCGGGAGGGTTACCCTGCCCGAAACAACAGTTTCGTGAGTCGGGGGATGGAATGCGGACCGATGACCTGATCCTGGTGAGTGTCGACGACCACGTCGTCGAACCGCCCACCCTCTTCGACAACCACCTGCCGGCGAAGTGGAAGGACGCGGCACCCAAGAGCGTCCACCGCGACGGCATCGACGTGTGGGAGTTCGAGGGGAACGTCATCCCGAACATCGGGCTCAACGCCGTCGCCGGTCGGCCGCCCGAGGAGTACAACATCGAGCCCACCTCCTTCGCCATGATGCGGGCCGGTTGCTACGACATCCACGAGCGGGTCAAGGACATGGACCGCAACGGCGTGCTCGGCTCGATGTGTTTCCCGAGTTTCGTGCAGTTCTGCGGTCAGTTGTTCAGCAAGTCGAGCGACCTCGACACGTCGCTCCACCTCCTGCGCGCGTACAACGACTGGCACATCGACGAGTGGTGCGGCACCTATCCCGGCCGGTTCATGCCGCTGTCGATCCCGCCGATCTGGGACCCCCAGCTCATGGCCGACGAAGTGCGGCGCGTCGCGAAGAAAGGCTGCCACGCGGTCACGTTCTCGGAGAACCCGTACAAGCTCGGCTGGCCCCACATCTTCGGCGACCACTGGGATCCGTTCTTCGCCGCGTGCGAAGACGAAGGCACCGTCATCTGCCTGCACATCGGTTCGAGCAGCACCCAGATCGAGATTGCGCCCGGCGCACCGATCGACGTGATGATCACGCTCACCCCGCTCAACACCATGCAGGCTGCGACGGACCTCGTGTGGTCACCGGTGCTGCGCAAATTCCCGAACCTGCAGTTCGCGTTGAGCGAGGGTGGGACCGGCTGGATCCCGTACTGGCTCGAGCGCCTCGACTACGTGTACCACCAGCATCATTTCTGGACCGGCCAGGACTTCGCGGACACGTTGCCGAGTCAGGTGGCGCGTGACCACTTCTCGTTCTGTTTCATCAGCGACCGTGCCGGCGTGGAGCAGGCGGAGACGATCGGCCTCGACAGCATCACGTGGGAATGCGACTACCCGCACTCCGATTCCAGCTGGCCCAACTCACCCGAGTCGGTGAGTAAGCAACTCGCGGGTATGGACGACGCGGTGGTCAACAAACTCACCCACGAGAACGCGATGCGCATCTATCAGTACGACCCGTTCGTGCACATCCCGCGTGACCAGGCGACGGTCGGCGCCCGCCGCGCCGCCGTCACGGACTGACCACCGCCCTCTCTCTTCCTCGTTCACTGGCCCCGGAGCCACCGATACGGTGGTTGCGGGGCCAGTGAAGCGGGATCAAGCGCTGCGAACGAGCGCCTGGCGTTCGGCCCGGGCCATCGCGATCCGATCAAGGGTCAGGTTGGGCTCCAGCACGACCTCGTCCCAGGTGGCAACGACGATTCGCCAGCCGAGCCGTTCGAGTGCCGCAGTACGAATCCGATCGCGCTTCCACCGCGCCCTTGTTCCGTGCCACTCGAACCCCTCGGTCTCGAAGGCCACCAACAGCTCCGGCCACGCGAAATCGAGCCGGTGCCAGCGTTTCGAGGGCAGATCGATCCGGAGCTGACGGACCGGCTCCGGGATTCGGGACCGGCGCACCATCCGCCACGCCTTTCCCTCCAACTTCGATTCGAGCGGGTTCGGCCGTGAGTTGGCGAGGAGCGCCCGCACCTTCGTGGTCCCCGGACGACCGCGGCCGCCGAGCACTTCGAAGCGACGCGCCAACGCCTCGGTCGACACCAGTCCCAGCCGACGGGCTCGCTCGAACGTGTCCTCCAGATCGTCGAGCGACAGCGCTGGCGCAATGTCGATCAGCGTCCGTGCCGCGTCGGCGCACGGGATCCCGTCGACGGTGAGGATCGGACCCGGGCGATCCAGACATCGGTGGACCCGCACCGGGTAGAAGGCAATCGACTCGGTCTCGATCGGCAGCCGTTTCGAGCGCGGGTGCTGGTTGGCAACGTCGACGGCGACGTGCAGCGGAGTGACGGCAAGCGGCGCACCGAGTTGGAGCAGCAGCGCCGCGGTGGCGTCCGAGCCGCGACCGTGCGCACCCAGTGTCGCCGCGTTGATCGCCATGCGTTCGGTTTGCGGCGCGCCCCGCAGGCGGAACACCTCACGCCACACCCGGATGATGAGCCCGTGGGCGACGGCGCGGTCGACCATCCGATCGGTCAGCCCGACGGCGCGCAGCTGCGGGCGGGTGATCAGGGCATTCTGATCGGCCGCCACATCGAGTGCTCGCCGAAATCGTTCGTCCATTGCGGCCCCCGTCGGTTCCGCGCGGCAGAACGCCGCGCGAGTTGCGCGTATCGGGGAAGTCAACGGGAAAGTGGACGGGGGAAACTCGACGGAACCCTACGCCGAGGGTACGACCATCAGCCGTCGAACCCGTTCACTGGCCGCGGAGCCACCGATACGGTGGTTGCGCGGCCAGTGAACAGGGTAGGAGTCAGCGCCGAGCGCCCGGTGCCGGTGCCGGTGCCAGGGCCAGGGTCAGGGCCAGGGTCAGGGTCAGGGTCAGGGGCAGGGTCAGGGGCAGCAGGTGCTTCCGATCTCGGGAATCCCGGTGTCCGCGCCGAACTCGGCGATGTCGCCGCGCTTGACGTACCACTCCCACCGCTGGCCGTCGGGCGCTTCGAGCCAGG
>JANPMG010000035.1:0-3506 GCA_031422675.1 Acidimicrobiia bacterium | reverse complement strand
CATGGTCTTTCCGCAGCCCGTCGGAACACTCAACAGTTCGGGAAGACCGGCGCTGGCAATCTGCGACTGGTACGCGTACGGCGCGAAGCCGGTCGCGCGCTCAGCGAGCGCTTCGAAAGTCGTCATCTGGTCAGACATGCCACGCCGCCCCTGCCCGCGTTACCTAGCCAGTGTCGAGCAGCAGACTCTACGGCTCTGCTCGAGCGCGCGAATCTCGCAGCCATTCGACATCGACGATCGACGATCTGAGCCGCTCAGGCCACCGGACCCAACGCACGGTCCAGGTCCGCGAGCAGGTCGTCGACGGACTCGAGGCCGACCGAGAGTCGGAGGAGCGCCGAGTCCACCTCGAGCGGCGAGCCGACCACCGATGCGTGCGTCATCCGACCGGGATGTTCGATCAGCGACTCCACCGCGCCGAGGGACTCGGCCAGGGTGAAGAGTTCGGTCCGACCCGCGATCTCCAACGCCGCGGGTTCGCCGCCGGCGGCGATGAAGCTCACCATCCCACCGAAGCCGCGCATCTGACGGGCGGCGATCTCGTGCCCGGCGTGGCCGGCAAGGCCCGGGTACAACACCGTCGCCACCGCGCCGTGGCCGTCGAGCATGGCGGCGATGGCGGTTGCGCTCTCGCAGTGTCGATCCATTCGCACCGCGAGCGTCTTGACCCCACGAAGCACGAGATAGCAGTCGAATGGTCCGGGAACCGCGCCGGTGGCGTTCTGGATGAAGGCGATCTGGTCCCCGAGGTCCGAGTCCGCGACCGCGACGAATCCACCGATCGTGTCCGAGTGACCGCCGAGATACTTCGTGGTGGAGTGCACCACCACGTCCGCACCGAGCGCGAGCGGCTGCTGGAGGTACGGGGTCGCGAACGTGTTGTCGACCACCACCAGCACTCCGTGCGCGTGCGCGACCGCACTCACCGCCGCGATGTCCACGATCCCGAGGCCCGGGTTGGTGGGCGTCTCGATCCAGACGACGCGCGTTCGCGACGTGAACGACTCCGCCAGCCGCTCGGGGTCGGTGAGGTCCGCGGCCGTCCACGTGACCCCGGTCTCGGCGTACACCCGGGCGACGAGGCGGAACGTCCCGCCGTAGGCGTCGCTCGGCAGGACGACATGGTCGCCGGGCCGGACGAGGGCGCGCAGCACTGCATCCTCCGCCGCCATACCGCTCGCGAACGCGAGCCCGCGGTGCGCTCCCTCGAGCGCGGCCAGGCAGGTCTCGAGCGCGGCGCGAGTGGGGTTGCCGGTCCGTCCGTATTCGAAGCCGGCGTGCTTGCCCACGGCGTCTTGGGCGAACGTCGTGGCCAGACTGATCGGCGTCACCACCGCGCCGGTGGACGGGTCCGGCGGTTGGCCGGTGTGGATCGCGCGGGTCTCGAATCCGAGTCCCGGCGGCTGCGCGTCCGGGCCGTCCGGCCGCGGCTCCGGGCCGCTCACGCCGGACCCTTCGCGGCGAGGTATCCGAGCACGTCGCTCCGGCTCAACAGCCCGATCGGGTGCCCACCGTCGAGCACGAGAAGGGTGGAGGAGCGATCCAGCTGTTCGACGACGCGCGCCAGCGGCTCCCCGATCCCGATCATCGGCATCGCCGGACTCATCAAGTCCCGGACGGGCCGATCCATGGAGGTCGCGTCCCGAAACGCCAGTTCCATCAACGTGAGCTCGTCGAGCATGCCACTGACTTCTTTGGCGGCCAACGGCAACTCCTTACTCACCGAGACGATGACCTGGGACACGCCGAGGTCACGCATCAGCGACCACGCGTTGCGGGCCGGCTCGCTTGGAGTCACGAGGACCAGCGCGGGCATCGGCCCTCGCTTCGCACCCAACACGTCGCCGGCGCAGTCCCCGTCGCAGCGGATGAACCCGTAGTCCATCATCCAGTCGTCGTTGAAGATCTTCGACAGGTAGCCCCGGCCCGAGTCCGGGAGGAGCACCACGACCCTCGCGTCGGGGCCGAGGTCCGCGCCAACGGTGAGCGCCGCGTGCACCGCGGTGCCGCACGACCCACCGATCAGGAGTCCCTCCTCGCGCGTGACTCGACGCGCCGTGAGGAACGAATCGGCGTCACTCACCATCACGGTGCGATCGACGATCGACGGGTCGAACGTGGTGGGCCAGAAATCCTCGCCCACGCCCTCCACGAGATACGGACGACCGGTCCCACCGGAATAGACCGAGCCTTCGGGGTCGGCGCCGATGATCTGGACGTCGGGGTTCATGCGCTTCAAGTACCGCGCGACCCCGGTGATGGTCCCGCCCGTGCCGATGCCGGCGACGAAGTGGGTGATCGTGCCGCCGGTCTGGCGCCAAATCTCGGGCCCGGTCGAACGCTCGTGCTCCGCCGGATTGTGCGGATTCGAATACTGATCGGGCCGGAACGCGTTCGGTGTCTCGCGCGTGAGCCGGTCGGCCACCGAGTAGTACGAGTTCGGATCGTCGGGCGGGACCGCGGTCGGACACACCACCACCTCGGCGCCGTACGCGCGCAGCAACGCCACCTTCTCCGGGCTCATCTTGTCGGACATGACGAAGATGCACGCATATCCGCGTTGCGCGGCCACGATGGCGAGCCCCACGCCGGTGTTTCCCGACGTCGGTTCCACGATGGTGCCGCCGGGCTTCAGGAGCCCGTCGCGCTCGGCGGCATCGATCATCGCGACCGCCGGGCGATCCTTCACGCTGCCGCCCGGGTTGAACGTCTCGACCTTGGCGACGAGATCACACGTCAGATCGCGCCCGATCCGACCCAGGCGCACCATCGGCGTGTTCCCCACCAGATCGAGCAGGGAGTCGGCGATCTGGAGCTCGGGCTCGTCAACCATGCACCTGACCGTATCGTCTGGGAACCAACCGCCGACCCCGTACGTCGAAGCAGCCATGCACCCACGATTTCTGACCGTCACCCTTGCGCTCATCGCCGCCGTCGGGTTCGCCGCGTGCGGATCCGGAAGCGACCGCACCGTCGTGTCGACCTCCGACCTGCCGTCCGGCGCCGGCGACCTCATCTTCCTGGTCGACGTACGCGGGGGCTTCACCAGTGCGGAGTACCAGCTCGCGATCGTGCCGTCGGTCTCGGTCTTCGGCGACGGCCGGGTGATCGTCTCGGGACCGGTGACGGAGCAGTATCCGCCGCACGCCTTGCCGAACCTGCTGACCGGAACGCTCTCGGGCGAGCAACTCCGGGCGTTGGCCGCACGCGCCGAGCGCGACGGACTGTTGCGCCCGCGCGACTTCGGCGAGCCGGCCATCTCGGATTCCCCCACCACCGAAGTGACCATCAACGTGGACGGCACGCCCGTCACCCAGCGCGCGTACGCGCTCGACTTCGGACCCGGCGACGGTGGACTCCCCGGCGTCGACGCCGCGCAGCGAGCGGCGCGAGCCAAGCTCAGCGGATTCGTCGGTGACCTCAGTACCGCGGCCATGAACGGCGCGACCGCGCCCTACGTCGCGTCCGAGGTGGCCGTCAACGTCCGCCCCGAGCGGCCCGAGGAT
>JANPMG010000034.1:0-36511 GCA_031422675.1 Acidimicrobiia bacterium | reverse complement strand
AAGCCGGCCGTCACCGCCTCGAGTCGGGCCGGCCGTTCGGGGTGACCGGGCCCGGTGTCGTGCTGTGCGAAACGCGGGTCGGTCGCGAGATACAACACGGGACCAACGGTAGCGCTCGTCCGTTTCTCCGCCCTCGGCCCTGGCGGGCCGGGCCGCTCAGCCCACACTGCGCTGGATCATCGGCTCGACCGACGGTGCATCCAGCGTCGCTCCACTCCCGCACGCCGGGCCGGGCCCGATCAGGCTTTGCGGGCCCGCCGTCAGGGTGGTCGGCGCGTACGCTGACCCCAATGGCCGAGGAGACAGTCCGTTGGCCCGGGGGCTGGGCTCGGCTCGGGCCGTGGCGGGGCCACCATGACATCGCGTACCTCGCGTTCGGCGTGCACCATCCCCCGAGTTCGGAGGTGGTCAACCGCTGCCTCGCGCGACTCGCGCGGCGCGGCTTCACGTCGGTGGTGACGAACGCGTTGGGAGTTGCAGAGACGCTGCCGCTCGTCGATGCCGGATTCTCCGTTCACGAACGATTGCACCTGCTCGCCCACGACCTCGCCGACATCCCTGCCGTCTGCCACGAGACCCGCCGCGCGCGCGCAGCGGACCGCCGCTCGGTCCTCGTGCTGGATCACCGCGCCTTTCAATCGTTCTGGCAACTCGACGACGATTCCATGACCAGCGCCATCAACGCCACGCCCACCACGCGCATGCGCATCGTGGATGCGTCCCCGGACGCCGAGATCGAACTCGGCGCCTACGCGATCACCGGACGTTCCGCGCGGAAGGGGTACCTCCAGCGCGTCGCGGTGGATCCCGCCGTCCACGGGCAGGGCATCGGCCGGTCGGTCGTCGCCGACGCGCTGCGTTGGCTGCGCCGGCACCGGACCGAGCGTGCGCTCGTGAACACCCAGTTCGACAACGAAGCCGCAATGGGGCTGTATCGGAGTTGTGGGTTCCGAGAGTTACCGCTGGGCCTGCGTGTGATGGGCCGCGAGCTGTGAGGCGCCGTCGATCTTCGGCCCTGATCGCCGCGGTCCTCGCCACGGCGGCTGGTCTCGCCACTGTGTTCGCTCCCGCCGCGGTTCCGGCCGCCGCAGTACGCGCCGCCCCCGGAGACCCGTCGATCACGCTCACCGGCCAACCGGCCTGGTCCACGCTCGGAGACGACCTGACATTCCGGCTGGCGCTCACGAGCGGTCCCACACTCGCGCTCGAAGTGCGGGCGATCTTCTACAGCGCGGTGCTCAGCCGGATTGCGTTCGAGCGCTCCCTCGACGGTGAACGGCTCGGCCGGGATGTCGTGTCACGGTCGATTCCCGTAACGGCGATGCCGGTCGTCGGCACCGATCACCTCTTCACCATCGGATTACAGGACCCCGCCGCTCCGTCCGATTCGTCGCGCGTCCGACTCTCGCTCCCCGCCTCGGGGAATGCCGGTGTCTTTCCGGTGCGGCTGCAACTTCGCGAGTCCGAATCCGGTCGGGTGCTCGATGACTTCGTCACCGAGGTCGTCGCGATTCGTCGACGCGCCACCGGTGCAACCCCGAGCGAACCGCTCCAGGTCGCGTGGCTCTGGAATGTCGCCGCACCTCCGATTGCGCCGACGGGCGCCGTCACCCCGAGGTTCACGGCCGACCTCGCGCCGCGCGGCCGGCTCGGGCGGCTCGGCGCTGCACTCGGGGCGATCGGGGATCTCGCCGTGACCGTTGTACCGAATCCGGCGACCGTCGACGCGCTCGGCACCGCCGCCGCCACCGACCCCAATGCGGCCACCGTCCTCGGATCACTCCGGACCGCGAGCCGTTCGGCGTTGGCGCTCTCCGGTCCGTACGCGATTCTCGACGGACCGAGCCTCCTCCAGGCTCGACTCACCGGCCCGTTCGCCGCCGCCATGACCACCGGTCGGTCGGCGCTCGAATCGGGCCTGAACGCCGCCGTGGACCCCACGATCGCGGGCGTCCAACCGCTCGACGAGCCGACGCTGACGGAGTTGCGCCGGCGCGAGGGCACCACCCGGATCGTCGTCGAGCCCGACGCGCTCGCCGCCGCGGACGGACCCGACCAGTTCACCCCCGCGCGACCGTTCCGCATCGACACCGCCGGTGGTTCGTTCGACGCGCTCGAAGTGAACCGCCTGACGTCGGACCTCCTGACCCGAACCGGACCCGATGCCCTGCGCGCCCAACAACTCGTCGCTGCGCTCGCGGTGATCGCGCTCGAACAACCGAATCGGACGCGGGGAGTGGTGATCAACACGCCGCTGCTGTGGAACGTTGCGCTCGATCGGGTCCTCGCTGTGATCGCCGGGCTCCGCGATCACCCGTTGCTCCAGGGCGCGCCCGTGAGCGATCTGTTCCGGATCCAGGCGGCAACGACGGCGAACAGCCGGCCGTACACCCGAACGCTGGCGCCCGCTCCGGTCGGATCGGCCCCGATCAGTGCGAGCGAGTACGCCGCCACCGAGCGGGACATCGCGGCGATGGCGTCGATGATCGGCACCGATCAACCCATCGTCGGCCGGCTCCGCGCCCAGCTCCAGCTCACGCTGGCGAGCCGGGTCCCGGGCACCGGGCCGTCGGTATCGCGCGCTCGAGTTCGCCAGGTGGACGCCGCCGTCGGCAGCATCACCGGCGCCGTCACGACGCGCGCCAGCCGCTCCGTGACCCTGACCTCCCGGCGAGCATCGGTGCCCCTCAGCATCGAGAACACCGCACGGCGGCCCCTGAAGATCCGGGTCAGCCTCGCGAGCCAGAAGTTGGAGTTTCCCGACGGCGCGGACCAGATCGTCGACCTCCCGCCCGGCAACACGACGATGAAGTTCGACGTGGAAGCGCGCGCGTCCGGGACGTTCCCCGTTCTCGTCACCGTCGGCTCACCCGATGGCCGCCTCGATCTCCAACGCGCGCGCTACACCGTGCGATCGTCCGGGGTCAGCGGGGTGGGGCTCGTGCTCACGATCGGAGCCGGTCTCTTCCTCGCGGCGTGGTGGCTCACGCATTGGCGGCGCAGCCGGCGCAACCTCGCGCCCGCCCTCTCCCCGTGACCGACATCAGCCACGGAGGGCGGCTCGCGCGTACGAGCGCGGTGATCGGTCTCGGAACCCTGCTCTCGCGGATCACCGGGTTGATCCGGGTCTCCGCGCTCGCGGCGCTCGGCTTCAGCCACCTCTCCGACGTTTACAACGTCGCCAACTCCACCCCGAACATCATCTACGAGTTGCTGCTCGGTGGAATCCTCACCGCAACACTCGTGCCGCTCTTCGTCGAGTCCCACGAGCGCAACGATCCCGACGCGACCGCGGCGATCAACACCGTCGCGGTCACGCTCCTCGTCATCGGCACTGCGATCGGCACTCTCGCCGCCCCGTGGATCATCGACGCGTACTTCGATCTCACGTTCGACCACCAGGGTGCGGGGCGTGCGGCCCAGCGCGCGCTGGCCACGGACCTGTTGCGATGGTTCATGCCCCAGATGCTGTTCTACGGCATCACCGCGCTGGCGTCCGCGATGCTGAACGCGCGTCGGCACTTCGCGGTGGGCGCGTTCGCTCCGGTCCTGAACAACCTGATCGTGATCGCGATGCTGCTCGCCGTCGGCCGCGCCGCAACCCGTGCCCCGACCGTCCGATCCGTCCTCGACGATCCGGTCCTCGTCCTGCTACTCGGTCTCGGAACGACCGCCGGCGTGGTGGCCATGACCCTGGTGCTGCTGCCGGCGATTCGGCGCGCCGGCGCCACCCTGCGCTGGCACTGGGCCCCGGGACACCCTGCGGTTCGCCGCCTCGCCCGACTCTCCGGGTGGACCGCGGGCTACGTGGCCGCCAACCAGGTGGCGTTCTTCGTCGTACTTGTTCTGGCGTACCGCGCGCGGTCCGGTGGCGACGTCTCGATCTACCTCGCCGCCTTCGCGTTCTTCCAACTCCCGCACGGGCTGCTCGCGGTCTCGGTCATGACCGCACTCGGACCCGAACTCGCGAGCCGTCATCAGGCCGCGGACATCGACGGCCTGCGCGACCACTTCTCGGGCGGGCTGAACATCTTGCTCGTCGTCATGATTCCGGCCGCCGTCGGTCTGACCGTTCTCGCCCGCCCGCTGATCGGCGCCCTCTTGGACCACGGTGATTTTCGCGCAGCGTCGGTGACGCCCACCGCCGACACCCTGCGCGCATTCGCCGTCGGTCTGGTCGCGTTCTCGGTCTACCTCTACGTCGTGCGCACCTTCTCGTCGATGCAGGACACCCGGACGCCGTTCGTGCTCAACCTGTTCGAGAATGCCGTCAACATCGCGACGGCGTTCGCGCTGTACGAATGGCGCGGCATCGAGGGTCTCGCGTGGTCCTGGTCCATCGCGTACACCGTCGGGGCCGGGCTCGCACTCGTGGCGCTCCGCCGCCGGTTGCACCGCCTGGACGGTCGGCGTTTGGTCACCACTGCGCTGCGCGTGATGGCGGCGCTGGTTCCCGCCGCACTGGCCGCCGCCGCGATCGACCGGTGGTTGGGAAGCGCGGACCCCGGCCGTTCGGCAGTCACGCTGATCGTCGCGTCGCTGAGCGCGGGCGCGCTCTTCGTGCCCGCGGCCCAGTGGCTCGGTATCGACCTGATCGGGATACTTCGTCAGGTTTTGCGCCGCGGGCGCTCGGGGGATACACCCACCATCGCAACCGATCGGTAACGATCGGGGAACGAGCCGAGTCTGAGTGCTCGCCGTCGTCGGCGGTTGACGTCGCGTCCTGAGGAGGCCCCGTGGTAGTGCGAATCGTCACCGACAGTGCGTGCGATCTTCCCCAGACCCGGGCCGACGAGCTCGGTATCGAGATCGTCCCGTTGACGATCCGCTTCGGTGACGAGGAGTTCGTCGATCGGACCGAGCTGACCAACGAGGAGTTCTGGCGCAAAGTGGCGACGTCACCGGTGCTGCCCGAAACCGCCGCGCCGTCCCCCGGTGCGTTCGAAGAGCGATTCCGGGCGCTGGCCGCGGCGGGCGCCGATGCCGTGCTGTGTATCAATCTCTCGTCCCGACTGTCCGGCACCATGCAGTCCGCCCGAGTCGCCGCCACCGCGCTGGAAGGCGAGATCCCGGTGCGTGTCGTGGACTCGCTCAGCGTGTCGCTCGGGCTCGGGAGTCAGTGCATCGCCGCCCAAGCCCTCGCGGCATCCGGAGCCGACCTCGACACGATCGAGGCCGCCGTCACCCAACGCGCCGCCCAGACCCGGCTGTTCGGTGCCCTCGACACGCTCGAACATCTGCGCCGTGGTGGTCGCATCGGCGGCGCGCAAGCCCTGCTCGGCAGCGTCCTCTCCATCAAGCCGATCATCGGGATCCAGGACGGTGTCGTCAGCGAGGCCGGCAAGGTGCGGACCCGCAGCAAGAGCCTCGTGCACCTCGCCGACAAGCTGGCCGAGGCCAACGATCCGCAGGGCGTCTTCGTCTTTCACGCGCAGGCCCCGGACATCGAAGAGTTCTTGGACCTGCTAGGCCGGATCGTCCCGCGTGACGGCATCGAGGTCGGCCACATCGGTCCCGTGATCGGCACCCACGGAGGCCCCCGCACCATCGGGCTCGGCTGGGTCGAGGCAAGCTGAACCACCGCTCGAGATCACGGTTCGCTTCACGGCGGCCGGCGGGCGTGGCATTCCGGGCGGCGAGGCACCAATCCGGCGCGGCCGACGGGTAGCGTCGCCGTGTGGGTCATTCCGTCGCTCCCGGGCGCGTCCTCGGCGGCCGGTACCGCCTCGACCAGGAAATCGCGCAGGGCGGTATGGGCACGGTGTGGCGCGGGGAGGACCCGCTCCTCGCCCGATCGGTTGCCGTCAAGACCCTCGATCCCCGCCTCGCCGAAGACGACGACGTCCGCACCCGGTTCCGGCGCGAAGCCGTCGCCGCCGCCGCGGTCGCCCATCCGAACATCGTGGCCACCTACGACACCGGAGAGGACGACGGTGTCGCGTACATCGTGATGGAGTTGGTCGAAGGCGCCACGCTGCGTCAGGCCATCGACCTCCATGGCGCGCTGCCGCAGGCGCGCGCGGCGGACATCGCCGCGCAGGTCGCCGACGCGCTCGCGGCGGCCCACGCACGCGGACTCGTCCACCGCGACGTGAAGCCGAGCAACGTGCTCGTGCAACTCGACGGGCGGGTCAAGGTCACCGACTTCGGCATTGCCAAGGCCGCGGATCAGACCGCCGACGACCTCACCCGAACCGGCAGCGTCATGGGCACCGCCCGGTACTTGGCGCCCGAACAGCTCGAAGGCGCGCCCGTCGACGAACGCGCCGACGTCTACTCGCTCGGTCTCGTGCTCTTCGAGATGCTCACGGGCCACGCGCCCTTCGGCGCCGACACCGAGATCGCAACCGCGGTCGCCCGGCTCACGTCCGAGCCGCCACGAGTGGAAGAACTTCAGCCGCACCTCGCGCCGGGATTGTCACACGTCGTCGACCGCGCGCTCGCTCGTGATCCTGCTCAACGTTGGCCCAATGCCGCCGCGATGCGTGACGCGCTCACGCCGTTCCGGGTCGCCGCGCCCGATCGGGGGGTCGACGCGACGATGCCGGTGGCACTGCCACCCCGGCCCCGGCCCACTGCACCGGCGGCGGCCGCGCACCCCGTCATCATCAACGACGGTGTAGGTGTCGGCGCGCGGGTGCTGGCGTGGGTGATTGCGTTCGCGCTCGGCATCGGTGGCGGCTACGCGGGCTTCGTCCTCGCCACCGATTCGTCGTCCCCGGCTGCGTCGCCGCGGGTTCCCGCGACGGGACCGTCGACGCTCGAGATCCGCGCGGTCACGACCTTCGATCCCGACGGCGATCAAGAGGAGAACGACGAACGGGCCGCGCTCGCCACCGACGGGGAGACGGCGACCGTGTGGACCACCGAGCCGTACTTCAACCCGACGACCGCCCCGAAGCCCGGCGTCGGACTGATCCTGGAACTCGACGGGCCGTCCCGGGTGACGTCGGTCGATCTCACCAGTCCCGACTCGGGGTGGGACGCGCAGATCTACGTGGGCGCGTCGAGTGCCCCCACCCTCGCCGGCTGGGGCGAAGCGCGCGCGACCGAGACCGGACTCGGGACGTCGGCCGAGATGCGGCTGCCCGCCCGGCCACCGGGCCAGTTCGTCCTGGTCTGGCTCACCCGCCTCCCGCGATCGGAGTCGGAGTCCACTGCCACCCAACCGCGTTTCGTCGGGCGCATCGCCGAGGTCTCCGTACGTGGAACCTCGATCTGACTCGCGCGAAGACGCGGCGCTCGCGCGCGCGGCCGGGGCCGGCGACCGCGGCGCCCTCGACGTGCTTCTGGCGCGTCATGTGGACCGCGTCCACGCCGTGTGTCGTCGCATCTGTGGCCCGGACGACGCGCTCGACGCCACCCAGGATGCGCTGATCGCGATCACCCGGTCGATCGGCCGGTTCGACGGACGCTGCGCGTTCACCACCTGGATGCACCGGGTGGCCACGAACGCCGCCCTCGACGAACTGCGGCGGCGGAAGCGGCGCCCGGACCCGGTCCCCCCGGACGAGAGTTCGGCGATCGCGCTCGCGCCGTCGTCGCGCGCGGGTGATCCCGAGCGCGTCGTCGACCGGCTCGACCTCGACGCCGCGCTCGCTCGCATCCCGGCCGAGTTCCGCACCGCGGTGGTCCTGCGCGACGTGGCGGACCTGGACTACGCAGAGATCGCCGAGGCCCTCGCGGTGCCGATCGGTACCGTCCGCTCCCGTATCGCCCGCGGTCGCGCTGCCCTCGCCCGAGAACTCGGGAACCGCGACCCGATCGCCGACGTCCAAGGTCGCGACCATGCCTGATCTCCCGTCCTTCGATACCGACGAAGCCATCAGCGCCACGCTCGATGGCGAGTTCGACCACTTCGCCGCCGAACTCGGCCTCGATGCCCTGGACCTGCGAGCGCACCTGACCGCACGACCGGACTACGGCGATCGCCTCGCCGCGATGGAGTCCGCGCGCTCCGCAGTGAGGGTCCCCGTGGATGAAATCGACGACGTCACCCGCGCCCGACTCCTGCGCGGTGCGGCCGCAACCGTGACCGCCGATCCGCCCGTTGACGCGGCCGTCGATTTCGCGGCCGCGCGCCGCAGGAACGGCGGCCGGATGCTGCGCGTGCTCAGCGCGGCCGCGGCCGTGGTGCTGGTGCTCGGCATCGGAACCGTCCTACTCGCGAACCGGGACCCGGATGGGAACCAGCGCAGTGCGAAGAGTGCCGCAGACCATGCCGCCGCCGGGAACGTGCGATCGGGTGATCTGGGCGACCTCGGCCCGTTGAGCTCGGCCAAGCTGGACTCGCTGATCGGCGGACCTGCGGTGAGGGACCGCCAGCGGAGCGCTGCGGGGAACGAGGCCTCGAGCCCGGATTCAGCCGACGCGAGCCTCGAGCCGAAGAAAGGGCTCGCTCGGGGCGGCGCCGAACCAAACCCCACGTCCGGTCCCACCGCCAGGAGGGGCGCCGCGGAGGCGCGCGTGCCTCCCGCCACCACGGAACAGATCGCCGCGTGTCAGACCGAGTACGCCGAAGTGGGCGAGGTGCGGTTCAGCGGCACCGGCGAATACGAGGGTCGGACCGCGATCGTGCTCGGAGTGGAAACGGGTGGTCAGAACGTCGTGTTCGTCGTCGCCGCCAACGATTGCGCGAACGTGCTGTACTCGGTCTCGCGCTGATCCCGCCACCTTGAACCCGCCACGCTGAACCCGCGGTGGGCGTCCGGCCCGGGTGTGCCGGGTCGCGCTCGGATAATCTCCGACGCCCACACCAACCACACGCCGCGGTCGGCCCGTACCGGTTCGCCGGCGCCCGTCGACCCACCCCGCAGGACCCCGAAGGATTTGTATGGCGCACTGGACCGTTCAGGCCGCGGACGCAATCGAGAAGACCGTCGCGGCTGTTCGCGATCGCACCGTGGCGCCGGCGCAACGCGCCGCGCGCGCCATCGTGTACGGGGTCCTGGCCGGATGTTGCGTCCTGGTCGCGGTTCTGTTGCTCGCCATCGTCGGGTTCCGGGTGATCACCCTGGTGATCCCCGTCTGGTCCACGTGGATGCTGCTCGGAGGAATCTTCATCGCCGGCGGGTTGTTCTGCTGGACCCGTCGTACCAGGAGCGCCCATGTCTGAGCATCACGAAGTCGTCATCGTCGGCTCCGGTCCGGCCGGCCTGACCGCTGCGGTCTACACCGCGCGCGCCAACCTCGAACCGGTCATCGTCGAGGGTCTGGCCGCGGGCGGTCAGCTGATGCTCACCACCGAGGTGGAGAACTACCCCGGTTTCATCGAGGGGATCATGGGTCCCGAGCTGATGAACCGTTTCCGAGAGCAGGCCATGCGGTTCGGCACCCGGTTCATCACCGCCGATGCAGACGCCGTCGACCTCAGCGCGCGTCCGTTCGCGATCCGGGTGAGCGACCTCGAGCTCACCGCCGATGCCGTGATCATCTCCACCGGCGCCACCGCGCGCCTCATCGGCTTGGAGAACGAGGCTCGCTTGCTCGGTCACGGCGTTTCCACCTGCGCCACCTGTGACGGTTTCTTCTTCCGCGATCACCACATCGCGGTGGTTGGCGGCGGCGACTCGGCGCTCGAGGAGGCCATTTTCCTCACCAAGTTCGCCAGCAAAGTCACGGTAATTCACCGCCGCCACGAGCTGCGCGCATCGAAGATCATGCAGGATCGGGCGCTCGCCAACGCCAAGATCGAGTTCCGGTGGAACTCCGAGGTCATCGACGCGATCGGTGACACCAAGCTCGCCGGCATCCGACTCCGGGACACCGTCACCGGCGCCGAGTCGGACCTGGAGGTCACCGGAATGTTCGTGGCGATCGGTCACGACCCCACGACTGCCCTGTTCCACGGCCAACTCGATCTCGATGCCGACGGTTACATCATCACCGCCCCGGACTCCACCCAGACGTCAGTCGCGGGCGTGTTCGCGTGCGGTGACGTGCAGGATCGTACGTACCGCCAGGCGATTACGGCCGCGGGAAGCGGTTGCATGGCGGCGATCGAAGCCGAGCGCTACCTCGAAGCCAACCAGCCGGTCGCCGTCCATTCCTGAGCGCCGGGCTCGGGAATGAGCCAACCCCGATCGACGTTGGTCCGGTCACTACAATCCGCTCGCTCGCACCAGTCCTGAAAGGACCTCCCGTGGCTCAGAACATTCTCACGTTGTCGGATGCGACGTTTGACGAAAGCGTCAACGCATCGGACACTCCGGTCGTGGTGGACTTCTGGGCCGAGTGGTGCGGACCGTGCAAGATGATCGCACCGGCACTGGAAGAAATTGCCAGTGAACAGGCGGGGCGGCTCACGATCGCCAAGCTCAACGTGGACGACAACCCGGACACGGCGCGCCGATTCGACGTCATGAGCATTCCAACGCTGCTGGTGTTCCAGGGTGGCGAGCCGGTCAAGCGCCTCGTCGGCGCGAAGGGCAAGGGTCAGCTGCTCCAAGACCTGTCCGAGTTCATCGGCTGAGGTCGGAGCGAGCACATGGACGTCCGCGCCGGGTGAGCCTGATACCGGTGCTCCGTTCCGGCGACCGTGGCGACGCCATCCGGGATCTTCAGCACCGGCTCACCCGCGCGGGATTTCCGACCCCGGCCGCCGAGGCCAGCGAGTTCGGCCCCGGGACCGAGCAGGCCGTCCGAGCGTTTCAAGCCCAGCGCGCGATCCGAGTCGACGGCATCGTCGGTCCTGAGACGTGGTCCGCGTTGGTCGAGAGCGGGTTTGCGTTCGGCGATCGGCTCCTCTACCACCGCAGTCCCAACCTCCGCGGCGACGATGTCCTCGCGCTCCAACGAACCCTCAATCGACTCGGGTTCGATGCCGATCGGGAGGACGGCATCCTAGGGCCCCAGACCGCCGATGCCCTGCGCGAGTTCCAGCGGAACTTCGGACTGAGTGTGGACGGTATCGCCGGCCCCTCCACGCTCGACGCCTTCGCCCGGATCGAGACCATGGCCGCCGGGTCAGTAGCCAGCGTGCGCGAGCGAGACGAGCTGCGGCGACCCGACGGCCTGCACGATCGGCGGATCTACATCGCGGTCGAGCCGGGGTTCGACCAGATCGGCACCCCACTCGGGCGTCACCTCACCCGCCTCGGCGCCCAGGTCATTCTCGATCTCTCCGCAGCCGACGATCACCAGCGCGCCGACCGGGCCAACCGGTGGTGCGCCCACCTGTTCCTCACGCTCCGTTCCGGCGATTGCGCGAGCTGGCACTGCTACTACTACGCCTCCGGCGATTTCCGATCCGAGCGGGGCTGGCACGCCGCGCGAGTGATCGGCGATGAGCTGAAGGCGGTCGTACCCACGGCGGAGACCGACGGCGTCAGCGGAGTCGCGTTCTCGGTCTTACGTGAGACTCGCATGGCCGCCGTGGTGTGCGCATTAGCGGATGGCACCGCCGATCATCTCGCCGCGATCCTCACTCGATCCGCCGAGGTCGGCGCGGCCATCGGGACCGGCGTCCGTCGCGCGTTCGAGGAGGCGGCAGCCCTGGAGCACCCTGCGACCTGAGGCCTGATCCTGACCTGACCGGTTCTCGAACCCCACGCGGGCCGGTCAGCTGGAGATGATCGTGTAGATCCGTTCGAGGTCTTCGAGACCTGCGAACTCCACCGTGATCTTGCCGCGCTTCGATCCCATCGAGATCTGCACCCGGGTGTCGAGCTGATCCCCGAGGAGTCCCTCGAGTTCGTCGAGCCCCGGGGGTCGGAGTGGGTTCGTCGCCCGGTTGGGGTCGGCCTTCCCGCCGGAACCCCGCGGCGCCGGCGCCTTGACCGCCTCTTCCACCGCGCGCACAGACCAGCCCTCACGCGCGATGACTACTGCCAACCGTTCCTGCAACCCCCGGTCCGGGGTCGCGAGCAGCGCCCGCGCGTGGCCCATCGGCAGGGACCCGTCCCGTACCAACTTCTGCACCGTCGGCGGGAGCTGAAGCAGGCGCAGCGTATTAGTCACCGCCGTCCGGCTCTTGCCCACGCGGGTCGCCACCTCGTCGTGGGTCAGCGAGAAGTCCTCGATCAGTTGTTGGAACGCGGCCGCTTCCTCCAACGCGTTGAGGTCCGCTCGATGGACGTTCTCGACGAGTGCTTCCTCGAGTGATGCGGCGTCGCTGCTGTCCCGCACCAGCGCGGGGATCCGCGCCAAACCGAGCCGCCGGGCCGCGCGCCACCGGCGCTCACCCGCGATCAACTCGAACTCCTCGCCCATCGGTCGAACGAGGATCGGCTGAAGGATCCCGACCTCCCGGATCGAATCCGTCAGCGCGGTCAAGAGCTCTTCGTCGAAGCGTTCCCTCGGTTGATGTTGGTTCGGTCGAATCGCCGAGACCTCGATCTCGCGCAGCCCGCCGCCCGCCTCGGTGCTGCCCGTCGGGATCAACGCCCCCAGTCCTTTACCCAGCCCGCCGCGTCGCGCCATGACTCACCTCCTTGGCCAACTCGCGGTACGCCACGGCGCCCCGCGAGGTCGGATCGAACAGAATGATCGGTTGCCCGAACGAGGGTGCCTCGGAGAGCCGAACCGTCCGAGGAATCACCGTCAGGTACACCGTCTTGCCGAAGTGGCGCCGGACCTCCTGCTCCACCTGGTCCGCGAGCTTCGTCCGGGCGTCGTACATCGTGAGCACGATGCCGCGGACGTCGAGAGTCGGGTTGAGGTTGGTGCGCACCAGGGACACGTTCCGAATGAGCTGGCTGAGCCCTTCCAGCGCGTAGTACTCGCACTGGATCGGAACCAGAACGTCGTCGGCCGCGGCGAGCCCGTTCACCGTGAGGAGCCCCAACGAGGGCGGGCAGTCGATGAGGATGTAGTCGTAGTCGTCGCGGATCTCGTGCAGCGCACGGCGGAGCTTCAGCTCGCGGCTGAAGGCCGGCACCAGTTCGATCTCGGCCCCGGCCAGATCTATGGTGGCCGGCACCACGAAGAGGTTCTTCAGTGACGTGGGTTCGATGCAATCCTCCACGGGGGCGTCGCTCATGATCACGTCGTAGATCGAGCCCTCGACCTCCCGAGCGTTCACCCCGAGGCCGGTGGTCGCATTCCCCTGCGGGTCGAGGTCCACAACCAGAACCCGAAAGCCCGCCTCGGCGAGCGAGGCGCCGAGGTTCACCGACGTCGTGGTCTTGCCGACCCCGCCCTTCTGGTTCGCGATCGCGAGGATTCTGGGTAGCTCCGGCGGGATCGTCGGCTCTTCCCGCTCCGGGGTATCGGACTCCGCTTCCGTGGGGGGCGCAGCCGCGTCAGCCTTCGCGTCAGGCGGCTCTGCGGTGGGCGGCTCGGTGACGGGCGGCTCAACGTTGCCGGACCCACCGCCCGAGAGACTCCCCTCGATACCCTCATCCGACTCACTCGCGTCGGCGGTCATCGGCTCGGTCGTCACCGCCGGATCGGGCTGTGCCGGATCGGGCTGTTCCGGATCGGGCGGTTCCGGATCGCCGGCCTCGGGCGGCCCAGCCGAACCCGCAGGCGCGTTCGTCACCGCATCCCCCTCGAGGCCGGCGACGTTCGCTCCTCCCGTCCCCGGGTCGGTTCCGGTGTCCGACCCAGTGTCCGACCCAGTGTCCGACCCAGTGTCCGGCATGGTTGGATCGTGCTCCATAACTGCCTCCGGGGCGGGCTCGTGCTTTCGGCGTGCTCCAAACCATCCGCGTCCGCGATGCGCGGGGTCGATCGGCTCCATTCGCGCTCCTCACGATGACGTCCGGGATGTTTCACGTGAAACATCGAGCTTCGCCGCCGGCCCAATGTTTCACGTGAAACAATCACGCCGGCGATCGAGTCGCCCACGGAACCGTGCCTACCATAATGGCGACTTCCAGGGGAGATTTCGGTAGCGGGGGTAGGTGTCCGGCAACTTCGAACTCTTGGGCAGGATAACGAATCCCGCGCCTTCCCGCGTGACTCGGCTCGGTGGACCGAGACCGAGGTGCCCGAGACTCTCGCTTGGCCACCGAGCGGGGTCCGATTCCGGCGGCTCGCTGATGCTCAGGATCCCGCCGACCCGCACGAACGCGGCCCCGCACTCTGCCGCCGGTCCGGGGGGCCCGAACGCCCGAGCAACCACGATCGGGTACTGCTCGCGATGTTCCGGGGAGTGGCCGAGGCGCTCGGCCCGACCCTCGACCACCTGAATCCGGGGATGGAATCCCAGACGGACGACGGCCGACCGCAGCCACGCCGTCCGCCGCAACTGCCCGTCGAGGAGCACCCCGGAGCACCCCGGCCACCCGGCGGCGAGAATGAGGCCGGGCACGCCACCCCCACTGCCGAGGTCCAGAAACGTGGCCGGGGTGAGGGCCTCGGACCACGCGGTCGCGTGGTCGATGTGCCGGTCTACGGGCTCGGGCCCGAGAAACCCCAGCCGTTGCGCATCGGTCAGTACATCGCGTACTGAGCCGAGATCGGTCACGTCGGACGGATCACCACGTGCCGGCGAGCATCTTCGCCCTCGGACGACGTCTCGACGCCATCGATCTCGTTGACCGTGTCGTGGACGGTCTTGCGGTCGATCGAGCTCATGGGCTCGAGCGCGCGCGGCTCGCCGGAGGCCAAGACCTCGGCGACGATGGAGTCGGTAAAGCTCGCCAGGGCGACCCGACGTTTGGCCCGGTACCCGCCGACGTCGACCCGCACCCGGGCCGCATGACCGCCGGCCTCGCGCTGCACCACCGCCCGAGTCAGCTCCTCGATCGCCGTGAGCGTGACGGCCTTCGGACCGACGAGCAGGCCCAGCTCCGAACCCTCGACGTGAATCTCGACGATGTCGTCGTCCACACTCGACGTCACATCCCCTTCGAGCCCGATCGCCGACACCAACCCGCTGACGAACTCCTCGGCCGCGGCGGCCTGGTCTTCGACTGACACAATGTTCTCGTCCACGCGTGGTGCCCCTTCGTTCTTCGGCTGCTTCGGCTTCGGCGGGTTCGCCGACTTCTGACGCTTCGGCCCATCATTACGGCGGCCGCTTCCCTTCGGACGGCCTCGCCGCTTGTCTTGGGGCTTCTCGCGCGAGATCGGCTTAAGCCGGGCGCGAATCCGCGCGTCGGTGCCACCGAACCGCCCGAAGAGGCCGGGTTTCGGCGCCTCGAGCACCTCGTACTCCACGTCTTCCTGATGCACACCGAGTTCGTCGAGCGCCGCCTCGAGTGCCTGCTCCACCGATTTCCCGGTGGTCTGGACCCATTCCATCTATCGCTTCCGCTTTCGATTGCTCCGTTGGGAGTTCGGCTTCGCCTGACCGTTCCCGGCCGGCTTTTCCGGTGTACCGCTCGTTCCGGTCGAGCTCTTGCCCGGACCGGCTTTTCGCTTCTGAACCTGGCCGCCCGCACGAGCAGGCCGGCCCGCCGGCTCGGTCTTCCCGGACTTCTCGGTCTTCCCGGACTTCTCGGGCTTTGCGGACTTCTCGGGCTTGACATCGTCCACCAGGGTGGCGGTGCCGCCCGAGCCGGAGCCGATCGCGCGATCGCCACGAGCGCCCCGCTTCGGTGGCGGTCCCGCGGCGGTTCCGATGGTGCGCAACACCACCTCCTGTTGCCCGATCTGCCACAGGTTCGAGGTGAAGAAGTACAGCACCACACCCGAGGGAATGCCCCAGGAGATGAAGCCGAACACGATCGGGAACACCTTGGCGATGATCGCCATCTGCGGGTTCGGGGTGGTCTGGTTTCGCATCGTCTGGCGCTGTTGCAGGTATCCGGTGACCAGGACCAGCGCCACGAGCACCAGGTACGGCGCCGCATCACCGATCCCGGTGGCCTTACCGTTCACGATGTCGCTGGCCGAGCGGCGCAGGTTCATGTCGGCCACGAACGGCAGCGCCTTGGCCTTACAGCTCGCGGCCTGGGCCGATGCGCCGCAGATGTCCGCGAACATCTTCGAGCCGTGGGGAATGAACTTCTCGATTTGCTGGAGGGTTTGATAGAGGGCGATGAAGATCGGCATCTGGAGGAGGAGCGGGAGACAACCACCGAGGGGGTTGATCTGGTTCTCCTTGTAGAACTTCATCATTTCTTCGTTGAGCTTCTGCTTGTCGTTCTTGTACTTCGCCTGCAGCTTCTTGATCTCGGGCTGCACCCGCTGCATGGCGATCATCGACTTCGCCTGCTTCGCGGTCAGCGGGAACAGGGCGAGTCGGACCGCGATGGTCAGCAGGATGATCGCGACACCCGAGTTCGGGATCACCGAATAGAAGAAGGCCAGGACCGAACCCAGACCATCTCGGATTCCATCCCAGATCGCTATTGCCAACATCGTGAGTTACCTTCCCCAACCGAATGTACGTTCGGATCGACGACGGGGTCGTACCCGCCCGGATGCCATGGGTGGCACCGCCCGATCCGCTTGATTCCCATCCATGAGCCCCGAATCAGCCCGTAGATCCCGATTGCGTCATATGCATATTCCGAGCAGGTCGGCGCAAACCGACACCGAGGCGTGGTTCCGGCGAACGCGTGCTGATATCCGCGAATGATCCGCCGCGCGCCCCGAGCACCCACCGCCGGCTCAGCCATGTGACGCGGCCAAGCATCGCGGGAACGCGGTCCCCAGTTCCTCGAACGAGCATCCCGTGCCGGTGCGGGTCAATCCGATGAGGTAGGCCGATCCTGGTCGTAGCAGTGAGTCGTGATCACGGACCACGGCACGCAGTTGGCGGCGAATCCGATTCCGCTTCACGGCGTTTCCATTCGCTCGCCCGATGGCGTAGGCCACCTGGGGCGGCGCGCCATGCTTCGTGTCGACCCGACGAATCCAGATCGGACCGTCACGGCGCGGGCGGACCCCGGACAGCGCGGCGAACATCGCACGGCTGCGAACCCGGTGAATCAGGCCGAAATCCGGGCGCGACCACGCGCCCGGCGCGACTTCAGCACGGCGCGACCGGCGCGATTCTTCATCCGCAGTCGGAATCCGTGCTTCTTCTTGCGCTTCCGGTTGTTCGGCTGGAAGGTCCGCTTCACGCATGGCCTCCTCTAAAGAGGGAAAACGTCCGGGGGTGGTCCAAGCGAAGGAGGTCTCGGACACGAAAGGACGGGCGAGGGGCGAGAGCATAGGGTTCGAACACCCGCCCTCGCAACGCGAGCGATTTCACGTCGAGTATCGCTTCTCGGAAGCCCGGTCCGAGACCCGCGTCGGACGCCCGCGTCCAACACCCAGCGCGCGCAATCGGGGGACGACTCCCTCACGCCGCGTGAGCATCAGTCCCAAGGTTGGGGACAACGCCACCGGACTGGGTGAATTACATTGATGAAGTTAGGGACTGCTCCCTTGAGTGGGCACCGGTCGCCTGCTACGGTCACCGCTCCCACCGCCGGTTCAAGGCCGCCGAGGGTGGTCGGCGAATCAGCCGGGTGCGCACCATCCCTGCACCACACTGGCCGACGGCGGAGTCACAAGCCCCTGTTTCATGGGGTAACCGGTTCTCCACACTTGTGGATGGGGCTGTGGAAACTTCTGAACGACGTCTGACGGCTGCCGCCCAAGCCTGGGAATCGGCCACCACCGCCCTGCAGGCCCAGCTGTCCGAAGCCACCTGGAACACGTGGTTCCGAGACGTACGGCCCATGGATCTCGACGGCGATCGGCTTCGTCTCGCGATTCCGAACGGCGTCGCCTGCGAGCGGATCCGATCGAGCTACAGCGGTCTCATCACCGCGGTGCTCCAGGAAGTGACCGGTGACGACATCGGCCTCGACCTGGTCGTCGAATCTGCCGCTCGCGTCGACGAACCGGTGGAGATGCCGCAGCATTCGCCGCGCCACGACGGAGGAACGCCCGGCGTCGCCGCGGCCCCACCCCGAGGATCGGCGGCCGCCCCGCCCGCAGATCCGTCGGCACCCTGGACCGCACTGAATACGCGCTACACGTTCGAACATTTCGTGATTGGCGCCTCCAACCGATTCGCCCACGCGGCCGCGTTGGCGGTGGCGGAGACCCCAGCCCGCTCCTACAACCCGCTGTTCATCTACGGGCCCGCCGGACTCGGTAAGACCCACCTCCTGCACGCGATCGGGAACTACGTCCGGGACGTCCACCAGCTGAGCCGTGTGCGGTACGTCTCGACCGAGACCCTGATGAACGAGTTCGTCGACGCGATCCGCAACAACGCCGCCAACTCGTTTCGCCGGAGATATCGCGAGGTCGACGTGCTCCTCGTCGACGACATCCAGTTCCTGGAGCGCTCACAGCAGCTTCAGGAGGAGTTCTTCCATACCTTCAACTCCCTTCACGGCGCCGGCGGCCAGATCGTGCTCTCCTCGGACCGGCCGCCGAAGCAGATTCCCCGCCTCGAGGATCGACTCCGCACCCGACTCGAATGGGGCCTGATCACCGATGTCCAACCGCCGGAGTTCGAGACGCGCCTCGCCATTCTGCGCATGAAGGCCGATTCCGAACGTCTCGAGAACATCCCCGACGACGTTCTTGCCTTCATCGCCTCGAACATCAGCGACAACGTCCGTGAGCTCGAGGGTGCGCTCATCCGCATCGCGGCCTATTCCAGCCTGCACCGCACGACCCTCGACGAGACCGTGGCGAAGCAGGTGCTCGCCGACCTCTTGCCGCCGTCCCAGCCCCGTATCGTCACGCCCCAGCTCATCCTGGACGAGACCGCGGCGATGTTCGGGTTCACGATCGAGGACCTCTGCGGGAAGAGTCGGCGGCGTCCGCTCGTCATCGCTCGCCAGATCGGCATGTACGTCTTCCGGGAGCTCACGGATTTCTCCTACCCTCGCATCGCCGAGCAATTCGGCGGCCGGGATCACACCACCGTGATCCATGCCGTCGAGAAGATCAAAGGCCTGATGACCGAGCGTCACCAGGTGTTCGACCAGGTCAACGAGCTGATGAGCCGGGTCCGGCTCGGGACCAGTGGATAAACCTGTGGAGGGCTGGGGATATCTCGGGTCTACGGTGGGAAACTCCGAGAAATCACACGTCGGGGATTTCGGACCGGGGGACGGCGGTGGAAAAGTGGTGGACAGCGAAACAGCATCCCACCTGCACAGACTGCGCATGATCCACAATCCACACCCTCTACTACCGGTACTACTAAAACCATTCTTTTCGTATCTCGGAGGTGGAAAGTGAAATTCCGGTGTGAGCGGGACACCCTCGCCGAAGCCATCGGTACGGCCCAGCGCGCGATCGCGGTACGCAGCGGTGCGCTCCCGGTGTTGTCCGGTGTTCACGTCACCGCGGCCAACGGCGCGGTGGAGCTCGTCGGATCCGATCTCGATCTCACGATCAAGGTCTCGATTCCGGCTCAGGTCGACGAGCCGGGAAACGCCGTGGTCCCGGCGAAGCTGTTCGACGGACTCGCCACCCGGTTGAAAGCGGGCACCGTCACGTTCGAGGTGGAAGGCGACGACGCCCGCATCTCGGCGGGACCGGCGCGGGCCGGAGTCCGGCTTCTTCCGGCAGATGAGTTCCCGCGTGTGAGCGCACCGGAAGGGACCAGCGTCGCGGTGGACGCCGAACCCCTCGCCGAGGCATTGCGCCAAGTGATTCCTGCGGCGTCGCGCGACGACGCGCGGCCGATCCTCACCGGAGTGCTGATCATGGCAACGGCCACCGGCATCCGGCTGGTCGCCACTGACTCGTACCGGCTTGGTGTCCGCGAACTCGACGGCGTCGGAATGCTGAGCGAGGGCCAGAAGGTGCTGGTCGGCGCGCGCGGACTCAACGAAGTCCAGCGCGTGTTCTCATCCGGTCAGATCAACGTGACGTTGGGTGATCGAGAAGTGTGTTTCTCGAACGAGACCCGTTCAGTCACCACCCGGTTGATCGAGGGCGACTTCCCGAACTACGAGCAGCTGATCCCGAGCGGGTATCCAAACCGGTTGGTCGTTTCGCGCGACGCACTCGAAGAAGCGGTGCGACTCATGCAGATTGTGGGCGAAGGTCGGGAGGGAACTCCGGTGCGGCTCGCGATGAGCGCTTCGGGACTCGAGCTCTCGGCGAACGCGCAGGAGCGCGCCGACGCGGTCGAGCTCATTGACGCGAAGTTCGAAGGCACCGATCTCACCGTCGCGTTCAATCCCCAGTTCCTCCTCGACGGGCTGCTCGCCATCAACGGTGACGAAGCGCAGATCGAGAGCATGGACCCCCTCAAGCCGGCGACGCTGCGCAGCGTGGAACATCCTGAGTTCATGTATTTGCTGATGCCCGTTCGCATCAGCTGAGGTGACGCTCGGCCGCCTGTGGCTGACCGACTTCCGGTGTTACGAACACGTCGAACTCACCTTCGTCGACGGGTGCACGGTGGTCACCGGACGGAACGGGCAGGGCAAGACCAGCCTGCTCGAAGCGGTGGCGTGGCTCGCGACCGGGCGATCACTGCGCGGTGTTCCGGATCGCGCGCTCGTGCGTTCCGGCTGTGACGAAGCCATCGTGCGCGCCGAGATCGCGCAACCGGATCGACCGGTCCTGGTGGAGGCGGCGATCCGCGCGGTCGGGCGCAACCGGGTCATGGCGAATAAGCAACCGGTCACGCGTCGGCGCGACCTCGCCCAGCATCTCCGCGTCACCGTGTTCGCGCCGGACGATCTCGCGTTGGTCAAGGGCGGTCCCGCCGGTCGGCGGGACTTCGTCGACGACCTACTCGTTGCATCAATGCCGAAGTTCGTACCGGTCATCACCGACTACGAGCGCGTGGTCAAGCAACGCAACGCGTTGTTGCGCTCGGGCATTCGCGACGCCGACGACCGCACGACGCGCGACGTCCTCGACGCGCGGCTCGTGGATACCGGTGCCGTGTTGGTGGCAGGCCGGCTGGACATGATCGCTCAGTTGACGCCGGCGATCGAAGCCGCCTACGCCTCCCTCGCGGGATCCGCACCCGGCTTTTCCACCACCTACGAAGCCGAGTGGCACGACGACGTTCTCGATCGCGCGTCGATCGAAAACGCGCTCCGCGCCGGGCTGGCGCGGTTGCGCAAGCGCGAGGAGGATCGCGGCGTCACCCTCGTCGGTCCTCATCGTGACGACTGGGCCCTGACTCTCGACGGCCTCGACGCGCGACATCACGCGTCCCAAGGCGAGCAACGCACCCTCGCCCTCGGCTTGCGACTCGCCGGCCATCACGTCACCGCGGCGTTCGTGGGCGTCGAGCCCGTCTTGTTGCTCGACGATGTGTTCAGTGAGCTCGACGCGCACCGGGCGCGCGCACTCGTCGAACACTTGCCGGCAAGTCAGACCCTCATCACCACCGCGGGCGCGCTTCCACCCGGCATCCGTGCCGACGCCTGGGTCGAGATCGAGAACGGCACGCTCGTATGACCTTCAGCGACGATCCGCGCCGCGTGGACGACGCCCTCCGCCATGTCCGCCGGGAGCTGGGCGCGCCCGAGCCCGGTCATTTCACGGAAATACGCGACGCGTGGCCCGATCTTGTCGGGGCCTCACTCGCGGACCACAGCGAGCCGATCCACCTGCGTGGCGGGGTGCTCCGAATCGTGGTCCACGATCCCGCGTGGGCGAGCCAGTTCCGGTATCTGGCCGACAGCCTCGTGGCCGCGCTGAGCGAGCGGGTTCCGGGGGCCGCGGTGCGCGAGATCTCGGTGGTGGCGCGGCGCCCGGAAGCGCCGCGCTGAACCCTCCGAAAAGCCGGGTTTGGTCGCACCCTTCTGGTACAATCTCAGAACCCCGAATTGCCTCGCTGACCAGCACTTTTCCGGTTTTCTCCGGTGTGGTTTCGCGGCGGGCCGGGGGCTCGTCCGAGGGCGATGTCACCACGCGGTCAGGAGTCGGGCCATCGGTCCTGCGCGATGCCTGACCTGCGCCGAGACCGCGCCGGCCGGACCACCGATACATCGAACCATGAGAGGTGTTGCGCGCGTGGCCTACGGGGCGAAAGACATCACGGTGTTGAAGGGCCTCGAGCCCGTCAGAGAGCGCCCGGGGATGTACATCGGTTCAACCGGTTTGTCCGGTCTGCACCACTTGGTCTACGAGGTCGTGGACAACGCGGTCGACGAAGCGATGGCCGGTCATGCGGACCGCATCGACGTGACCCTCCTGGCCGACGGCGCCTGTCGGGTGATCGACAACGGCCGCGGCATCCCGGTAGACAACCACAGCGAGTACAAGAACAAGTCCGCAGCCGAGGTGGTGCTCACGGTCCTGCACGCCGGCGGGAAGTTCGGTGGCGAGGGCTACAAGATCTCCGGCGGCCTGCACGGCGTCGGCGTCTCAGTGGTCAACGCGCTGTCGTCGCGCCTGGACCTCGAGATCCATCGGGAGGGCCACCGGTGGGAGATGTCGTTCCAGAATGGCGGCAAGCCCGTCGGCAAGTTGGAGCAGAAGGCTCCGTCGAAGAAGACGGGGACCACGGTCACCTTCTGGCCGGACGCCACGATCTTCGAGGAGACCACCGAGTTCCGCGCGCAGACGCTGCTCGAGCGGCTTCGCGAGATGGCGTTCCTCAACAGGGGTCTCGAGATCCGATTCCGCGACGAGCGCGTCGATCCCGTCAGTGAGCAGACCTTCCAGTACGCGGGCGGCATCACCGATTTCGTGAAGCACCTCAACGCGGCGAAGGAACCAATCTTCAAACGCGTGGTGGCATTCGAGGACGCGACCGACACCGCCGAGGTCGACATCGCGATGCAATGGAACACCGGCTATCACGAAGGCATCCACTCGTTCGCGAACAACATCGCCACCACCGAAGGCGGCATGCACGAAGAGGGTTTCAAGAAAGCCCTCACGAACGCGGTCAACAAGTACTCACGCGGCAAGAACCTGCTCAAGGAGAAGGAAGACAATCTCCTCGGCGAAGACATCCGCGAGGGCTTGACCGCGATCATCTCGGTGAAGTTGCAGAACCCGCAGTTCGAAGGTCAGACCAAGACGAAACTCGGCAACACCCCGATGCGATCGATGGTCGAGAAGGTCACCAACGAGAAACTCGGCGAGTGGCTCGAGGAACATCCCAACGAGGCGAAGCAGATCGTCGCCAAGGCCACGACCGCGGCGCGCGCCAGGCTGGCCGCGCGCCAGGCGCGCGATCTCACCCGGCGCAAGTCGCTGCTCGAGTCCTCGGCGATGCCCGGCAAGTTGGCGGACTGCTCGTCGAAGGATCCGGCCCAGTGCGAGCTCTTCATCGTCGAGGGTGACAGCGCCGGTGGCTCGGCCAAGCGGGCCCGGAACCCGGAGTACCAGGCGATCCTGCCGATCCGGGGCAAGATCCTCAACGTCGAGCGCGCGCGCATGGACAAGATGTTGAAGAACGAGGAAGTCCAGACGCTCATCACCGCGGCGGGTACGAGCATCGCGGAGGAGTTCGACCTCGGCAAGCTCCGCTATCACAAGATCATCCTCATGAGTGACGCGGACGTCGACGGTTCCCACATCCGGACGCTGCTCCTCACGTTCTTCTACCGCCAGATGAGCGAGCTGGTGAAGGCCGGCCACGTCTACGTCGCGCAACCGCCGTTGTTCCGCGCCGACGTCGGCAAGGAGCGGACCTACCTCAAGGACGAGTCCGCGTTGCGGGCCTTCGAGCAGGAGCATCCCAACCGCAAGATCGAGGTCAGCCGGTTCAAGGGCCTCGGCGAGATGGACTGGGAAGAACTCGGCAAGACCACGATGAGCCGCGACTCGCGTTCACTCCTCAAGATCTCGGTCGAGGACGCGGCCATCGCCGATGACGTCTTCTCCACACTCATGGGAGACAACGTCGAATCCCGCAAGGGCTTCATCCAGGAGAACGCGAAGGACGTCCGCTTTCTCGACATCTGAGTTCCCCCCGTCCGTCCCCACTTCTTCTCTGACCCGGAGGTCCCGTTGCCCGACGGTGCGCAGCCCCTCGAAATGAACATCGAACCCATCGAGATCCAGGAGGAGATGGAACGCTCCTTCCTCGATTACGCGATGTCGGTCATCACTGCGCGCGCGTTGCCCGACGCGCGCGACGGTTTGAAGCCGGTGCAACGGCGCGTCCTCTACGGCATGTACGACGGCGGACTCCGGCCCGACCGCAACCACAAGAAATGCGCGTCCGCAGTCGGCGACGTGATGGGCAAGTACCACCCCCACGGTGACCAGTCGATCTACGACTCACTCGCGCGCATGGCCCAGGACTTCTCGCTGCGCTACCCGCTCGTCGACGGTCACGGGAACTTCGGTTCCCCCGACCCCAACGATCGCCCGGCGGCCATGCGCTACACCGAAGCGCGGTTGGCGCCGTTGGCGATGCAGTTGCTCGGCGAAATCGACGAGGACACCGTCGACTTCCAGGAGACCTACGACGGCAACAACGAAGAGCCCATCGTCCTCCCGGCGCGGTACCCGAACCTGCTGATCAACGGCGGTGGCGGCATCGCCGTGGGTATGGCCACGAACATTCCGCCGCACAACCTTGGCGAGATCGTGGACGCCACGCTGCATCTCATCGACCACCCCGACGCCACCCCCGACGATCTCATGCAGTTCGTCAAGGCACCGGACTTTCCCACCGGCGCGCTCATCCTCGGTCAGGCCGGCGCGCGGGACGTGTATCGGACCGGGCGGGGCTCCATCAAGATGCGCGCGGTCGCCGAGATCGACGAAGGCCGCAAGGGCGAGCAGCGCATCGTGATCACCGAGGTGCCGTACCAGACCTCGGTCGAGGTCATCGGGACCAAGATCGCCGAGCTCGTGAACGACCGCAAGATCGAAGGCATCCGAGACGTGCGGAACGAGTCGGCCGGTGACTCGGTACGACTCGTCGTGGAACTCAAGCGCGACGCCAACTCCCAGGTCGTGCTGAACCAGCTCTACAAGCACACGCCGATGCAGTCGAACTTCGCGGTGCACATGCTCGCGCTCGTCGACGGCGTCCCCCGCTTGCTGAACCTGCGCGAAGCGCTGCGGGTCTACGTCGAACACCAAGTGGTGGTGATCACGCGTCGAACCGAGTTCCGGTTGCGCAAAGACCGCGACCGCGCGCACATCGTCGAAGGTCTGCTGCGCGCGCTGGACGCGATCGACGCGATCATTGCAATGATCCGTGCGTCCGCCGACACCGATGCCGCGCGCACCGGGCTGATGGCGAAGCCGTTCGAGTTCAGTGAGATTCAAGCGCAACATATTCTCGAGATGCCGTTGCGTCGCCTCGCCCAACTCGAACACCAGAAGCTGCTCGACGAACACGCAGACCTGCTGGCGCGCATGGCCGCCCTCCAAGCGATCCTCGACAGTGACGTCAAAAAGCGCGAGGTGATCAAGGAAGAGCTCGGCGTCATCCGGGAGAAGTACTCAGAGGGACGTCGCACGGAGATCACTCTCGACACCGGGGACATCGCGGACCTCGATCTCATCGAGGACGAAGAAGTCGTCGTGGTGCTCTCCAACAAGGGCTACGTGAAGACGGTCTCGAACGACGCGTTCCGTAAGCAGGGTCGCGGCGGCAAGGGCGTGCGCGGGTCGAGTCTCAAGGACGAGGACTATGTCGAGCATCTGCTCACCACCACCGCACACTCGTACCTGTTGTTCTTCTCCAACCGCGGTCGGGTCTACCGGCTGCGGGCGCACGAGATCCCAATGAAGGAACGCACCGCGCGCGGGACCGCCATCGTCAACCTGCTCGCGTTGGGTCCGGAAGAGCGCGTGCAAGCAGTGATCGACACGCGCACCTACGCAGACGGTGCGTACCTGTTCTTCGCCACGCGGCAGGGTCAGGTGAAGAAGACCAAGATGTCCGAGTACGACTCGTCGCTGCGGACGGGTCTGATCGCGATCAACCTCAAGCCCGACGACGAACTCGTCCGCGTGATCCAGACCACCGGCAACGACGACATCTTCATGGTGTCGCGCAACGGGATGACCATTCGCTTCAACGAGTCCGACGTTCGACCGATGGGTCGGGCCGCGGCCGGCGTGCGCGGCATGAAGCTGAAGAACGCCGACGATGCGGTGGTGTCCTGCGCGATCGCCGAGGATGAAGCCGTCATGTTGTTCGTGACGTCGAGCGGGCACGGAAAACGTACGAAGTTGGACAAGTTCAACCGCCAGGGCCGGGGCGGTCAGGGTGTGCGCGGGATGAAGGTCACCGCCGGCCGGGTCGGGGTGATCGCCGCGTTCATGGTCCAGGTCGACGATGAGATCCTCGTGTTCTCCTCCGTGGGCAATATCATGCGTACCGGCGCCCGTGACATCTCCTCGCAGGGCCGTGACGCCACCGGGGTGAAGGTGGCGGCGCTCAACAGCGGGGAAAGCGTGGTGGCCGTCGCTCCCGTCCTCGAGGGCGGCGAGGGAGAGGAAGACTGACGATGGACCAGGCGGTGACCGTGACGGGAACGTCGGCGAAGGCTGCCCCGATCCTCTCCGACGTCGCCGTGTCCGCCGAGACCCCCGCCGTGGCGCGGGCCGAGACGGCGGTGCGCCGCTCCCGGGTCGAGATGACCAAAGTGGACCTCTGGTCGGTGTTGAAGGTCTCCTTGTGCTTTTACCTCGCCGGTCTGGCCATTCTCATCCTGGCCGGGCTCGTGGTGTGGCTGCTGCTCGATGCGTCGGGTGGAGTGAAGAACTTCGAGAGCTTCATGGGCGAGATCATGAGCGCCAAGGACTACCGCTTGGTCCCCTCGCAGATGCTGCTCGGGTCGGTGCTTGTCGGTCTGGTGATCGTCGCGCTGATGACGATCGTCACCGTCATCGCCGCGGCGCTGTACAACCTGTTCTCCGAACTGGTCGGCGGCATCGAGGTCACGCTGGTCGAATCGGACTGACCCGGTCCGAGATCACGGCGACGGGGATTCCGGTCGGCCCGCCGATCGTCCGGGTTGGTAATGTCCTCTCGCTTCGCGGGGCTATAGCTCAGTCGGTTAGAGCGCGTCCCTGATAAGGACGAGGTCGTAAGTTCGATTCTTACTAGCCCCACCCTCCGCGATCGCCAGACCCGAACTCACTTCGGGCGCGCATCTCACCGTTCACTGGCCGCGCAGCCACCGTATGGGTGGCTACGGGGACAGTGAACGAGGTCGACGCCGCTACCGCGTGTTGGTGTCGGGATCGATGTCGTCCGCCTGCGCGTTGAGGTCCTCGGCGGCGGCCCGGTGGCTCGCGGCGGCCATCTGCTGCTGTTCGGCCGCGATGGTCTCGCGCTTGGCCCGGGCGGCGCGCTCGTCGGCTTCGGCGCTGCGTCGATCGGCCTCGAGCGCGCTGACTTTCGCCAGATCCCGGTGTTCCTGGGCCTCGTGACGGTGCGCTTCCTTCCGGACTTCCCCCCGCCGTTTGGCGAGGGCGATGGCCACGATCACGACGATCACGGCGACGATGAGGGCAATGATGATGATCTCCATAGCGCGGGGCGTTCCCGGTTCGGGGCGTCGGGAAACCGCCGGCCCGCTCATCGGCGGGCATCGGTATGCTCCGGGCCATGCGGGCGTTTCGGAGAGGTCTGATCGTGGTGGGAGCGGCCGCCATCGCGGGACTGCTGATGCGCGTCCGGGGTAAGGGCGGTGTTCCGCCCACCAACGGCGGCTGGCGCGAACTCGAAGCACCCGACTTCCGGTGAGCACGGTTCTCCTCGTCGGGGCCGGCGCGGTGGGCGCCCGAGCCGCCCGCCAACTCGTCGAGACCACCGGAATCAGCCGCCTGTTGATCGCCGACGCGCGTCCTGCGCGCGCCGCGGAGGTGGGCGCCGCCATGGGTGAACGCGCCGAGATCGTGGACTGGCAGCCGGGGAACACCCTTCCCGATGGTGTCGATGTCGTTGCGTGCGCGGTGCCTGCGGGTGACGACGTCACCATCGTGCGCGACGCGCTGGACGCCGGAGTTCCTTGTGTCTCGGCGAGTGACGACACCGCCACGATCCAGGAACTCCTCGAACTGCACTCCGCGGCGCGCGACACCGGCGTCTGCGTGGTCATCGGTGCCGGCCTTGCGCCCGGCCTCTCTGACGTCCTGGTGCGTCACGCCGCCGACTCGTTCGACGCGGTCGACGACGTGAACGTCGCCCGGTGGGGCGCAGCCGGCGAGGCGAGCGCGAGTTCCGTGCGGGTCGCGCTCGGTGACCGGGGCGCAGAACTGCGCGACGGCACTGTGGTCGAGTTGCGCAAACGCGGCGGCGAGGAGCTGGTCTGGTTTCCCAATCCCGTCGACGCCCGACCGTGCGAACCGGTGGGCAACGGTCTCGAACTCCTCACCCACGCGGTTCCCAAGTTGGCCCGCGGCACCATCCGCTTCGGACGCGCCGACAAGCCCGCGCGTTCCTGGCCGCGCCGATCGGATCCGATGAACGAATGGGGTGCGCTGCGCGTGGAGGTGTGGGGCCGGCGCGGTCCGGCACGCGAACCGGTGGTGTTCGGCGCGATCGATCGCACGGCCACCGCCACCGGTACCGTCCTCGCCATCACCGCAGCCGGACTCGCGGGCGCGTTGCCCACCGTGCTCGTGCCGAGGGCCGGTGGGTTCGGGCTCGGGGGGGTCGTCGAGCCCCGCGCCTTTCTGGCCGAACTGGCGCGGCGCGGGGTGAAGGTGGCGATCTTCGAGGGCGTCCCCGTCGCCTGACGCGCCCGAATCGGCCCCGGCCCGAGACCGGCCCGAGCTACCGGCCCGAGCTACCGGGTCGGCACCAGATCTTCGGGGTGTCCGTGCCGCGGCCACTCGGCTTCGATGTCCTCGAGCAGTTGGTCCACGGCCGCACGGGCGGCGTCGTCCGGCGGATCGGGTGCGAACATCGCCGCGTCGATCGTGGCGCCGACCCGGGCGAAATCCTCATCTCGGCCGGTGCTCAAGGTGGCAAGCGCACGGACGAACGTGGGAGTGGATTCACTCGGCGCACGCGGCCGACCGCGCCGGGCCCCGAGTGTCTCCAAGCGGGCCAGCCGAGTGGATGCCCACGAGCGTGAGACCGCAATCCGGCGCGGCCGCCGGGCCCCGGTGCGGATCGCGAACCCGAGCGCGATCACGAGGCCGATGAGCGACACCGCGATCAGTACCGGGGTCGGAATGTTCAGGCGCGCGCTGAGGTAATCGAGTGCGCCGTCACCCGCCGCGTCCAGCCCCGAGTCACCGGCGAGCGGCACCTCCGCGGTGGGATCGAAGCCCTGCCACCCGATGCCCGGGAAGTACACCTCCGCCCACGCGTGCGCGTCGCTCGCCTTCACTTCGTACAGCCCCGTGAACGGGTTGCGTTCCCCCGGAGTGAACCCCACGGCGAGGCGGGCCGGGATCCCGAGTTCACGCAGCATCACCACCAGACTCGTCCCGATCTGTTCGCAGAAGCCACGCCGGTCGACGAACAGGTACTGGTCCACCGCGTCCTTGCCCTTCGGAAGGGGCGGGATGTTCAACGAGTACTCCGTGTTCGCACCGAGCCAAGCCTCGATCGCCCGAATCTTGTCGTAGGTCGTCGGCGCGGTTGCGGTGATCCGACGCGCCAGGTCTCGCACGCGCGGCGTGGTCACCGGGAGCTGCGCGTACTGCGCACTGATCTCGGGTGGCGCGATGGTGGCGGTATCGGCGCGCAGGATGGCCGCGGTCACCAGGGGGCGCTCGCTCGCCACGGTGTAGACCGCGCCGGCGTCGAGCCGAACGCCGGCGCGCAGCGAACCATCGGCGTTCTGGAACAGCGTGCGCTCGGGGAAGTACACCTTGGTGGCGCGGTTGGCGGCGAAGATGGAGTTGGGGCCGCTGGTCTCGAGGTAATAGGTCTGGATGAGTTCGTCGGTGTCGACGGCCACCTGCACCGGGCCGTCGAGCGGGACCCGCGGGATCGGAATCGGTTGCTCGCCGGTGATCACGTCGGGCCGGTTCTTCGAGAACCGCCAGACCCGGCCGTCCCACTGATCGAAGGTCTGGCCGCGCCAGAAGTCGGGCGAGTCGGCCCGGACGCGCATGACGAGCGTGTCGTCCGGTCGGCCGCGCACGGACGTGTCGAGTTGGTTGGAGAACCCGAAGTACCCGAAGGACGCGCGCCCACCCTTGGCGGGCGAGCCGCTGGAGGTTTCGTTCGGGTCGGCGGCGCCGAGCGACGGGTTGGTGAGACCGCCGTTCGATCGGACCGGCGTGGTGTCGGGCAGGGTGGCGGGGAAGGTGAGCGCACGATTGGTGCCGGCCACCGGCACGACCATGAAGACACCGAAACCCACTGCGAGCACCGCGGCGAGCACGGCGGCCGGGACCAACAGCGCCGACCGATCGAATCGCCGGGCTGGGAGATTGCGATCCAACGCCGGGAGTTGCTCGAGTTCGGCCCGATACGCGAGCACCAGACTCACGAGCGCGCTGAACGCCCAGATCAGGAGCCACGGGGCCACCGCCATCGATATCGACAGCACGCCGGCGAGCGACACGAGCACGAGGCTGGCCACGAGCAACACACTCAACCCGCGCCGGTTCGGCGTGTCGAGGGCGTGCAGCATGAGGAGCCAGAGGAACGACTGGGCCAGGGGGATCTGGAGCGCCGCAAGGTCCGAGACGTGGCCAAGCCGGGAGACGAACACCGCAAGGATGCCGATCGCCGCGGCCGACTGGGCCAGGCGGAGGACGAGCGGCCGCGTGGCGCGCACGAGGTAGCCGACCCAGAACGTGATCGGGAAGCCCACGAGGACGGCCACCCACAGGAGCCCGCCACCCGCACCCTCGGTCAGCGCGGCGATCGCGGCCGCCATGACCGCAACGCCCACGCTGATTCGAAGCGCGACGAGATCTTCGGCCTCGTTCATCGGTGTCCTCCACCGCCGAGGTGGTGCACCGAGGCACCGGCCGGAAACGGGCCCGTCGCAGGCGCGCCTACTACCGCGCGGGCGAGCCGTCGGCCCACGTGCACCGGCGACGGAACCTCGGCGACGCGCGGGCCGTCCACCTCGGCCGTGGCGAGATGGACGCGCGCGCCTTGGCGGAGCGCGTCGTCGGCCATGCCCGCGGCGCGCGACGCCACCCCCTCCGGGTCGGGGCCGCGCAGATCGGCGACGATCACCACCTGGGGTCGGCGCGGCCCTTCGAGTTCACGAATCATGACGGAGCCGGTACGCGCGGTCGCGGGCCAGTGGACCGATCGGATCGGATCGCCGTCGACGTACTCCCGCACGCCGCGCGTGATGTCGTCGCCGCCCGTCGCGTTGGTGATGGTCTCGGATGCGGCGTTGGCGTCACCGATCGAGAGCGGGCAACCGGTGGGCTCCCGGCGGGGGGCCACTTCCACGGGCGTGGGCAGGTCGATGCGGATGCGTCGGCGCCAGCGCGCGAGACCGAGGGGCGCGGCGGTCACCACCTCCACTCTGACGGTGTTGAGCACGCCGCGCCGGTCCGGGACGACCATGATGTCCCCGGCGGCGGGTGCCTCGATCCGCACCCAGTCCGACGCGCCGGTCAGCACGCGCAACTTGACCCGTCGGGCGCGCACGTCGAGGTGGATCGGGAACGGCCGGCCGACGGTGGCGTCGGGAGCCGCGCGCGCCGTGACCTCCACGCGGCCGAGCACGAACGCCGGGAGGAGGGAACCGGTGAGGACCACGGCGATGAGCCCACACAAGAGCACGATGTTCCAGCCGGCGCCGGTGGTGCGGGCGATGACGAACAGCGCGAGCCCGATGAGTTCGAGAACCACCGTGGCCCGGGGGACGATGATGGGACGGGGGAATCCGCCGCCGCGAGTCACGGCCGAGGCGCAGCGACCGCGGTGAGAATCGTGTGCACCAGTGCTCGCGCGTCGGCGAGGCGGCCGGGGTCGCGCAACACCAACCGGTGCGCGAACACCGATGTTGCGAGCCGCGCAATGTCGTCGGGCACCACGTAATCCCGACCTTCGAGCACGGCATGGGCCTGGGCGGCGTGGAGCAGCGCGAGCGACGCCCGAGGGCTCGCGCCGATCGCAACGTCGGCATGGACGCGGGTCGCGTTCGCGATCGCGACGGTGTAGTCGGCGACCTCAGGGGAGCAGAACACTCGGCGCACCGACGCGATTGCGCTCGCCAGTTCGATGGGGTCGGTGAGCGGTTCCAGCGCGTCCAGCGCGGACACCCCGCCGGCGCCGAGCAGGAGTTCGCGTTCGGTTTCGGCATCAGGCGGCCCGATCTCGGTCACGATCGTGAAGCGATCGAGCTGGCCTTCCACCAGCGGGAACGTTCCCGCGGTCTCGAACGGGTTCTGGGTGGCGACGAGGAAGAAGGGCTTCGGGAGCGCGCGCGTCACGCCGTCGACCGTGATCTGGCGCTCCTCCATCGCTTCGAGCAGCGCGGATTGGGTGCGGGGCGTGGCGCGGTTGAGCTCGTCGACCAACACGACGTTCGCGAAGAGCGGACCCGGACGGAACTCCCATTCGTTGCCGGCGAGGTGGAAGACCGAGACGCCGGTGATCTCGCTCGGGAGGAGGTCCGGCGTGGCCTGAATGCGCCGGAACGATCCTCCGGCGGCCCGGGCCATGGATTTCGCGAGCAACGTCTTGCCCACGCCGGGGACGTCGTCGATGAGGAGATGCCCGCCCGAGAGCAGCGCGATCACCGCGAGCCGCACCGGCTCGGGCTTGCCGCGCAGCACGCCGGTGAGGCCGGTACGGAGCGTGCCGGCGAGCCGGTACGCGAGGGAGAGGTCCGCCTGCGGGCGCGTGTCGGTACGCATCATGGATCAGTTTGTCGGCTCCGACGCCGGGTTGCTTGACGCCTCCGTGTCCGAATCGTTCGAGTCTCGACCGCCGTCATCAGGTGCGGGGCCGTCCTAGGGTTCGCCGCCATGACCACTGCAGCGGAGAACAAGGCTCTCATCGAACGGTTCTGGGGCGACCTCGGCCGCCGCGACTTCGAGGCCGTCGGCGCGTACTTCGCGCCCGACGGTCACTACACCGACGTGCCCGCGCCCGAGGAGGGTGCCTACGGTCCGGCCGAGGTGACGGCGCGGCTGAAGCTGGGGATCGCACCGCTCGCCAAGTACGTGTTGCACGACGGCCCGATGGTGGCCGAGGGCAACCTGGTGATCACCGAACACCACGAGGAATGGTTCTGGGAGAGCGGTGAGCACGTGGACCTCCCGTTCGTCTCGGTACACGAGATTCGTGACGGTCAGATCGTGCGTTGGCACGACTACCTGGATCTGAACACGTTGCTCTCCGCTGCGCCTGCGGCGTGGCTCGACCACATCATGGTCGGATACAAGTAGCCGGCCGCGCGCCGGCCAGATCCGTATGACCGCGTACGTGGCGTTGCTGCGGGGAGTGAACGTCGGCGGTCATCGCAAACTCCCGATGGCGACGCTGCGAGCGGTGGCGTCGGGGTGCGGGTTCCGCGATGTCGCCACGTACATCCAGAGCGGCAACGTCGTCTTCACGGCGTCCCTCAGCGCCGCGAAGGTCGCAAGCCGATTGCACGGCGCGATCTTCGCCGAGACGGACATCGACACGCAGGTGGTGGTGCGCACCGCCGCGAACCTCGCGGCCGTGGTGGCGCAGAATCCGTTCCTGGCGCGCGGCGCCGACGAGAAGTTGTTGCACGTGACGTTTCTGTACGCCGACGCCATGCCAACCGTCGATGCCGTCGATCCGTCGGTCTACGCACCCGACGCGCTCGAGCTGGTCGGCGCGCATGCATACCTGCACACTCCGAACGGAATGGGACGATCCAAGCTCGCCAACGACGCGATGTTGCGGAAGCTCGGTCTCACCGGCACCACCCGCAACTGGCGGACCTGCACCACCCTCGCCGAGATGGCCGCGAGTCTGGGTTGACGTCGCGTTGGAGTGATGACCTCAGTCAGTGACGGCGAGTGCGGCCAGGACGGCTTTCTCCGGGCCGGACCGTTTCATGTACGGGGCGGTCGACGCGTGAAGCCGGAAGTGTTGGTCCGCCTCGTCGTCGGCCAGGACCACGATTCGGCTCATGCCACGGTGCTTGATCTCCACCCGCGTGGTGGCGCGATCGAATGTCTTGAAGATGCGAGCCGAGTCGCTCTCGACCGCAGGTTCGATGATGTGGATCTGGGTTGCGGTCACCGCCACGATCAGCGGCTTCGCCATTGCGTAATGGTCGGGTTCGGGCTCGTCTCGGCCGGCGAACGCGCCGGCGAGCGCGACCATGGCGCCGAGGTTCGGACCGAGCACCGCGCCGAGATGATGGCCGCCGACGGTTCCGTGCTCCATCGCCTCTGCGTTCACACCGTTCGGCCAGAACGCGCCGGCGGCGAGGATGGGATCGTCGCCGATCGCGGACGAGGCGTGTGGTTCGAGATCGGCCTGGGTGGCGGCGAAGATCTTCTCGGCGGTCTCGGGCATCGTCGGCTCTCCTTGGCTGTTGCACGAAGTTGTCGTCCGGAACCACGACGGGCTTGAACGGCTCCGCTTGACCCCGAGGGGGAAGGAACTGAATGCTCTCGGTCCGGTGGTTCCAGGGGGAGAGCAGCGCGTGAGCAACGAAATCGTCGCGAGTCCGATCGCAGTTCCGGACGCGGACCTCCAAGACTTGCGGGAGCGGCTGGCGCGGACTCGTTGGCCCGAGCCCGAGACGGTGCCGGACTGGTCCCAAGGGATTCCGCTCGCGTACGTCCAGGACCTCTGCGAGTACTGGGCGGGCGGTTACGACTGGCGAGCGACCGAGGCGCGCCTCAACGGATTCTCGCCCCATCGCACCGAACTCGACGGCTTGGGGATCCATTTCCTGCACGCGCGGTCACCGGAGCCGGACGCGCTCCCGCTGGTGATGACCCACGGCTGGCCCGGGTCCATCGTGGAATTCCATAAGGTGATCGGGCCGCTCACCGATCCGGTCGCGCACGGTGGTGACGCGGCCGACGCATTCCACGTGGTCTGCCCGTCACTGCCGGGATACGGCTGGTCCGAGCGACCGGCGACGAATGGTTGGAAGGTGCCGCGCATCGCGCGCGCGTGGGCCGAGCTGATGGCGCGGCTGGGGTATCGCCGCTACGGCGCGCAGGGCGGCGACTGGGGGGCGAGCGTCACCACGAGCATCGGCGAACAAGACGTCGATCACGTGATCGGGATCCACCTCAACATGGTGATCGCGTTGCCGGACCCGTCGATGGGCGAGCCCGACGCGCGCGAGCTCGATGCGATCGCGTCGTTCACGCACTACCAGAAGGAGGAGTCGGGCTACTCCACCCAACAGTCGACCCGGCCGCAGACGCTCGGGTACGGACTCGTGGATTCGCCGGCCGGTCAGGCGGCATGGATCGTCGAGAAGTTCTACGCCTGGACCGACTGCGACGGTCATCCCGAGAACGTGCTCACGCGGGACGAGCTGCTCGACAACGTGATGATGTACTGGCTGCCGGGCACCGGCGCGTCGTCGGCGCGGCTGTACTGGGAGAGTTTCAACGACTTCGCCACGAAGCTCGCTGTCGTGCCGGTGCCCACGGGCGCGTCCATCTTCCCGAAGGAGATCGCCCGCCCGTCACGGCGCTGGGCCGAGGGCCGGTTCCCCGATCTGCGCCACTGGAACGAACTCGACCGCGGCGGTCACTTCGCTGCGTTCGAGCAGCCCGAGACGTTCGTCGACGAGGTCCGCACCTTCTTCCGCACCGTGCGCTGAACCGAATCGGTGCCGGGCCCGCAGCCGGGTGGCGCATACGATGGTGTCCCCTCGGGGACGTAGCTCAGTTGGCTAGAGCACCTGCTTTGCAAGCAGGAAGTCGTGGGTTCGAGTCCCATCGTCTCCACCGAAAAAGCCCTGGTCGGAGGGCTGCTGTGCGCTGGGACCGACGTCCACGGCACTCGTCGTGCCATCCGCTTGACACGTCCGTCTTACGCGCCAGTGTTGCGCAGCCTCGGTTCATGGTCGACACCGTGGCTCCGTGAGGGGCCGACCAATTTTAGGATCGCCGTATGTCCGGTGCGCGGGTTCGCGAGGCTTACGCCGCTCGTGCGGCGGAGTACATCAGCTTGTTCGGCAGCATCGAGACTGCGGCGGAACAAGATCGCGCGTACGTGCTCGCGTGGGCGGGAGCCGTCGACGGGCGGATCATCGACGTCGGCTGCGGGCCGGGTCAGTGGACGCACTACCTCCACGAGAGGGGCGTAGATATCGAAGGCGTCGATCCCGTGCCGGAGTTCATCATCGATGCTCGGCAGCGTTATCCGGGGGTCGACTACCGGATCGGTCGTGCGGATCGACTGGGCGTGGAGGACGCAAGTCTTGGGGGAATCCTCGCCTGGTTTTCGCTGATCCACAGTGATCCGGACCAGATTGGTGCGGTACTGACCGAGTTCGCTCGGCGCATACGGACCGGGGGCGGCCTGGCTATCGGCTTCTTCGAGGGCGCCGAGCTTGCCGCCTTCGACCACGCGGTGACGACCGCATACTTCTGGCCTGTCGCCCTGCTGTCCTTGCGAGTCGAGCGGGCTGGGTTCGTGATCGTCGACGTTCACAGTCGTACCGATCCCGACACGCGTCCGCAGGGAGCGATCATCGGCCAGCGAAGTACATGACGATCAGTGCGGAGTTCCTATGCAGAACTCGTTGCCTTCGGGGTCGGCCAAGGTGCTCCACTGCATGTCGAACTCGTCCTTGTCGTGGATGTGCGTCGCGCCGAGCGCCATGATTCGTGCGACTTCGGCGGCGACGTCGTCGGCCTCCAGGTCGAGGTG
>JANPMG010000033.1:0-3967 GCA_031422675.1 Acidimicrobiia bacterium | reverse complement strand
GCCGTCGGCATCAGCAAGGACTCACGGCTCGAAGCGACGTTCGACGTCACCGATCTCGTGTCGGCCGGGTCGAACTCGCTCGCGCTGATGGTGGTGCGTTGGTCCGACGCGAGTTACGTGGAGGACCAGGACCAGTGGTGGCACGCGGGCATCGGACGGGCGGTGTACCTGACGTCGACCGACCAGGTCTGGATCCAGGATGTCCACGCGTCGCCGCACTGGGATCCGACGCGTCAGGTCGGATCCTTGACGGTTCGCACCGAGGTCGGCTTCGCCGGCAAACCGGAACGGGATTGGACCATCCGTACCCAGCTCGAGACCGTCACGGGTCGGAAGGTCGGCGCCGCGCAGATCGGGCCGGTACCGACGGATCGGCGGGCGTACCTCTTCTCGGGTCACGTGACCGAGACCGAGGCGCGTGACCTCGGGGTCGAGCCCTGGTCCTCGGAGATCCCGAAGCGCTACCGGCTCGTCGTGTCACTGATCGACGGCGCGGGTGCGGTACGAGAGGTGAACGCGTGCACGGTCGGGTTCCGGTCGATCGAGATTCGGGATCGGGAACTCCTGATCAACGAGAAGCCGGTGCTGATCCGCGGGATCAACCGGCACGACTTCGACCCCGACACCGGGCGAGTGGTGACCGTGGACCAGATGCGCGCGGATCTCGTCCTTATGAAGCAGTATGGGTTCAACGCGGTGCGCACGTCGCACTCACCGAACGACCCCGCGTTCTACGACCTCTGTGACGAGCTCGGCCTGTACGTGGTGGACGAGACGAACTTCGAGAGTCACGCGTTCATCCTCTCGTTGTGTCACGACCCGCGCTACGCCGCCGCGCTCCTCGATCGGGGGAGCCGCATGGTCACGCGGGACAAGAACCACCCGTCGATCATCATGTGGTCACTCGGCAACGAGTCCGGGTATGGCGCGCATCACGAAGCTCTCGCGAGTTGGATCCGCGCCTACGACCCCACGCGTCCGATCCACTACGAAGGCGCGATCATGTGGGCCTGGGATCGGAACCAGACGGCGACTGATGTGTTGTGTCCGATGTACCCGGAGATCGCGGACATCGTGGAGTGGGCCGAGCACCGGCGCGGTGAAGCGCCGTTGATCATGTGCGAGTACTCCCATGCGATGGGCAACAGCAACGGCTGTCTGGCCGAGTACTGGGACGCGATCGAATCGACGCCCGGTCTCCAGGGTGGGTTCATCTGGGAGTTCTGGGATCACGGCCTCCGTCAGACGCGCCCGGACGGCACCACCCGGTTCGCCTACGGCGGCGATTTCGGCGACGTTCCCAACGACGTGAACTTCTGCATCGACGGCATGGTCTGGCCCGATCGCACGCCGAAGCCGGCGATGGCCGAGCACCGGGCCTTGGCGCCTCCGGTGGCGATCGAGTGGTTGGGTGGTCGCACGCGCCGCTTGGGGATCACGAACCGGCAGGACTTCCGCGATCTGTTGTGGCTGCGCGCACGATTCGAGATCACGGTCGATGGCGAGGTGCGAGTGCGGGGCGCGCTCGCGCTCCCTTCGGTCGGGCCCGGCGCGTCGGCGACGGTTCCGCTCCCGAAGCCGCTCCCCACGTCCAGCGCCGACGAGGAGGTAGTCCTGACGGTGATACTGGCGGTCGGCCGCGCCGAGTCCTGGGCGCCACGCGGTTTTGAAGTCGGGCGGGTGCAGGTGGTGCTGCCGGCGTCGAGACGGAAGTCGCCCCGCCCCGTTTCGGGCGCCGATGATCCACCGGCGAATCTCGCGGCCGCGTGCGCGCCGGGCTCGGCCGCCCCCGCGTTCTGGCGCGCGCCGACCGACAACGACGGCTTGAAGCTCGCGGAGCTTCAGGACCTCAAACCGCTCGGCCGGTGGCGCGCGGCCGGGCTCGACGCGCTCGAGCTGCACACCTCCGGTTCGCGCCGCCGCATTCGCCGCGAGCTGCGAGGCCGTGACGACGTCGTCATTGTTCAGCGTGAGCAGTGGGTGGCGCGCGACGATGGATCGGTGGTGGTGAGCGAGGACATCGTGATCCCGGACGACATCGACGACCTCCCGCGCATCGGCCTGCGGTGGGATCTGCCGTCGGAGCTCGATCACGTCACGTGGTACGGGCGGGGGCCGATCGAGTCGTACCCCGATCGACGGCGCGGCGCGCACCTCGGACGCTTCACTCAGACCGTCGCGGAGCAATACGTGCCGTACGTGATGCCCCAAGAGCACGGCGGGCACGCAGACACGCGGTGGGGTGTCGTGCACGCGGCGAACGGCTGGGGCCTGCTCGTGACCGGCGCCGAACCCTTCCAGTGGAACGTGAGCATGTTCACTCCCGAACAACTCACGGCGGCGACTCACGCCGAGGAGCTGGTGCCGTCCGGAGTGACCACGATGCATCTGGACGTCCGCCACCGCGGGCTCGGCACGCTGTCGTGTGGGCCCGACACGCTGCCCGAGTACCGCATCGGTCCGGGCCGCTACAAGTTCTCGTGGGCGATGCGCCCGGTCCACGTCGGCCGCGACGATCTCGCCGCCACGGCGCGCGTTCTGCGTGGCGCGTGTCGGGGATGAAGGTCTTCCCGAAACCGCCGGTGCGGTAGGGAACACGACTTTTACGTGGCGGAACTCCACGTGACGGCTACGTTTCCCGCCCCATGGGGATCTGTGAAGGTCGAGTGGTCATCGTGACCGGCGCGGGCCGCGGCATCGGCCGCGGTCATGCGCTGGAGTTTGCCCGCCAAGGTGCCCGGGTGGTGGTGAACGACCTCGGCGCCGAGTCCGACGGTTCTGGCGGCTCCGCGGGTCCGGCCGGCGAGGTCGTCGAGGCGATCCGGTCGATGGGCGGCGAGGCGGTGGTCAACGGCGACGACGTCGCGGACTGGACGGGTGCGCAGCGCCTGGTCCAGACCGCGATCGATGCCTTCGGACGGCTCGACGTGCTCGTGAACAATGCGGGGTTCGTCCGTGACCGCATGGTGGTCAGCACGTCGGAGGAAGAATGGGACGCGGTCATCCGCGTCCATCTGAAGGGCCATTTCGCGCCGACGCGGTTCGCCGCTTCCTACTGGCGTGAGCAGCAGAAGAACGGTGTCGCCGTCGACGGTCGGGTGATCAACACCTCGTCCGGCGCCGGGCTGATGGGCAGTGTGGGTCAGGGCGCGTACAGCGCGGCGAAGGCAGGGATCGCGGGGCTCACGATGGTGGAGGCGGCGGAGCTCGCCCGGTACGGCGTGACCGCCAACGCGATCGCGCCGGCGGCGAGAACCCGGATGACCGAGGCCGTCTTCGCCGACACCATGGCCGCACCCGCCGGCGACGAGTTCGATGCGATGGCACCCGAGAACATCGCGCCGCTCGTCGTGTGGCTCGGCTCGGCGGATTCCGCCGGTGTGACGGGTCGCGTCTTCGAGGTTGAGGGCGGTGTCATCTCGGTTGCCGACGGTTGGCAACATGGTCCGCAAGCAGACAAGGGCGCGCGCTGGGAGCCCGAGGAGGTCGGTGCGGCCGTGCGCCGGCTGATGGCCGACGCGCCCGCACCCACACCTGCGTACGGGGCGTAACGGACGGCAATGGAACGTCTCGGCGTCGCGGCTCACGCTCGGCTCCGACCGGACAAGGTCGCGATCGTCTTCGGCGATCGCCGCATCAGCTACGCCGAGCTCGACGATCTCGCGTCTCGCGCGGCACTCGTGCTCGACCGCCACGGCGTCGGCCCGGGCGCGCGCCTGGGCATCGCGTTGACGAACTGCCCGGAGTGGTTCGTGGGTGCGCTCGGCGCGGCCCGGCTCGGCGCCGAGTGCGTTCCGATCCCGAGTGGTGCAACCGCCGACGAACTCGATTATTTCTGCACCGACGGCGAGGTCGGGTACCTCCTCAGCACCGGATCGGTCGCCGACTTCATGGGAGCGGTCGGAGCGGTCGGCGCCGACGAGTTGGCCACCGCGCCCGCGCGCGCCGCGGATTACGTGGCGCTGCG
>JANPMG010000032.1:0-2134 GCA_031422675.1 Acidimicrobiia bacterium | reverse complement strand
ATTCGTCGCGCAACATCAAACCTTGTCGGTAGGCCTCCGCCGCGGCATCCCTCAGACGGGTGGGCATGACGCGGGTGCGGGCGTCGAGCAACGCTCGCGCGACCGTCGTCGCCGGGATCCCGAAGTACTGCGTCCGGTCTTGCGTCGCCACCTCGCGCGCCACGATCTCAATGTCGGAGCGCGGCTGCGTCTTGCGCACCCGCTTCGCGGTTGCCACGCGGATCGTTGCGGGATTCACGAGCCCGAGGTCAAGGAGCGCGAGCACCGCATCGTCCGTGAGCACGGCATCGGGGCCAGCCCATAGCACCGCTTCCATGAAGGCGTCGCGGTCGGTGTGGCGAATATCGACAAAGCGGTAGAGACCTCGAGTGACATGCTGCAGGACCCTTCGATGGGCCAACTTCCCAACCTCGACGGTGGGCACACCGAGTGCGGCAGCATCACGAGTAGTGACGTAGCCGTATTGATCTTCCGCGATCTCGCGCAGCCTGCGTTGGGTGGTGGAAGCGGCCATCGGGTCTCCTTCCCCCGGGCAGAAGATTACCACTTTTGGTAATGTTCTGCCACCGCTCGAGGTGCGAAAGGTCGCCAGGAGGTCGCGTCGCCAGTTGCATCCCCCGGAAGAGCCCCACGCACCCAGCAACCGACCGCGCTCATCGGAGCCTTGGTGTTCTTGTGTTTACTGAGTTTCGCGATGCCAACCCCACGATCGACCATGGGGTGGACACTCTGACTCGGCGGTGGAAACCGCGCCCCCGAGTGAGGTTGCTCCGGGAACGAAACGTTGCGGCAGCTGGGGCTCCCACTACACTTTGTTGCACAGTACGTAGCTCTCGATACAGCTCGTAACAAGTGAGGGGGATCAAACATGGCCGGCGGCGACATCATCTTCGCAAACGACAAGAACCGAGCCAAACTCTCTCGCTCCGCGACGGCCGGGCGTCTTCGTCGCGTCGCGCGGGGCATCTATACCGAAGACCTGGACAGCCTCGCCGAAGAAATCGTCGCTCGGCACCGGTGGGCCATCCTTGCCCACCTCATACCCGACGCCATCATCGTCGACCGTTCCGCCGCATCGGGTGGTGCACCGGCGCACGGGAACCTGTTCGTCGCGTCGACCCAACGCGCGCGCGACGTCGAACTTCCCGGACTCAGGATCGCGGTCCGCACAGGCAAACGCCTGACGTCCGACCTGCCCTGGGTCTGCGATCTGGCGATCGCATCCCACGCCCGTACCCTCGTCGACAACCTCGCGGTGTCACGCGGTCGAGGCCGCGTCGCTCGAACGCTGACACGCGAGGAACTCGGTGACTGGGTAGCCCGCCAGGCGCTCGTCAACGGCGAAGAACGCCTGAACCGCTTACGGGACGAGGCCAAGCAGATCGCTGAGGAACTCGGCGTCTCGGAGCGCAGCGGAGACATCGACGCTTTCATCGGAGCTGCGCTCGGCACCCGTGCCGCCCCCTCTGCATCACGGGCGCTCGCGACGCGCGCGGCCGGCGGTGGTTTCGACTTCGTCCGTGCCCGATTGTTCGAGCAACTCGCTACAGACCTCGCCGAACTCCAACCCGATGACGAGGTTCCGGAATCGCTGCCCGCACCATCGAACGAAGCATCGTCGACGCTCGGCTTCTGGGAGGCCTACTTCTCCAACTACATAGAGGGGACCGAGTTCCCCGTCGAACAAGCCCAGCAGATAATCGCGACCGGCGAGCCGCCCGCGGATCGGCCTGCTGACGGCCACGATGTCCTCGGCACCTACCGAATCGTCACCGATCCGCTCGACCGGGCGCGAACACCCGACGGGCCCGAAGAATTCCTGGAGCTGCTTCGGGCCCGCAACGCCGAGATCCTCGCGGGACGGCCTGCGCTCGGACCCGGAACATGGAAGAACACGCCGAACCAGGCTGGCAGCTACGTCTTCGTCGAACCATCACTGGTGGAGGGGACACTGACCGAAGGGTTCGCGCAACGCGAGCGCATCCCGAGCGCACTCGGACGCGCGCTCTACATGTTCTTCGTCGTCTCCGAGGTCCACCCGTTCTCGGACGGCAACGGGAGGGTCGCGAGGGCAACGATGAACGCTGAGTTCTCTGCGGTTGGCGAGACGCGCATCGTCATCCCGATCGTGTGG
>JANPMG010000031.1:0-19594 GCA_031422675.1 Acidimicrobiia bacterium | reverse complement strand
CCGAAATGGCTGACCGTCGTGGCGACGAGCGCCTCGCACTCTCGGGCGTCGGACACATCCACATGGTGAGCGAGCGCGGCGCCACCGGCGGCCACGATCGCCGCGACGGTGTCAGCGCAACCTGCGTCGTCCACGTCGCCGACGACGACCTGGGCCCCCGCGGCGGACAGCGCGAGCGCGCTCGCTCGGCCCAACCCGGAGCCGCCGCCGGTCACGATGGCCACCTTGTCCTGAAGCTCCATGGGTGTCTCCTGCCCGGTCGGTTCGGGTGTCGTTGGGGGACCGTAACTTCGCACAGTGGGGAGCCGCGCGTGTCGCACGCTGACTCGAATCTTGAGTTCAGTGGTGCGTGGCGGCGATGAGGGTCTTGTGCTCGCTGACGAGGTCGACGGGGAGACCGAACTCCGGGGGCACGAACGCGTGCGCCGCATCGCGCAGGCTCACGGCGTCGTCGACATCCCACCCCGATGATTCGACGAGCGCGACGGCGTGCGGGCGGTCGAGCAGCAGGTGGAAGGTTTCGCCACTGCCGGCGCGAAACATGCGCTGCACTCGCATCAGCCGGCGATCTCGGGACGTGCCGATTGTGTGGGGCGGATGGAAGTCGATCGTGATCCGACTCCCAGGCGCGCTGGATCGCGCCAGTGTCGCAAGTTGGTCCCGCACGGTTGCTTCGGCGAGGTACATCGTGACGCCCTCGATGATGAACAGCGCGGGCGCCGCCGCGTCGAGCCCACCGGCGACGAGCGCAGCGGCGGCATCATCGTGGGTGAGGTCGGCTTCGACGTAGATCGGTCCAGGGGCCGGTGCACGCGCGATCTTGTCCTGCTGAGTTGCTCGGTGATCCAACTCGAAGAACCGCACGCCGTCGCGGCGGAATCTCCACGCCCGGCTGTCGTACCCCGCGCCGATGGTCACGACCTGGTCGATGCCGGCTTCGAGGGCCCGAACCACCTGGGCGTCGTGCCAGATGATCCGCGTGCCGAGCCCGGCTCGTGCGACCGATCCGGGTTTCGTCGCGCCCGGCCAATGCGCGATGGCCCGAACGAATCCCGTCCAAAGGGGGGTGAGCATGGACCGGGAGAAAGGATCCGTGATCACGCCCATATTCGCCAACACCGCTCGCTCGGCTGCGACGCCCTGGGCGGTCCTCGAAGGTCGCGCCGTCGTCATCGCAGCAGCTTCGCGCACCCGGGATTTGGGGAGGATCCTCGAACCAACGCGTGTTTTGCAAGCCATGGCTTGCGCATTTGGTGCGAGTTCGGGAGGGAGGGAGGGGTCAGCGGTAGTTGTTGCAGAAGATGGCGGCCGCGTCTGCGAAGCGGCGAGGACGGTCGCCCGGGAGTCTCGGGTGTCCGAGACGTTCGATGCGGCCGCGGTGCGGCGCGTGGGCGCGTCGGCGGGTCCCGTCGCGAGAGCAACGCCGCCGACCGTGAGGATCGCCGCGCGGGTGGCGGCCAGGGCGATGATCGAGCGAATCCGGGCCGACCGCGCGTGAAGACGGCGGTCGGCCGGATCCATGGCGGGATCATTCCCCCCACCTGATAGGTGAAACCAGTGCCATGTGAATCGGGCCGAAAGACCCACCCGGGTACGTCTCGCCCGGACCCGGCAATCTCCGCGCGAGCGTCAGGCGTCAGCCGGCCGTGACGTCGACGGTGGGAACGAAGAGGTCGGTCACCCGCAGGACATCGTCGACCGCCCCCGGTCCGTACGGGACGACGGCCCGGAGCAGGCCCGACGCGTCGGCCATATAGCAGCGACCCTCCGCAGGCGCGTACGCCTGCGCGATCGAACCGTCCTGGTCGGCCAGCACGGTGAGGCCGTGAAGCGGAATGCGATCGGCGAGTTCCCGGACGGCGCGCGCCGCGGCGTGAGCGACCACGAGTACCTGCACCCTCCGGTGTCCGAACTCGACCAAGCGATCGTCGAACTCGCGGAGCACCGGGTCCCGTTCGAGATCGGCGGGGGGAAACAAGAGAACGACCGGAACCTTCCCGAGGAATGAATCGCGGTCCAGGGTCTGTCCGTTGCTCGACGGAGCGCGGAAATCAGGAACCGGAGTTCCGATTGCGATCGATGCCCCGGTGATCGATGCGTCGGTGTCGGGAGTCGGCACGGGGATCCTTCCGGACGGATGTGGAGCGCGCGTCGGACGCCGCTCGAAGGGAGGTGGCGTCTTCCGCCGTTGGATCAACCGCGGAAGACGCCGAGGCCTTTGACTACCCGGCGCGTGACATCGTCAAACGGTCACCGGTCGATTTCGGCTCCCCGTCGTCGGCTCGCGCCTCGGCGTCTCGCGACACACTGTTGTGCGCTCCGGAAATGGATATGGCCTGCGCACCCAGATGAGTCGGTGCCGACGGGTAGCCGGATCGAACGTCGTCCGCCCCGTCACTCGTCTGCATCATGATTCGCCAGCGCAGATCCGTGATGATCCGCGGCGCGACCAGAAACGCAGTGGTCACACCGGCGGCTGCGGTTGTCGCTTTCAGCAATGTTCCGATCGACACGGTGACTCCTCGAAGGCTCGCGGGAGTGTCAACGGTGGTTGTACCCGGAATCGGCGGGATCTATGCACGCGCCTGCCATCCGTTTCCGAACCCGACAGCCGGGTAGAAGAAGTGCCACGCCGCTGGAGAGGAACCGATGCCCGAGACCAGCCCGCCCGAGACCAGTACCGCCGCCGAACTCACTGCGGTGGGGCTGAACTGTTCGCTGTCGCCGACCGGACCGTCGAGCACCGACCGGCTCGTTTCCGAAGTCCTCGACGCGCTGAAGGGTCATGGCGTGACCAGCGGTCCGATCCTGCGGGTGGCCGCATCGGGCGTCCTCGCCGGCGTGTCGTCTGACGAGGGTGACGGCGACGGATGGCCGGCCGTGCGGGACGAGATTCTCGGCGCCGACATCCTCGTGTTCGGCACACCGATCTGGATGGGCCATCCGTCGAGCTACGCGCAACGAGTACTCGAACGTCTCGATGCTTTCCTCGGCGAGACCGCCGACGACGGGCGGCCGATCGCCTTCGATCGCGTGGCCCTCGTGGCGGTGGTGGGAAACGAGGACGGTGCTCATCACGCCGGCGCCTCGCTGTTCCAGGGCCTGAACGACGTGGGCTTCACCATCCCTGCCCAAGGCATGACGTACTGGGTGGGCGAAGCGATGCATAAGACCGACTACCAAGACCTCGATCATCGGCCGGAGAAGACGCGGGGCGCCACGATGACCGCCGCTGCGAACGCAGCGCATCTGGCGCGCCAGCTCAAGTCCGCCGGCTACCCGAAGGGTGACGCATGAACGAGACCGACGGCGCTACACCCGATCCGAGCGCGTACGCAGCCGGCGAGGCGACCACCCTCATCGACGTGATCGACGAGTTCGAAGCGGGCGGATTCCGCGGCCAGTTCGACCAGCGTGAAGGTGCCGCTCGGTGTTTGACGTGTCGGGAAACCCCGCCACCGGAGTCACTCGACGTGCGCGCGCTCCGGCGGCTCGAGGGCGCGTCCGACCCGTCGGACATGCTCGCGGTCGTGGCGATCGTCTGTCCGAACTGCGCGACGGCGGGTACCCTCGTCCTGAACTACGGCCCGGAGGCGATGCCGGGTGATTCGGACTTGTTGCAGTCCCTTCCTGACGCCTGAGCCGGACCACATCGCCGCGAGCGCGTGGGTCAGGCGCGGGTCAGGGTGCCGCGACCGTTGGTGACGGCGAGGTTCCAATGATCACCGGCGAACACGAGGCCGTCGATCGAGATCGCGGGCAGATAGGAGGACCGATGGAGGACGAGCGCGCTCCGGTCGGGCGCCACGTCGAGACCCACCATCGAGCGGACGTGAAGCAGGATCGATGCCGAGGACCACGCCTGCGGTGAGCACGACGACGGGTACGGAACCGGCACCGGCACCCTGGTCCGGCTGAAGCCGGAGAAGAGCTCGGGGGGCCGACCGTCGAAATGTGAAGCGGCGGCGAATGCGCCGTCCGCGAGCGTGTCGACGACATCCCACCGTTCATAGCGAGCTGCACCCGCGCCGACGATTGCGGTGTCGTGGGGCCAGACCGACCCGTTGTGATAACTGAGCGGGTGGTAGCGGCTCATCGACTCGCTCAGGGTGCGGATCCCCCAGCCCGACCAGAGGTCCGCGCCCAAGGCGCGATCGAGATATCGGTGCGCGTATTCGGGCTCGGCGATGCCGGCCCAGAGTGCGTGACCGGGATTGGTGGTGACCGCGTCGATCGGCCACCCGGATCCGTCGAGGCCGAGTACGTAGTGACCGCGTGCATCCCAGAACGCCGCGTTGAACTGGTCTCGGAACCGGTCGGCGCGTGCCCGCAGCGCCGGCGCGCGGTGGCGGAGGTTCATCGGGTCGGCCAGGTCGGCCGCACCCACGAGTGCCGCGTAGGTGTAGCCCTGGACCTCGACGAGCGCGATCGGCGCCCGCGGGATCTCACCGGACTCGGTGCTCACGCCGTCCCACGAATCCTTCCATCCCTGATTGCTGAGCCCGGTGGCCTCGCGGCGCTCGTAGCTGACGAAGCGCTCGTCGTCGAGGAACCGGTCCAGCCAGTCCAGCGCGCGGTCGACGGCCGGCGCGAGTGCGACGAGGTCGTCGGCGGTGAGCGCGCCCCACCGCCATGCCTCGGCGGCGAGCATCACGAACAGCGGCGTGGAATCGACCGACCCGTAGTAGCGGCTCCGGTCTGCGAACGGCCCGCCACCACCGTGGCGGCGGAGTTCGTGGAGGATCTTGCCGGGTTCCTCGTCGGCGCCCGGGACGTCGGCGTGGCCTTGGAGGTCCGCGAGGGTGCGCAGGACCCCGCGCGCGAGATCGGCGTCGAAGGGCAGCGTCATCATCGCGGTGAGGAGAGAGTCACGGCCGAAGACGGTCATGAACCACGGTGCGCCCGCCGCCACCACCACCCGGTCGGGATGGGCGTCGTCGACGATGTGGAGCGACGCGAGGTCGGCGAGCGTCTGCTCGAACGCCTCCGTGAGCCGCGAGTCGCTCGACCCCAGCCGTGGGGTCACCTCGTGCCAGGAGTGGAGTTGGCGGAGGGGGATGACCTCGCCGGGTTCGGTCCCGCACGGGAACTCGATGAGCGCGGGCTGGCCGTCGACGATCGGTTCGACGCTCACACACAGGGTCAGGCCCGCGCGCGGGTCGAGCCGGATGCGCCACGTGAACGTGCGCGCGGCGATGTCGACGGCATCCGGCGCCGGGCGGCACTCCACCCGGCTGGCGACCTCGGGGTCTTCGGGGTCCACGAGGAGCCAGGCATCCCCCGACGCCTCGAGCGCGCCGGGGGCGCGCCCGTGTCCGGCTTTGACGTCGAAAAGGTGCGCGAAGTCCGCACCCACGCGCAGCGTGAGGTCGAGTGCGATGGCACTCGGGGTCGGATTGTGGACCTCGATGTCCTCTCGGAAACCGCCGCCGAGGAAGCGACGGCGGATGACCGTGGCGGCGTTGGATTCGGCGTCCGGCGCGGCTCGCATCCGTTGCACGAACACTCCGGCAAACGGCGAGATCGCGGTGCCGGTCAAGACTTCGAGATCACGATTATCGAATCGGAGGACGAACTCCGAGAGATGGCGCAGATCGTCATGGATCAGGCCGTGGGTGGCGGCCCAGATGTCCCCGGCGGCGTTGCTGATGGCGAAGGTGCGGCCGTCGACGAGCGTGACGTCGGTTGGTCGTGACGCCGGCACCTCGGCCGCGTCCCGGTCCAGCGGACCGGGGTCGAGACTCGCCGACGTCATCGCTGCACGCTCCCACTGAGGAATCTCGCGCATGGATCACGGCCGGATTGGGTATGCGGGGTGGCGAGCGAACACCGAGACGGACGGAGCGCGTTGATGAGGGGTGTTTTCACTGTGACCTGTCCCGGTTGTGGCGGCGGGCTGAGTGCGCAGCGAGGCCCGCAGCGTTGCCCGACGTGTTCGGTCACGTACCTCGTGCGATTCGGGCATGTGTTGAGGATCCAATCCCCACCCGAAGCGGGGGCTCGGGCATGAGAATCGCCGAGATCGCACCGATGTACGAGGCGGTCCCACCCATCGGGTACGGGGGGACCGAACGGGTGATCGCCGCTCTGTGTGACGAACTCGTCGACGCTGGCCACGACGTCACGCTGTTCGCTCCGGAACCATCCCGGACCAAGGCGCGGCTGGTGCCCACGGTGGCGGAGCCGCTGCGGGCCCGCATGACCCGCACCGAGATGCTCGAAGTTGCGCCACGCCTGCATGCGCAAATGCTGACAGCTGTGTACGAGCGCGCCGCGGACTTCGACGTAATTCATGCCCACACCGATGTCGCCAGCCTGCGCTTCGCGGCGAGCAATCCGGGGACGCCGACGGTGTTGACCCTGCATGGCCGACTCGATCTCGATCCGGTGCAGCGGGCACTCCTCCAGTACCCCGGGGTGCCGCTCGTGTCGATCAGCGACCACCAGCGCGAGTTGGTCACCGGCCTGGACCTGAACTGGTTGGCGACGGTGCCGAATGGGTTGGACCTGGCGCCGTACTTCGACGCGGCGCCCGGCGACGGCTCGTATCTGGCGTTCGTGGGTCGGATCCATCGGGAGAAGCGGCCGGACTTGGCGGTGGAGGTGGCCCGCCGGACCGGGATGCCGCTGCGGGTGGCGGCGAAGGTCGACCCGACCGACGTCACCTATTACCAGGATTTCATCGAGCCACTCTTCGCGGCTCACCACGTGGACTTCATGGGTGAGGTGCTCGAGCCGGACAAGCCGGCGTTCTACGCCGGCGCGGCCGCCACCGTGTTCCCGAGCGACTGGCCCGAGCCGTTCGGATTGGTGATGATCGAATCACTCGCGGCGGGGACCCCGGTCGTCGCCCTGTGTCGGGGCGCGGTCCCGGAGATCCTGGTGGACGGCGTCAACGGCTTCATCTGTGACGATCTGGACGGTCTCGTGGCCGCGGTCGATCGCATTGGCGAGATCGACCCGGAGGAGTGTCGGCTTGCCGCTCGGCGCTTCTCGGCGCTCAATATGGCCGACCGGTATCAGCGCGTGTTCGAGCGGGTCCTTCGGTCGGACGTTTCTGCGGCATCGGAAGCGGGTACGAACGGGGTGTCGATGGCGTCGGAGTTCTCGCTCTCGTCGTCATCGCTCGGCTGACCGCGCGCCCGCATTCGACGCCGAACGCTTCACCGAGCCCACTATCGCAGCGAGGCGATCGGATCCATGACGAACACCGAGCTTGACGACGACACCGTGCTCTCGCACGACCACGAGTTCTCGCGTGCGCACGGCCCGGCGCTGCGCGCGTCCCACGCCATGACCGACGCGCTCGGATCACCGTTGGCGTTCGTGATCACGATCGTGCTGGGTGGGGTGTGGCTCGTCGTCGGTGCAATGGTGGACTTCAACCGGCCGTGGGAGCTCACCGGTTCGGTGGGGATCCCGTTCCTCGCGCTGCTGGCGCTCTTCGCGTTGCAGCACACCCAGAACCATGACGACCGCGCGGTTCAGTTGAAGCTCGACGAGTTGCTCCGCGCCCTCGATCGCGCCGACGGGCGACTCGTCGCCGCCGAGGACATGGACGAGAACGGTCTCGCCGAGCTACGGGCGACCTACCGGTCCGAGTTGCTCGACGACGCCTGACCGGCCGGCGGCTGGTGCTGCGGAGTACACGGACTGGGCAACGCTGATGTAGCGCTCCTCGAACCCTGCTTCGCAGTAGGCGAAATAAAAGTCCCATAACCGGGTGAAGTGTTGGTCCAGTCCGAGCTCCGGCTCGGCGGCGAGTTCGAGAGCGATGGCTTCGAGGTTCGTGCGCCACCGGCGCAGGGTCTCGCCGTAGTGGATGCCGATGTCGGCGTGGTGCGCGGGTGTCAGCCCGGCGCGTTCCGCGGCGCGGTCGAGCGCCGCGGTGGACGGAAGACAGCCGCCGGGAAAGATCGCAGCCTTGATGAAGTCCGTGTGGCGCTTCAGCCGATCGAACTGCCCGTCGGGAACGACGATCGACTGCATTGCCAGCGCGCCATCGTCGGTCAGCCGGTCACGAAGACACGCGAAGAACTGCTCGTAGTCACGCCAGTCGACGGCCTCGATCATCTCGATGGCGACGGCCTTGTCGAACTCGCCGGTGAGGTCTCGGTAATCGCGATCGAGCACGGTGATCCGGTCGGCGAGGCCGGCGCGCAACACCCGCCGGCGCGCGAACTCGTGCTGGCGCGCCGACACCGTGGTGGTGGTGACCAGACACCCGTAGTGCTCGGCGGCGTGCAGGGCGAAGCCACCCCAACCCGTCCCGATCTCGAGTAACCGGTCGCCCGGCTTCAGATCGAGCATGCGGGCGATGCGGTCGAACTTGGAGCGTGACGCGTCGACGAGCGGGGTGTCCGGGCCATCGAAGTACGCGCACGAGTACGCCATGGTGTCGTCGAGCAACCGTTGGAAGAACTCGTTACCGAGGTCGTAATGAGCCCGGACGTCGCGCTCGTCGCGTGCGGGGTCGGGCCGGCGGAGTCGGCTCACGGGATCGATGAGCGGACGGAGCGCGCGGTGGAGCCGGTCGCGGGGCGCGTGGGTGGGCCGGAGACTTCGGAGCGCGAGCCGCAACAGGCCAGTCAGGTCGTCCGTGTCCCACCAGCCGTCCGCGTAGGACTCGCCGAGGCCGACGCTGCCGTGGTGCAGGATCCGCCGATAGGTCCGCGGATCATGGACAATCATGCGAACATCGATGGGCGCGATCGCGTGCGACCGAGACCGGCGCACTCCGTTTTGGCCGACCGGGCCGAGCGCGCCGCGTCCGTCGGTGACGGTGAGGGTGCCGCCGCGCGCGCGACCCACGAGCGCTTCGACGACGGTGCGGGCCACGCGTGCGTCCCACGTCGATGTTGGTTCGCTCAGGTCGGGACCGGTTGGGTGCGACGGCGGGGGTGGCGATACCAGGGCACGCGATCCATCCATGACTTCAGGGCCTTTCGGTAGATGGCGACGGAGGCGCGGAGCGGGGCTACGGGATAGCGGACGAGCAGCTCCACGGCTCGACGGCGGGTCAGTTCGGTGCGGACCAGCGCGAGCGCGGCGGCGAAGAGGGGTACGCCATCTCGTTCGACAACGATCTCGAGGGTCAAGTCGGCTCCGGGCGGAGTCCACGACACCCGGTACTCGACGTCCATCGGGAGGAACGGCGAGACGTACAGCGCCTTCGCGGTGCGCGCCGATTCAGGGGAGACGCGGCCGTCGAACACGTACCAGTGCCGTTCGTTCCACGGCGTGTTCGTGACCTCGAGGACGATCGCATCGAGCTGCGTCTCGTCGTCGTTCCAGCAGTAGTAGACGGCGAGCGGATTGAACTGCCATCCGAACGTGCGCAGATGGGCCAGCAGGAAGATCGGTCCGGTCGGCGTGCGGCCGAGTCGTTGTTCCACGAGCCGCCGCACCGCAGGACCGAGCGGTTCGGCTCGGCCGGCGTAGAAGTCCTCGGCGCGAAACCGCACGAGTGCGCGCCGACGCGCGGACCAGCACGGCAGCGCATCGAGCGATTGGGGGAGCGCGTCGACGTCGAGGTAGGGGAGGAACAGGCGCGGCGCGAATGTGCGTGCGTGCGATCCGAAGCGATGGTGGGCTGCGGTGCCTTCGTAGACCGCAAGTGGGCTCATCGGCCGGCTTCGATGGCCGCGACGACGTCCAACGCACTCTGCACTCCGTCTTCGTGAAACCCGTATCCCCAATACGCGCCGACGAAATAGCGGCCGTGCGGACCCTGGATCTCCCGCCGGCGGTGTTGGGCCTGCATCGCAGCCGCGTCGAAGACCGGGTGGTCGTAGGAGAACTCGGCGAGCACGCGCCGGGGGTCGATGGCATCCGAGCGATTGAGTGTGAGCAACAGGGGGCGAGTGGATTGAATGCCTTGGAGCGCGTTCATCCAGTACGTGACGGTGGCGCGGCGGGTATCGGGCCCGACCCAGTAGTTCCAACTCGCGCGGGCGCGGAGCGTGTCCGGGAGCATTCGATCGTCGGTGTGGAGCGTGGCAACGTTGGCCTGATACCGGATCGCTCCGAGAATCTCGCGTTCGGCGGTGCGGGCGTCGCCGAGCAACCGGAGCGCCTGGTCGCTGTGCGTGGCGATGATGACTCGGTCGAACTCATGGGCGCCGTCGTGCGCGACCACTTCGACCCGGGCACCGCCGGTGTCGGCGCGCTTGACGATCTTCTCGACCGGCGTCGAGAGCCGAATGCGATCGGCGAAGGGTTCGGCCAACGCGTCGACGTACGTGCGGGACCCTCCGCACACGGTTCGCCACGCCGGGCGCCCGGCGAGACCGAGCAGGCCGTGGTTGTGCATGAATCGCGCGTAGGACCGCACGGGGAAGCGGGTGAAGGTCTCCGGGTCCGCGGACCAAATCGCGGCGCCGAACGGTACGAGGAACTGTTCGACGAACGCCGCCGAGTACCGCCCGTCGCGAAGGAACTCTCCGATGGTGGTGTCATCGCGATCCGCGGCGGTGGGGAGCCGGTCATCGCCCTGCCAGATCTCCTCGTGCGCGACGAGCCGGTGGGCGGCGCGATTGAACCGCACGATCTCACCGAGCAGACGAAAAAAGCCGGGCCGAAGCAGGTTCCGTCGTTGGGCGAACAGGGTGTTGAGATTGGAGCCGCGATACTCGAGGCCGGTGCCGGCGTCGGTGACGCCGAAGCTCATCTCGGTGGCGCGTGTGGCCACGCCGAGCTCGGCGAGCAGGGCGACGAATCCGGGGTAGTTGGTCTCGTTGTAGACGATGAACCCGGTGTCCACGCGGTGATGCGCGCCATCGAGTTCGACGTCGACCGTGTGCGCGTGTCCGCCGAGCCGATCGTCGGACTCGAACAGCGTGATGTCGTGGGCAGGGTGCAGTGCGTGCGCGGCGACGAGGCCCGATACCCCGCTGCCCACGATTCCGATACGCACATGAACATTCCGGGACCACCCGGCACCTCGGACGGGTGACCGTGGTCACAGTGCGGCGCGAGTTCAGCCCGCGCGCAGGAATGCCTCGATGTCGGTTTCGAGCTCCGACGCCAGTTGTTCGACGCTCTCCGTCGGAAATCGCCCGGCCGTCTCGTGGTCGCGCTCGGTGAGCTCGCTCGGGTACCGCCAGTACACCGGGTCGATCCCCGCGTTGCGCAGCACGATCACGGAGTGCGCGGAGATCTCGATCGCGGTCCGGATTCCGCACACTGCGCACGGAAACGCCATGGACGCGCGGTCGGTCTCCTGGTTGACACGCAGGCTCACGTGTGCGAGGGGGACCAGTCCCGGCCCGCAATCGGGGCACTGGATCGTCACGAACTCGACCGATTCGATCATGTCGATTTGATGCCCCGGGGGGTCGGTCCCAAAACCTGCTCCGACGATCTTTTCGGTTCCACCCAAGACGGGCGGTGACGGGTTCGGCGTCGCCACGCGCCCGAACCGGCGCCGGCGTTTGCCGTCGCGGTCGAACGGGTACCACGTGAACGGCGGTGCGACCTGGCCGCGACGGTCCTGCCCCCGAAGCTGGCCGGTCGCACCGCGACCTTCCTCTCGCCACCCGCTTCTCGCCACCGGCCTGCAGCCACCAGCCGCGTCTGTCGCTGGGAGCACCTCGGCGACGACTCCGGCACCAAACGTGGGGGTGAGGAGCAGGCTCAGGGGAGCGCGGCTTCGCGATCCCAGAAGCGCAGTGCCCGACACGTGTTGACGAACGCAGTCGCGGTCGCCTTCGAGTCGACGGCCAGGAAACCGCCGTCGCGCTGATCGGCGGTGATACCGGCACCGGCGAGAAGGGCTTCGGCCTCATTTCCAACGCCGATGAACTTGCAGTGGGCGTAAGCGTCCGCGATGAACGACTGCACCGCCGGATGATCGCTGAGCGACGCGGCATCCGCCGCGCCGGGGAGCAGCGCCACCGCGTCGAACAGCACCGACGGAGCACCGCCGAGTCGTTCGTCGACGGCGATCGCGGTGCCGTCGGCCTCTGACACGCCACTCACGGTCGGCGCGATCACGACGAGGGTGGCGCCTTCGGCATCCAGGGCGCGTCGGAGCGCGCGCAGCGCCGCCGAATCGCTGCCCTTCGAGACCAGTGCCCCGACCGTCCGACCGGCGAACGTGCCGGGTGGGTTGGCCAGAATGCTGAGCGCCGGTGACGGTGCGAGATCGGTTCGGGTGGGCCGGGCCGACGGTGCGGCCGGCGGAACGTCGATCCCGAGACCAGTGGCCACTGCGGTGGCCAGATCTTCGTGGACGTTGACGAGCTGCGCCACCATCCGTTCCCGGATGTCCGCCCGCTGGACCTTGGACAGCTCGAACGTGAACGCCTTGGCGATGTGGTCACGCTCGATCTCGGTCTGGCTCACGTAGAACTGCCGCGCCTGACTGGTGTGATCGGCGAAGGATTCGGCGCGAATCCGGCGCCTGTCGCCGGTTTCGCTCGCAGCGAACGAACGGAACCCGCGCACGGGGTCCTCACGGGGGCCACCGTCGTCGCCCCACGAGTTCGGCTCGTAGTTGGCCCGTCCCGGCGGGTTGGCCATCGTCATGTGGCCGTCCTGCTGGAACATCGCCACCGGACACCGAGCGGCGTTGACCGGGAGCTCGGTGAAGTTCGGTGAACCGAGACGCTTCAACTGCGTGTCGAGATACGAGAAGTTGCGCCCTTGGAGCAACGGGTCGTTGGTGAAGTCGATCCCGGGGACGACGTTTTGCGTGCAGAACGCCACCTGCTCGGTCTCGGCGAAGAAGTTGTCGACGACACGGTCGAGCACCATCCGTCCGATGGGTCGCACCGGCACCAGCTCTTCGGGAATGAGCTTCGTGGGGTCGAGGATGTCGAAGTCGAAGCGGTCGGCGAACTCGTCGTCGAACAGCTGGACGCCGAGTTCCCAACTCGGCGGCGTCCCGTCCTGGATCGCGTTCCACAGGTCCCGCCGGTGAAAGTCCGGATCGGCTCCGTTGATCTTGACCGCCTCGTCCCAGGTCACCGACTGCACTCCGAGCTGCGGCTTCCAGTGGAACTTCACGTAGGTGGAGCCGCCCGCGGCGTCGACCAACCGGAACGAGTGGACGCCGAAGCCCTCCATGAACCGGAACGAGCGGGGGATCGCCCGGTCCGACATCGCCCACAGCAACATGTGGGTGGACTCGGGCATCAGGGATGCGAAGTCCCAGAAGTTGTCGTGGCCGGTCTGGGCCTGAGGGAAACCGCGGTCGGGCTCGGCCTTCGCCGCGTGGATCAGATCCGGGAACTTCATGGCGTCCTGGATGAAGAACACCGGGATGTTGTTGCCGACGAGATCCCAGTTTCCTTCGGCGGTGTAGAACTTCACCGCGAAGCCACGAACGTCACGCGCCAGGTCGGGGGAGCCGAGACTGCCGGCGACGGTGGAGAACCGCACGAAGACCTCGGTGCGTTCACCGGGTCGCTGGAATAGGTCGGCCTGGGTCAGGTCGGAGAGCGAGTCGTAGTTCTCGAAGTAGCCCTTTGCGCCGTACCCGCGTGCGTGCACCACGCGCTCGGGAATCCGCTCGTGGTCGAAGTGGAAGATCTTCTCCCGCAGGACGAAGTCCTCGAGCAGCGTCGGACCACGCTCGCCGACGCGAAGCGAGTTCTGATCGTCCGAGATCGGTGTGCCCGAACGGGTGGTGAGCGACGGCACGGTTTCCGTGGCGATCTGATGGGTTTCTCCACCCGAGCCGGCGGGGTTCGTTGGCAGAGTGGTGCCCGGCTTGGCAGTCAGTTTGGAAGGCTTCGCGACCTTCGACGACTTCGAGGACTGCGCAGGCTTGGAGGTCTTGGAGGTCTTCGCCAACTCGATCAGCCCCGAGGGTCCGAGACGGCGCTGGCGCCCGCGGCAGAACTTGCCGGGTCGTCGTCGTCGAGACCGAGTTCCTTGGCGGCCATCGGGCTCAACGGGCGAGAGGTCGAACTGTCACCGACGGGAGCGGCGGGCTGCTTGGGCGGCGAGGTCGGAGCGTCGGGGTCCACCGTTGCTTCCAGCGTGTCGGCCGTCGCGTCGCCGATCTTGTTCTTCGCGAACTCGGCTGTGGCGCGAACGCTACGGGTGGCTTCGGCCACGGCCGGGCGCAGCGTGGTGTCGATGGCGGTGGACGCACGGTCACCGGCGCCGGTGATACGCGGCGCGAGCTTCCGGTACAGCTCGTTCGCGCCGAACCCGGCCAACGCCAGTACGGACAACCGAATCAAGAGTTTCATCGCAGAGGTCTCCTCGAGAGTGGATCGATGGTTCCGGTCTGCCCCCGGTTCCGGGCACCGAAACGTGATTCGCGACGAACCCCGGCGATGGACTCGGCGCGCCGCGGACGACCAGCGGGTCAGGCCACGCGCCGGTGAGCCCGGCGGATGGCGCACGTCAACTCGTATTCGCCGTCCGCGTCGGTGGCATCGAGCACGTCCACGAAAGTGCCCGCTTCCTCTTCCCACATGTGATGACGGGTGAACTCGATCAGCACTCGGACCTTCGCGTCGAAGCGTTCGTCCGCAACGGAGGAACTGCGCAGCTCGTCCACGACGTTCACCATCAGCTGGTGTTCCTCCAACGAGTCGAACACGCTCGTCGAACCGTCGGGGAGTACGGAACGGGCCCATGGGTAAAGCGTGGTCTCTTCGATCTCCACGTGGCGCGTCAGACGCTCGACGATCCGGTCAACGATGCTGCGACGCGCCCCGGTTCGCGTCGACGAATCCTCGAAGTCGACGAAGAGCGCTTCAAGTGCAGCGTGATCGGCGCGGAGCGGCTCGAGCGCGTCAGCCAACGACGGGTCCGACGGCGGAGCGCGCGGCAGCCTCGCTGGCGAACCGACCGTCGAGGCGGCGGGTCGTCGGTGCGGTCGAACCTCGGAACTTGGTCACTGATCGCATGTCCGGGGGTTACCCGCCGACCTCACGTGGTATGCACCGAAACTCTGAGGCCTCCCCACCGACCACGCGCCGTGGTCGGAATCACGCGAAAGCGAGCACCCGTGAGTGAGATATTCCGCTACGAGGTCGATGCGAAACTGGCCCCGTTCTGGCTTCCGTTTGGCCTCCGTCCCGGCCACGATGGCGTGACCCTCACCGACGACGGCCGATTCGTCGCCCGATTCGGTCTGCTGCGCATCGAGACGCCGCTCCCGAACGTCCTGGGCGCCCACGTGACCCGGGGCTATCGGTGGTGGACCGCCGCCGGGGTGCGCTTGTCAGGCTCCGACGACGGGCTCACGTTCGGCACCAATGCACGGGCGGGGGTGTGCGTCCATTTCGACACCTTGGTGGCGAGCCCGTTGCGCCGGTCCGGGCATTCCGCACTGACCGTCACGGTGGCCGATGTGGATGGGCTCGTGCGCCGGCTGGGCGACCCGCATGAACACGAGCGAGTCACCGGCCACCCTGAGTGTGCGTGAGCGCCGAAACTGGGCGTACGCTCCTCGCGCTCGGTCGGCATGACCCGTACGATCGAGCGCCTCCCGGGTAGGACGCCTCCCGGTCTACGCGGCCCCACGAAATTCCATTCGTTTCACAGAGGAAGCCCCAGACGTGACCATTGACGGCCTGACCCTCGAAACCCTCGACGTCGACGACGCGGTCCCGACGAAGCGCGTGGTGGCGACGGGCGACATCGATCTCGCCACCGCGCCGGAGCTCGAGGCGCGGCTGGACGAGCTGATCGCCGCCGGGGTGCAGGTCATCGTGCTGGATTCGGCGGGAGTGGGCTTCCTGGACTCGTCCGGGATCCGCGCGTTGGTCCAGGCCAGTCAGAAGATCGAAGCCGCGGGAGGCCAGATCGTGATCGAGAACATGAGCCCACCCGTCGCCCGGATTCTGGACATCACCGGTCTCACCGAGCGGTACACCCGCGGCTGAACCGGCGAACTTCGAGGGGCGAACTTCGAGGGCCGAACTTCGAGGGCCGGTCAGGGATCCGGTTCGGCGTTGATCGCCAGCACGTCCTCGACCACGGCCTGCTGCTGCGGCCAGATGTCTCGGAGTACCACCTGGATTGCGCCGGCCACCGGAATCGCCAGGAGCGCGCCGAGCAGTCCGGCGAGTTCGACGCCCACGATGACGGCCAGGAGGACCCCGAGCGGGTTGAGCTTCACCGTCTTGGACATCACCGTGGTCTGGAGCACGTGGTTCTCGAACAGCTGATAGATGATGAAGAAGATCAGCAGGATGAGCGCGGTCTCGGACGAGTCGAGGAGGCCCACGAAGATCGGTGGGATCGCGCCGAGGGTGGCGCCGATGAGCGGCAGCAGATCCGCGAATGCGACCCAGAGCGCGAGCACGAACGCAAAGGGGACGCCGAGAATGCGCAGCGCAATGTAGGCAGAGGTTCCCGCGGCGGCGGAGATCAGCAGGTTCCCGATCACGTACCCCGAGACCGCCCGAGCCGCGTCACTTCCGATACTGCGGATGTGCTCGGAACGTTGCTTCGGGAAGAGCGCGAAGACCCATGTGCTGATCCGTGGGGCCTGGAGCAGCATGAGAAACACCAGGATCATGACCGTCACCGCAGCGACGAAGCCTGATACCAACGCGATGCCGGCGCGGGCGAGCGGACCGTCGCTCTGGCCGAGTGAACGACGGATCCCGGGCAGGTTGTCCCGCGCCCAACCCTGGACCCCGAGGTTCTTCAACACCTTGCCCACCTCGCCGCGACCTCGTTCGGCATCTCGAATCACGCGCGGGAGATCGCGAGTGAAATCGTTGGAGGAGTTGTAGATGGGACTGGTGAACAGGTAGCCGATGCCGATCACGATCGCGAGCCCGACGACGAAGACCCCGCCGACCGCCAGAGCCCGCCGGACGTGGATCCGCCGCTCGACGAGGTCGACCATCGGGGTCAGGAAGATCGTGAAGAGGATCGAGACGGCGAGGAGGCCGAGCACCGTCGTCAGGTTGGAGAGGACGGACCACGCGAGGAAGGTTCCGCCGACGATGGCCACCCCGAGCCCCCAGAACGCGACGTACCGGCGGAAGGGAACCCCGAGTTCACGGACGTTGATCTCTTGCGCCGGCCCGGCGGAGTGGTCTCGAGCATCGGGGTCGTCGGCCGGCCCTTTGCGTCGCGCATCCAAATGTTGTCCCCGCATGATCGGCCTGCCCATGGTTGCTACGCCTGTGCGCTGATCGTCACGATGTGACCCGTCGGCGCATCAGGGTAAACCACATGGTTTTGCCCGGGCCGTTCCGATTCCGCTCGCAACCCCAGGCGTCCGTGATCGCGGCCACTATTCCGAGGCCGCGCCCACCAGTCGCCAGCGGAGCGACCGGTCCGCTTCGGGGCATACCCGGGCCGCTGTCGCTGACTTCGAACCGTACTTCCGCCGCATCCGACATCGTGCGGATCTCGATCGGGCTCGCTCCGTGACAGATCGCGTTCGTGACCAACTCGCTGACCGCGAGCGAACCGAGTTCGACGACATCGGGGGTGAGGCCGAGCCGGCTCGTACTCGCAGTAAAGAAGCGTCGAGCATCTCGCACGCTGGCGGGGCTCGGTGCGAGTGCGGTGGACGACAACAGTGTCGGCTCCATTGCAGTAGCCTTCAAGCTGGTCGGACGGTGCCGGACTCGGTGAGCGTTCCCCAACAGCTGCCCACCCAAACGATCTATGCAGTTTGGGCCGTGGGGCTCACCCGGCGGCGCATGTGCACCACGGTCCCCCGGCGATCGGTTTCGATCAGGACGCTGTCCATGACGGATCGCATGATCTCCTGGCCCCGGCCGCGCTCGGGTCGCCGGACCTGCGCGGTCCAGCGTCCACGATCACGGACGGTCACGTACAGATCGTCGCGGAGACTCAGTTCGACGATCACCTGGGAGCGACCGTCGGCGTGGGAGCCGTGCTCGACCGCGTTGGCCGCCGCCTCGAAAGTGGCCAGGATGACGTCCTCGATCGTGGCGGCATCGAGGCCCTGGTCGCCCAACCACGCGCGCACATCGGCGCGCAGGCCGCGGAGTCGGTTGACGTCGGCCGGGATTCGGCGGGTGAGGTGCTGGGCCGGCCGGCTCGGGATCCGGAGGCACATCATTGCGGTGTCGTCGGTCCGGTGGTTCGGGTCGAGCCGGTCCAGGAGCGTGTCGGCGAGTTCCTCGATCGGGAGCGCGTGGTGGGTGGCGCCGGCGGATCGCAGCGCCTCGAAGCCGGCATCGAGCGAGCGGTCGCGCCGCTCGATGAGCCCGTCGGTGTAGAGGACCAGCACCGCATTCTCGGCGAGCGTGACCTCGCCGCTCACGCGTGGATGCGCGGAGCCGTGCCATGACGCCCCGATGGGGAAGCTGCGTCCGTCTTCGAGCAAATGCGCGGTGCCATCGGCGCTGACGAGGAGCGGCGCAGGATGGCCGGCGCAGGCATAGCGGAGCACTCGCGTCGTGCGGTCCAAGACGCCATAACACACGGTGGTGGCGACCGCGGCGGGTTCGTGCTCGGCGTACCCATCCACGAGGTTCAGAACCTCGGCCGGATCACCGACGATGGTGGCCAGGGCCTTCAACGCACTCTTGAGCTGGCCCATCACGGCGGCGGCGCCCACGCCGCTTCCCACGACGTCGCCGACCACGATGCCAAGCCGATCGTCGGCCAACTCGAAGACGTCGTACCAGTCCCCACCCACGTCGAGGTTCTCGATCGCCGGTTCGTAGCGGACCGCGATCTCAACATCGGAAGGGAAGACATCGTCACGAAGGAGGGCGCGCTGGAACGCCGCCACGGCTTGCTGCTGCAGTTCGTTGGACTGCGCGCGTGCGAGCGACTCGACGACGGCCGCGACCAGGCTCGCGAAGAAGTGCTGCTCTTCCCGAGCGGTTTCTGCGTGATCGTGACGCCACCCGAGGTTGACCACCCCGGCGATGCGAGACCCGGCCGGAAACGGGATGTGCATCACGGTGACGAGCCGTTCGCGGTCGAAGATCTCCCGACCGACGGAATCCGGCGACGCGTCGGAACTGGACACGATGCGGATCTCACCGGTGCGAAAGGCTTCGGCGGTCATCGTGGGGCCGTCCGTGGGATTCGAGCCCCAGTCGCGTCCGGTGGCGGCCAGGGTGCCGTCGTCGAGCACGACGTCGAGCGCCCGCCCGAGATCGTCGGCGATCAGGATCCAGATCACGTCGGCGTCGGTGGCGGCGCGGAGTGGGTCCCGCGCCGCGATCGCAACGTCGGCCACCGTCGTCTCGGACGCGATCGCGCGGGTTACCTGGGCGATGGACGCGAGCCGGTTCTCCTCCCGCTTGCGCAGAGTGATCTCTTGCGCCACGCCGAGGACGCCGCGGCTGCCGTCGGAGAAGACGTAGGGGCTCTTGGTGGAGAGGTACAGGCGATCGCCGACCTGCTCCTCAAGGGAGAGGGCGACGGCGGAGGATCGAACGCGTTCGTCGGCGGCGGTGATGGCCGCCACATCGTCTTCGGACAGCAGCTCGCTGTCGCTCCGTCCGATGTAGTCCCGTGGGTCGTCGCCGCCCATGACGCGTGCCGCCGCCGGATTGAGGAACACATATCGGCCGTCGGCATCTTTCAGGAAGATGGGGTCCGGGATCCCGGTGGTGATCCGATCGAGCAGCGCGGTCTGGGTGGCGAGCTGCTCCTCGACCGCCAGTTGCGCCTCGAGCCG
>JANPMG010000030.1:0-3541 GCA_031422675.1 Acidimicrobiia bacterium | reverse complement strand
GTTCGGCAAGATCGGCAAGAGCCTGAAGAACATGGTCACTCCCGACGACATCTTCCGGGACTACGGCGCCGACACCTTGCGGCTGTACGAGATGTCGACGGGTCCGCTCGATGCGTCCCGCCCGTGGAGCGAGCGAGACATCGTGGGGGTCTACCGATTCCTGCAACGACTCTGGCGCAACGTCGTCGACGAAGACAGTGGCGAGGTGGTGGTCACCGATGCGCCGGCCGATGACGAGACGCAACGGTTGCTCCACCGCACGATCGCCAGCGTGCGCGACGACATGCCCGCCATGGGCTTCAACACCGCGGTCGCCAAACTCATCACGTTGAACAATCACGTCACCAAGCTGGCGGCTCAGCGCGGCGCGCCCCGTGAGGTCATCGAGCCGATGGTGTTGATGCTCGCCCCGCTCGCACCGCATGTCGCCGAGGAGCTCTGGTCCCGGCTCGGTCATACCGACACGCTGACGTATGCGAACTTTCCCGTGGCCGACCCGGCGTGGCTCGTTGTCGACACGATCGAGATGCCGATCCAGATCAACGGGAAGGTGCGCGGGAAGGTCGTGGTTGCGGCCACCGCAGACGCCGCCGCCGTCGAGGCCGCCGCCCGCGACGCGGTGCATGCCGCGCTCGCGGACGCCACCGTCCGCAAGGTGATCGCCGTCCCCGGCCGCCTCATCAATTTCGTCACCTCCTGACGCCCACCGCCTGAACCCCACCCAGCTCCGCAACTCGCACCAAATACGCAAGCCCCGGCTTGCGAAATGCGTGTTGGTTCGCAGGATCGAGGTGACGTCCGCCGTCGGCGACGACGGGAACGGTCGGATTTGGTACGGTAACGGCGCTTTCCCGGCAACTTCCTCCGTTGGCTCTGTCGCGCCCGGAGGAAAGCATGGACCCGTTCCACCCCGTCCCACCGCGCCCGGCGCCCCGAGGACTCCCGGCCCTCATCGAGACGATCCGGGACCGGTCGACCGACCCGCGTGTTCGCGTGGCCGCCCTGCTCGTCGCGGCGGCGATCGCCGGCTACATCTGGTACCAGGTGGGTCAGGCCCAGACCGCTGCGCTGCCGACCGACCCCTCGATCAGTCGATCGTCGCCGCGATCGTCGATGGCGCCGTCGTCCCGGGCGTCGTTTCGCAGCACGACGACCACCCGGCCGCCGTTGCTCGTCCACGTGGCCGGCGCCGTGGTGCGGCCGGGGTTGGTCCGGGTCCCGAACGGCGCCCGGATCGCCGATGCGATCGCGGCGGCCGGTGGGGGACTGCCTGACGCAGACCTCGATCGGTTGAACCTCGCCGCGAAAGTCGCCGACGGCCAGCGCGTGCCCGTCGCCAAAATCGGCGCGCCCGTCGTCAGTTCGCCCGGCGACGGGTCGTCCACCGGAACGGGCCCGAGCACCGACGTTGCGTCCGGCACCGATGCGTCCGGCACGGCGCCGGGCGGCGGTCCGATCGATCTCAACTCCGCGACGGCGGCCCAACTCGAGACGCTGCCCGGGATCGGACCCAGCTTCGCCGCCGCGATCATCCGTGAACGGGACCGGCGCGGTGGATTCACGAATGTGGAACAGCTGCGAGACGTCCGGGGCATCGGCGAGAAACGCTTCGCGGAACTCAAGCCCCTGGTGACGGTGTGAAAGTGCCGGTCGCGCTGCTCGCTGCGCTCGTCGGCGGAATCGCGATCGGTGGCGCGCTCGGCCCCGGCTCAGCCGGGCCGTTACTCGTCGGTGCCGGCATCGGATTCGGCGGCGCGTTTCTCGCTCGCCGGACTCGTGCCGGACTCGTGGGTGCCGTCGTAGCGATGACGATGCTCGGTGTCGCAGTAGAACAACGCGCGGAACACGGCCTCGTCGTCTCACCGCTGCGCCGAGCCGTCGAGCACCACGCGACGGGTGAGGTGGTCATGACGCTGGCCGAGGATCCGGACGGCCCGCCCTACCAATCGAGCGCGATCGCGCGCGTGGTCACCTTCGACGGCCGGGATGCGGGCGGGCGCTCGGTGGTGGCGATCGCCACCGGTGAGCACCGCAGCGCGTTGAGCACGCTCGACGCCGGTGATCGGGTCCGCGCGGTGGGTTCACTCTCGCCCTTGACCGGCTACGCGACCCGATCGCGTTGGCGTCACGCCGTTGCGCAGCTCCGCATCAGCGATGTGGTCGCAGTGGCGGGTCCACAGGATCCCTGGTTCCGCGTGGCCAACGCCGTGCGCCGGGCGGTACTGCGCGGCACGACCATGCTGCCCACGACGCCGCGTGCACTGTTGTCGGGATTCCTGCTCGGCGACACCCGCGCCATCCCCGACGAGATCGTGCAACAATTTCGCGACGCCGGCATGAGCCATCTGCTCGCGGTATCCGGCGCGAACGTGGCGTTCGCGATCGCGGTGGTGGAGCCCGCGCTCCGGCGCCTGCGCCGAGGCCCGCGGTTCGCCGCGGGCGTCGCCGTGTTGGTCCTCTTCGGGACCATGACCCGGTGGGAGCCGTCGGTGCTCCGGGCCGCCGTCATGGCGGGGCTCGTCATGCTCGCCCGCGGCGTCGGTCGTCCGGCGGATGCCAAGCGGGTCCTCGGCCTGGCGATGATCGCGTTGTTGATCGCGGATCCGTTCTTGGTCCGTTCCATCGGGTTCCTGCTCTCGTGCGGGGCGTGCGCCGGAATCGTCATCGCGTCGAGTGGGGTCACCGCCCGGTTGCGCGGCCCGCAGTGGTTGCGGGAGGCCCTCGGTGTCACGATCGCGGCGCAGATCGGCGTCGCCCCGATCTTGCTGCTCACCTTCGGATCGGTTCCGCTCGTGGCCTTGCCGGCCAACGTGTTCGCGGCGGCGGTGGTGGGGCCGCTCACGGTGTGGGGCCTCCTCGCCGGGGTCGCTGGCGGCCTGCTCGGACCGTCGGCTTCGTTCTGGCTGCAGTTGCCGTCGCTGGCGATGTTGCGCGGCGTCGAGGTGATCGCCCGGACGGCCGCGCGCGTGCCCGTCTCCATCGACGGGACCGGCGCGACTGCGCTGATGGGGGGAGCGGTGGCCATCGCCGGGGTCACCCGGGTGTGGCGGGGCGTCACCGGTAGGCTCCGCGGTCGTGGGCGGCGTGTACATCGTGAAGGGGAGCGATCCGGTCCTGCGGGACCGCGAGGTCGCTGAACTGCTCACCAACCTCGTCGGCGCCGACGATCGCAATTTCTGCGTCGAGGAGTACACGGTCCCCGGGAAGCCGGCAAAGGACGACGACGCGGCCCCGGCCGAGGACATCTCGGGTGCGGGACCCATCGTGAGTGCGATCGTCAACGCGGCGCAGAGCCCGCCGTTCATGACCGCCAAGCGGATCGTGGTGGTGCGCGACTACGAGGCGCTGCCCGCCGACGTGTGCGGTCCGGTCGTCGACGTGCTCGGTGACCTCTTGCCCACCACCGATCTCGTCTTCGTCACCGGGGCCGGCGGTCGGGTGGTCAAGGCACTGTCCGACGCGCTGAAACCCGCGAACGTACGCGGGGCGACCGCCGAGAAGATCAGTGATGTGCTTCAGCGTGAACTGGATCGGGCCGGTC
>JANPMG010000029.1:0-8442 GCA_031422675.1 Acidimicrobiia bacterium | reverse complement strand
CCGGGCATCGTGGTCATCAGCCCGATACGTAAAGGCGCGACGGGCGCGCGCATTGCGTCGACGAACGAGCTCGACGGCGACGCGTGGTGAAAGGGATCGCCGACGTCGTTGCCGGCGACGGCGTCCAACAACGCCGCCGCGTCCCGTACCGACCGGGTGAGCGCAAACTGCACCGACAACGGGCGCGCGATTTCGTCGCTCGCCGGGCCGACGCTCGTGCGGCCACGCGAGGTTTTGAGTCCGACGAGTCCGCAGCAGGACGCCGGGATCCGGATGGACCCACCACCGTCGGACGCGTGTGCGAACGGGACGAGCCCGGCCGCCACCGCCGCCGCCGAGCCGCCCGACGAGCCACCGGGGGTGCGGGTGACGTCCCACGGATTGTGCGTCGGTCCGTAGGCGAGTGGTTCGGTGGTGGGCATGATTCCGAGTTCGGGCGAACTCGTCCGCCCCACGATCACCAGGCCCGCCGCCCGGAACCGGGTGGCGAGATTGCTCGTGATCGGGGCGCGCCAGTCCTCCTGTTTGAGGACGGACACACCGTCGTACGCGGGTTCGCCCGCCAGGGTGCAGGTGAGGTCCTTCAGCGCGAACGGCACCCCGCGGAACGGTCCGGCGGGCAGCTCGCCGCCGGCCTCGGCTCGCGCGTGGTCGAACCGGGTGGTCGTGAACGAGTGGAGTTGCGGATCGACGGCTTCGATGCGGGCGATGGCCGCGTCGACGAGTTCCGCCGGCGAGACCTCACCGGAGCGAACGAGTTCAGCTTGCGCCGTGGCGTCCAACGCTGCGTACGGATCGGTCATCGAATGGTCTCCCTACCCGGCGAAGATCGGCGGTCGTTGCGAGGACCACGGCATCGCGACCTCGAGTTGGGCGGCGACCCCGAGCAGGAGGTCGTCGCGGTTGGCCGCGCCGACGAGCTGCACCCCGATCGGGAGACCCGACTTGCTCATCGCGAGGGGTAACGAGATCGCCGGTTGACCGGACACGTTGAACCCGGCCGCGAAGATCGCGTAGGGCGTCTGCAAGATGGTGCCCATCGCAGGATCGCCGTCGACCGGATTGAGGACACCGAGTTCCGGTGGCAGTGCGGCGAGCATGGGTGTGAGCAGAAGGTCGAACCCGCCGTGCCACCAGGACAGCATGCGTCGGGTCCAGGCATGAGCAGTGGAGAGCACCTGCAAGTACTCGACCGCAGAGGTCGTGCGGCGCGCTTCGGCGAGTGCCCAGGTGCCCGGTTCCACGTCGGCCGCGGTGACCGGACGGCCGGCCCTGCGAGCAAGATCCTCGACGAGCCCCGCCGTGTTTGCCGCCACGATGCCGAGAAACGCGCCGATCAACTCACCGTCGTCGAGTGCGTCCGGAGCGGCGATCTCCACCGTGTGACCCAACGATTCGAGCGTGCGCGCAGTTGCCTCCGCCGCGGCGACACATTCGGGGTCCACCTCGCAGATCCCACCCGGCGCAGCGGTCCGCAGCCCGATGCGCAGCGGCGCGACGACTGCTCCGACCTCGGTGAGGAACGGGCGCGCCGGTGGAGGGGCGGAGTACGGATCGCCGGGCATCGGGCCCGCGATCGCGTCCAGGACCGCGGCCGAGTCCCGCACCGTGCGGGTCACGACGTGGCGCGCCACGAGTCCGTTCCACACTTCGCCGTCCTGCGGGCCGACTGACACGCGCCCGCGCGAAGGCTTCAATCCGACGAGACCACACTCACTCGACGGCACGCGAATGGACCCGCCACCGTCGCCGGCGTGACCGATTGCGGTCATGCCCGACGCGACCGCGGCCGCGGACCCACCGCTCGACCCGCCGGTGCTGTGGTTGGGATTCCACGGATTACGCGCCGCACCGTAGGCGTGCGGCTCCGTGGTGATCTGGAGACCGAACTCGGGCGTGTTCGTCTTCGCGATGATCACGAAGCCGGCCTGTTCGAACTTGTCGAACTGGTACGAGTTCTCGGACGCGACGTAACCGATCTCCTTCAGCAGCTGGTTGCCGAGATGCAGCGGCGCGCCTGCGAGTTCGCCGTCGAGGTCCTTCACCACCATGGGAACGCCCGCGAACGGTCCGGTCAGCGGTTGCTCGGCGCGGGCGCGAGCCCGGTCGTCGAGGCGATGGATCACCGCGTTGAGTTCAGGGTTCACCTTGTCGACGCGGGCGATGGCCGCGTCGACCATCTCGGCGGCACTCACCTCGCCGGACGCGATCAGTGCGGCTTGCGCAGTGGCGTCGAGTCCCGCCAGGTCGGTGGAGTCGGTCACGGAACCTCCGGTGAGAGAACGGATCAGGCGTGGATCGGGGGGACGCGCTCGGCCCATGGTGCCGCAGCCTCGAGCTGAGCGGCCACCCGGAGGAGCAGGTCCTCCCGTCCGAACGCGGCCATGAGTTGGATCCCGACCGGCAGCCCGTCGGTGGTCCAGTGCATCGGCAGGCTGATGGCCGGTTGGCCGGACACGTTGGCCTGGGTGGTGAACGGTACGAACGAGCCGGCCCGAACGAATCCCGCGAGGGGCTTCTCGGGTGGCGACGCGAACGTGCCGTGCGGAACCGGCGGTTCGCCGAGCGTCGGTGTGAGCAGCAGATCGAAACCGTCCCCGGCGCCCGGATCGGGTCGCCACCATTGACCGGTTCGCTCGGACGCGACGAGTGCGTCGGCCACGTTCGCAATGAACTGCGGGCCGGTGACCGTGCGACCCATGGCGGCGAGCCGCCAGGTCAGCGGTTCGACGTCGGCTTCGGTGACCGGCCGGCCGACCCGTTGCGACCAGTCGTCGACGGCGTACGCGCAGTCGGCCGCCCACACCGCGCTGAAGTGCCGTCCCGCATCCCGGTCGGACCACGAGCTCGGGAACGATGCCTCGACGTGGTGACCGAGCCCCTGAAGCAACGCCGCGGTGCGTTCGACGGCTTCGACGCATTCGGGGGCCAATGCGCCCGGGTCGATGGGGGTATCGGCGAGGAAGCCGATCCGCAACGGACCGGGAGCGACGTACAGGCTCTCGCCCCACGGGACCTCCGGCGGCGCGGGCTGCGTGGGTGCACCGGGGCGAGGCGCTCCGATCACGTCGAGGACTGTTGCGGTGTCGCGCACCGTGCGGGTCACGACCCCCTCGGCGATCAGGAAGTTGGAGATCTCGGTCATGTGGCTGCTGATCGGGACGCGACCGCGCGTCGGTTTCAGTCCGACGAGCCCACACGCGGCCGCCGGGATGCGGATCGACCCGCCTCCGTCGTTCGCATGCGCGACGGCCACCATCCCACTCGCCACCGCAGCTGCGGAACCGCCACTCGACCCGCCGGGCGTGATCCCCGCGCGCCACGGGTTGTGCGTGGGGCCGTAGGAGTCCGGCTCAGTGGTGGGGACGAGTCCGATCTCCGGGGTGTTGGTACGGCCGAGGCAGATGAACCCCGCGTCGAGAAATCGCTGCGCCAGGCGGTCGGTTTCGGGCGGCCGGTAGTCGTGATCCCTGAGGAACCGCATGCCTTCGTAGAGCGGCTCGCCGGCCACCTCGCACCCGAGGTCCTTGAACAGGATGGGGACACCGCGGAACGGGCCGTCGGGAATATCGCCGGCGGCTTCCTCGCGTGCGGCGTCGAACCGGTCGCGGATGACCGCGTTCAGGGCGGGGTTGACCGCCTCGATGCGCTCGATCGCAGCGTCGACCAGTTCAAGGGGGCTGACGTCCCCGGCGCGGACCAGAGCGGCGAGTGCAACGGCATCGGTGGACGACTCGGGCATCACGGCACGCTATTCGAGACCGCGCCGCGCTGCTCGGGTGACGAAAGGCGGCGCAGCTACCAACCGCGGAGATCGACGGGCCACTCGTCGACCACTTCGTCACCGTCCACCACGACCATGTGCTCGTGATACGCAACGGTCGGGTCCACGTGCGCAGGCCAGACGCGGATGTGGTCACCGACGCGCGGCGCGCGTTCGGCGCGGAACGTGATGTGCTCGTCCGAGACGAGCCACACGGTTGCGTCCTCGATCGCCGGGTTGCCGTGGTCCATCCCGAGGGCCTTGAGCCCACAATCGGCAACCGCGTATCCGGCCGACACGCTGATCACGGTGGACTCGATCCACAGCGCCGGTACGAACGCCGGAATGACGGGTGCGAACGTGGTGTCCATGAGCGCGTAGGACCCGGCTTGGATCTCGGTGGCCGCGGTGTTGAGGTCATAGGTCCCGGTGGCGCCCGCCGACACGATGTCGCCGCCGACCGCGCGGTGCGCGGCGAGCAAGATCTCCATCGCGGTCGCAGTGGCCTCGGCCCGCGCGCCACGATCGTCATGGAGGTAGACGTGGCCCTCGTAACCCATCACCCCGCGCACTTCGAGTCCGCGCCCACGAGCATGATCGGCCAGCGTCGCGGCCGCAGTCGGATCGCATCCACATCGGGGGAGCCCGACGTTCACGTCCACCAGCACGGCGCGGATGCCGTTGGCCGCGGCGGCATCGATGGTCTCCACCGAGTCGACGGCGACGGTCACCCGGGCGTCGCAGTCGGCCATCGCTCGCAACCGGGCGGCGTCGAGGGTTTCGTTGGCCAGGAGCAGATCGTGGCCGAGCCCGGCGACGGCCAGACCGACGATTTCGCGTGGTGTCGCGGCCGTGAACCCGAGATGGCCGACCGCGGCCTGGCGTCGCGCGAGCGCAGTGGTCTTGTGGGCCTTCACGTGGGGTCGGCACTGCGGACCGGGCCGCGCCGACGCCATCGTGGCGAGGTTCCGGTCGAGGGTCGTGGCGTCCACGACCAGCGCCGGTGTCGGGCGGTCAGCGAGTGACACGAGCGGGGCCGGGTACCGAAATCGGTCCCATTGCGATCGGGGTGGCCATCTGCGCGAGCATGGCAGACGAACCGAGAGGGAGTTGGCGTGGCGGATGAGACGCGCGCCGCGGGTTGGTACGACGACCCGTGGGGCACGAACGACGAGCGATACTTCGATGGGTCGGCGTGGACACGCCAGACCCGTCTCATCGGCGCGTCGGACGCCGCGACGCTCTGGCCGAGCGCGCCACCGGACGCGACCCAGCCCGACGCCCGCCCACCCGACGCCGTTCCACCCGAGGTACCTCGGCCCGGCGGACCGGCCGGGCTCGCCGCCGCATCGTCGAGTACCGACTCCGCTCCGAGTTCGGCACCGGGTGCGGCACCGAATGCGGTGCCGGGCCCACCCCCCGCCCCGAACGCGGCTGCGAGCTCGAGCCCGGCTCCGGCCCCGCCGGGGTGGCATCCGGACCCGTGGCGGCTCTCGGCGCTGCGCTGGTGGGACGGTTCGGGCTGGACCGGCAGTGTGAGCGGTCCGGCCGCCGGGAAGCCGGTCGACCTCGCCGGCGAACAGGCGTTGGCTCGCTGGGTGCATCCGCTGCTGTTGCTCGGCGGGGCGGTGCAGGCCTTCGCGATGTTCGCCAACGCATCGCAGGCGAAGTGGTTCGTCGAACATTGGGATCAGCTGACGACGCCGGGCGCGAGCCGGCCGAGCCCGCCCAACGGTGGGACCTTGACCGGTCTCGTCTTCCCACTGACCATCGCGGTGAGCGTGCTCTTCATGCTCTGGTTCTACCGAGCGGCCAGCACCGCGTGGGCTTCGGGCCTCCCGGCGCGGCGAGGCCCCCTCCTCTCCACCCTGTCGTTCATCATCCCCGTCCTCAACCTGTGGTGGCCGTACCAAGCTGCGATGGCGATGGTGCCGGCCGACGACAATGGGCGGATCGTGATCCAACGTTGGTGGGTCTTATGGCTCGTCGGAACGTTGTGCGGCTATCTCATCTATCCCGCGCAAGCGATCTTCGACGAGACGGCCACGCGCATCGTCGCGGTGGTGGGTGCCGTCGCCATGGTCGGTGCCGCGTTCGCCGCACGCGCCTTCGTTCAGTACGTCACCGACACGCACGAACGGATCGGTCGGTCCGCCGCCACGGGCTGAGTTGAGCGGCTGAGTCCCGTGAGCGGGTTCAGGTGCCGGTCCATCGCGGCGGGCGCTTCTCGGCGAAGGCCGTCGCACCCTCGATGGAATCCTTCGACGCGAACACTTCCATCGCGAGTTCGAAGTTGCGTGGCCACGCGTCGTCCTCGGAGAGGTCACCGGCGCAGCGCACCATCCGGAGGGTGTTCTTCACCGCGAGCGGCCCGTTCTCGGCGATCCGCCCGGCGAGTTCCAGGGCCGTGTCCATCACGGCGTCGAGCGGAACCACGCGGTTGACGAGCCCGAGCTGGAGCGCGCGGTGGGCGTCGATCGGATCGCCGGTGATCGCGAGTTCGGTGGCGACCGCGAGCGGCACGCGCTGAGGGAGCCGGATGAGCCCGCCCGCGGCGGCGAAGAGCCCGCGTTTCACTTCGGGGATGCCGAAGGTGGCGTGATCCGCTGCGACGACGAGGTCACACTTCAGCACGATCTCGAATCCGCCCGCGAGCGCCGGTCCGTTGACCGCGGCGATGAGCGGCTTTGGGAAGTCCCGCTTCACGAAGCCGGCGAAGTTGCCCCGCTTGGTCGCGATTTCGGCGCTGCGGCCGGTGGCCACCAGTTTGAGGTCGGCGCCCGCGCAGAACGTGGGTCCGTTCCCCGTGAGGATCACCGCGTGGATGTCGTCATCCGCTTCGAAGGTGTCGAGTGCGGCCTCGATCCCGTTGGCGACATCGCCGTTCACTGCGTTGCGAGCGTCCGGACGATTGATGCGGATGATGCCGACCCGGCCGTTGTTTTCGGTCTCGATCGCAGCCATTCACGTACCTCCTGGGGGGGTCGGTGACCGTACTGCAACCCCGGCCGCAGGGAGTTCGAGCGCGTCCGCGAACCGGGGATGGCGCAGTTTCATCACCACCAGCGCCAGCAGCATGAGCACGGCGGCGCCGACGGTGGTCTCCCGCAGCCCGACCTCGTGCGCAACCGCGCCCTGGATGACCGAGCCGAGCGGATACAAGGTCCCGAGCACCACCGCGAGCAGGCTCACGACCCGACCGCGAATCTCCGCCGGAGCCCGGAGCTGGGCGATGCTCATGAAGCTCGACAGCGCGCCGAAGTAGACGAGTCCGACGACGAAGACCGCCACCGCCGACGACCACAGGTTCGGCATGACCCCGTACGCCGCGAGCACCGGCGGCAGACCCCAAACGGCCGCGAGTAGAACGCGTCGGCTGCCGAACCGGAGCGCGAGGTTGGCCAGTCCCAACGCCATCACGACCGCGCCGATGCCCTGCGCGGTCACGAGCACGCCGGTTCCGTCTTCACCGGCGTCGAGCACCAGCAGGCTCATGGCCGAGACCAACGCGATGAACGGTGCGGCGAGAAACGTGGTGACGAACATGTATCCCATCACGACCCGCAGTCCGGGGTCACGCCGAACGTACGCAACGCCCTGACCGATCGAGGCACGAATCGTCTGTCCGTGATTGGGTCGCGGCGGCGGGAGATGCAGCATCGCAATGGCTGCGATGACGGCGAGGAAACTCAGTGAGTTGACGGCGAAGGCCCACTCGTAGCCGCCGATCCCGATCACCGTGACCGCGACGACCGGCCCGATGACGCGCCCGAGGTTCCACTGGGCGCTCGAGAGCGCAACGGCACCGACGAGGTCCTCCTGCGGAACGAGATCGGGCAGCAGCGATTGGTAGGTAGGGAATCCGAGCGCCTGCGCGCAGCCGCCCGCGAAGACGATGAGCGTCACGAGCCCGGGTCCGGGTGATCCGAGCACGAACAAGATCGCGAGCAGCGCCGCCAGGCCGGCCTGGACCGAGGTCGTGGTGATCAGCAGGGTCTTGCGCGGCAGGCGATCGGCGAGCGCGCCGCCGACGGGCCCGAGAATCGCGCCCGGTGCGAAGCCGGCCGCCGCCACCAGGCCGGTCCAGGCGGGATTGTTCGTGGCGTCGGTGACGTAGATGCCGATGCCGACCGTTTCCATCCACGTGCCGAGGTTGGACACGAAGGCGCCGGCCCAGAATGCGGCGAAGACGCGATGCTTGAACGGGGTGAACGGGGACGGCATGGGCGTGAGCACCGTACTGCGCACCCGGGCGCCGCCTACCGTGGTGGGATGGCACGTGATCCTCGGCCCGACGGTCAGATCGTCGAGGCTGCCAACTTCCCCAGCCGGTTCGAGGCCCAACTCGCGATCAGTTTTCTCGCGAGTGCCGGGATCGAAGCGATGGGTCGGTTCGGCGACGCCGCCGGTGCTGCCCCGTACTACGCGCTGATCGACGGCTTCCGCGTGTGCGTCTTCGCCGAGGATCTCGACGCCGCCCGCGAGATCCTCGCCGACATGGACACCTGACCGACCGTTCTGGCATCCCCACCCGTTTTGGCGTCCCCGCCCGTTTCGGCGTCCCCGCCCGTTTCGGGGTCCAGAGGTGCTTGCCCCCAGCAGCTGCGGGCGCCGGAAAAGGGGGGGGGGGGGGGCGCGGGGGGGGGGCGGGGGCGCCGGGGCAATGGGGGGGGGGGGGG
>JANPMG010000028.1:0-88444 GCA_031422675.1 Acidimicrobiia bacterium | reverse complement strand
CGGGGCCAGCGAACAGGTCCGGCCGCGGGTCGGGACGTCGCGGCGTCCGGAGTAGCCCGGGAGCGAGGGACGAGCGACGCGGGGACGCAGGACGCTCGCCGCGCTGCGTCCGGGGGGACCGCGGGTCTGAAGATTCGCGCGGCGTCCGGAGTAGCCCGGGAGCGAGGGACGAGCGACGCGGGGACGCAGGACGCTCGCCGCGCTGCGGATGCAGCGCAGAAAAGTAAGTGGAGGTGGGGGGAGTCGAACCCCCGTCTTTCGAGTTGTTGGTGGGACTTCTCCGAGCGCAGCCGGTAGGCAAGTCTCAGATCGACACCGCCCACCGGCAGTTTGTGTCGATCCCAGTCCCGCTGTGGTGTCCCGTCAGGTCACAGGACAAGTCCTGACGGTGAGCCGCTCTAAATGGCGTCCCGGTTCTGGCCGAGTGGCTGGGCCAGGAGGAACGTCGCTACTTATTTCTAAGCAGCGAGTGCGAGGTTGTCCTCGGCATGTGTTTCTGTGTGCCAGCTCTTTAGCGACGATCTGACGACGTCGGCTCGCTTCTCCCACCTCGATCCTCAAAATCGAAGCCACGCACCCCCTTGTCAACCGCAGTCCCGATGCGCAGAGACCGCAGCGGGAGTCTACGCCCCGCGGCGCCAGTTCATTCCCTTGTTGGTGATTCACCGGCGCCGGCGTCTGAGTCCCGCCTGAACTGGCAACGGTTTCCGAGCGGCCCGGGGGAACGCGAGACTGCTCCTCGGCGTTGCAAGGGACAGGAACGCCAGAGAGGAACGCACATGCGTCCGAGCATTCGCTTCGGGAAGATCTTCGGTATCGAGGTCGGGGCCAACTGGACCGTCCTCATCATCGCGTCGTTGCTCGGCTTCGAGCTGACTCGCGGCGCGGGTGGCGGCGCGGTATGGCTCGTCGTGATTCCGATGGTGGCGATCTTTCTCGCCTCGTTGTTGGCGCACGAGTTGGCCCACTCCGTGATCGCGCAGCGCAACGGGATGGAGGTTCGGGGGATCACGCTCTGGCTGCTCGGAGGCGTCGCGCAGCTCGGCGGCACCATCCCGACGGCGGGGGCCGAGTTCCGGATCGCGGCCGCCGGTCCAGGTATGAGTTTTCTGCTGGCTGGAGTGTTCGGAGGATTGAGTGCAGGCGCGGCCGGGCTCGGCGCCGGATCGCTCATGGTCTCGGCGTTGGCGTGGTTGGCGTTCGTCAACGTGGTGCTCGGCGCCTTCAACCTCATCCCGGCCGCACCGCTCGACGGTGGCCGGATCCTGGCGAGCGCGATCTGGGCGGCCACCGGGGACCGCGCTCGTTCGGACATCGTGGCGTCACGGATCGGTCAAGGATTCGGTGCGCTGGCGATCGGCGCCGGCATCGCCGGGCCGGCGCTCGGGATTCCGTTCGTCTCGCTCTGGACCGCGCTGATGGGCTTCTTCGTGTTCCGCATCGCGACCAGCGAGTTGAGCCAAGCGCGTCTGTCCGCCACCTTGGGTCGCCGCCGCATCGGCGAGGTCATGGTCCAGAGCCCGGAGACCGTGCGCGGGTGGAGCACGGTGGCCGCCGTGAACGACGAGTTGGCCCTGACTCCGCCGCGCCGCCCCGTGCTCCCGGTCCTGGGTTGGGAGGGCGGCATCATCGGTGTGGTCACGCCCGAGATGCTCAGCCGCGCCGACCCGGAGCGCCAGCTTTCGTTGCGCGTGCAGGACATCGCGGTTCCGGTGACCGGGATCGGTGTCGCCGCACCGGAGGACATCGCGGTCGACGTCGCCCACCGCCTGGGCGGCGGTCCGGTCCCGGTCATTCTCGTGTTCGACGCGGGCACGTTGGTGGGCTACGTCTCCGCCGCCGAGCTGCGCGCTGGCTCAGTCGCCGCGCCCGCGTAGCGCTCGTTCCACGTCGCGCTGCGCGTCCCGCTCGGCGAGCGCGTGGCGCTTATCGTAGTTCTTCTTGCCTTTCGCGAGGCCGAGTTCGAGCTTGGCCCGTCCGTCCTTGAAGTACACCTTGAGCGGGACGAGGGTGAGGCCCTTCTCCTCGGTCTTGCGTTTGATCTCCTCGATCTCGTGGGCGTGCAGCAGGAGCTTGCGCCGCCGCACCGGATCGAGTTCGGCCCGGCTGAACGCGTACGGGAGGATGTGCATCCCGGTCAGCCACACCTCGCCGTCGTCGACGCGCGCGAACGCGTCCTGGAGGTTGGCATGGTGCTCCCGGAGTGACTTCACCTCGGCACCGTGGAGCACGATTCCGCACTCCCACACGTCGAGGATGGCATAGTCGTGGCGAGCCTTGCGGTTGGTGAGGACGGTGCCGTCGCCCGGGCGGGTCATGACCGTGAAGTTACCCGTCGATCTAGCGTGGCCCGATGCGCATCGTCTCCTACCACCGTGAGGACGGTGACATTCGGTTCGGAATCGTCGACGGTGACACCGTCGCCGACGCCGGCACTGATCTCGCGACCCTTCAATCCGGGGTGAGCGCCGGGGCGACCGTCGGCCGACTCGACGATCTGAAGCTCGTGGCTCCGATCCCCAAGCCCGGCAAGGTGATCTGTGTCGGCCGGAACTACGTCGAACACGCCGCCGAGACCGGATCGGAAGTGCCCGACCGCCCGCAGCTGTTCGCGAAGTTCGCCAACACCATCGTGGGTCCCGGCGTCGACGTGATCCTTCCGCCGATCACGAGCGCGCTCGACTACGAGGCCGAGTTGGTGGTGGTGATCGGGCGGACGGCGACGCAACTGTCCGAGGCCCACGCACTGGATGCGGTACTCGGCTACACCTGCGGCAACGACGTCTCGGCACGGGACCTCCAGTTCGGAGACACCCAGTGGCTGCGCGGGAAGTCACTCGACACGTTCGCGCCCATCGGACCCTGGATCGTGACCACGGACGAGATCCCCGACCCGCAAGCGCTCGGCATCCGGTGCCGGGTGAACGGCGAGCTGCGCCAGGACGACACCACCGCGAACATGGTGTTCTCGGTCGCGCAGATCCTCGCCTTCGTGACCGAGGCGATCACCCTCGATCCTGGTGACGTCATCTTCACCGGGACGCCGCCGGGAGTGGGGTTCGGAATGGACCCGCGCCAGTTCCTCGCGGTCGGTGATCACGTCCGCGTCGAGATCGATGCGATCGGCGCCATCGAACACCGGATCGCCTGATGACCGGTATCGCGCAATGACCGGTCACGCCCGATGACCGGTATCGCGCGATGACGCTGGTCGCCGCGGTCTGGGGCGCCGATCGTTGCGCGATCGAGCGCACGGACATGGACGCGCGGTGGGCCGTCGCGGACCAGGGGTTCTACGCGAACCCGGCCCAGTTCGACGCGTTCGTTCTCGGCTCGGCCGAGCACGTCCATGACCTTGCCCTCCTCGGTGCACGAGTTTGGGCGTGGCGCGTGAGCGAGACCGTCCCGAAGGGAGGCTCGGAACCGTGCGTAGTCGCGATGGTGTCGCTCATGCGACGGAGTCCGGGTTCCACTCACCGCGAGTTCGTCGAACATTGGACTCGCAACCACGCGCCGCTCGCGCTTCGCCGCCACGTGGGTCTGCACGACTACCACCAGTTCGTGGTCGAGGAAACGCTCACCGATGAGACGCCCGAGATCGACGGCATCGCTCGGCTCGGCTTCGTCACGCGCGCAGACTTCGACGAGCGATTCTTCGACTCGGACACGGGTCGGGCCGAGATCATGGCCGACGTCGCCCGGTTCATGGATCGACCCGGGCGCGAGACCACGTTGGTCGGCCCGGTGGTCGGCCCGGCGGTCGGCCCCGCGGCAGCGCCCGGAGCGCCCGACCCGGCCGGATAGATTGCGCCGATCCCCACAGGAGGAGGCGTTTCATGGCCGCGTCCGGCTCGATTCTCGGCAATGCAGTGCTGCGGCGGGAGGACCCTGCGATCCTCGACGGATCGGCCCGCTACTACGACGACCTCGCGGTCGACGGCCTCCTCCACCTCGTGTTCGTCCGGTCCACCATCGCCCACGCGGCGGTGCTCTCGATCGACACCGCCGACGCCGAGACGATGCCGGGAGTGGTCGCGGTCTATACCGCCGCCACGCTCCCGATGGAGCCGATCCAAGGTTTCGTCATGTTGCCGCCCGCATTCAACCGCCCGCCGTTGGCGACGGGTCGCGTGCGCTTCGTCGGCGACATCGTGGCCGCGGTGGTGGCGGAGACGCGCGCGCAGGCGGTCGACGCCGCCGAGCAGGTGATCGCGGACTACGACCCGTTGCCGGTGGTGATCGATCCCGAGTTGGCGATGGCCGACGACGCACCCCTCCTGTTCGAGGAGCACGGCTCCAATCTCGCCATCGCGTTCGACGCGGGTGACGACCCCACGATCATGGACGGGGCCGACGTCGTGGTGAAGCAGCGGCTGGTCAACCAGCGGCTCGCAGCGGTGCCGATGGAACCGAATGGCATCGTGGTGGAGCTCGACGGTGACGGTCTCCTCGTGCGTGTGCCCACCCAGGCGCCGCACGGCCTCGTCGCCGGCATTGCCGCGGCCGTGGGACTTCCGACCGAGCGGGTGCGGGTCATCGCGCCCGCCGTCGGCGGCGGGTTCGGCGCCAAGATGGACATGTACATCGAGTATGCGATCGCCGCCAAGGCTGCGCTCGTGCTCGGGCGACCGGTGAAATGGACCGAGACCCGCTCCGAGAACATGGTGTCCATGACCCACGGCCGCGCGCAGGTGCAGTACGTCGAGATGGGACTCACGCGCGACGGCACCATCACCGCGCTGAAGGCGATGGTGTACCAGGACAGCGGCGCGTACCCGTCGATCGGGGCGTTCCTCGTCTACTTCACCCGTCAGCTGGCCCAGGGTGTGTATTCGATCCCGAAGGTGCAGGTGAACGCGCAGAGCGCGGCCACGAACACCACCACCACCGCCGCCTACCGCGGTGCGGGTCGCCCCGAGGCCACGGCCATGCTCGAACGCATCATCGACATTGCCGCCGACGAGCTCGACATCGATCCGGTGGAGATCCGGCGGCGCAACTTGATCCCGCCGGACGCGTTCCCGCTGACCACGGTCACCGGTGCGAACTACGACGTCGGTGAGTACGCGAAGGCGCTCGACGAAGCGTGCCGCGTTGCGGGCTACGACACACTGCGCGCCGAGCAGGCGGAACGGCGCGCACGCGGTGATGTGAAGCAGTTGGGGATCGGCGTGTCCACGTACGTGGAGGTGACGGCCGGCGGACTCTTCGAGGAGTACGGCGAGATCGCGATCAACGACGACGGTTCGGTGACCGCGACCGTCGGTACCTCGGCCCACGGTCAGGGACACGAGACGTCGTTCTCGATGATCGTGCAGGAACTCCTCGGCATCCCGATGAACCAGGTGACGATCGTGCAGTCCGACACCGCGCTCGTGCCGCGCGGTCAGGGCACGATGGGCTCGCGGTCGCTACAGATCGGTGGCAGCGCGCTCTACCGGGCGAGCGAGGAGGTCCTGGTCCGGGCGAGAACGCTGGCGGCCCACCTTCTCGAGGCGAACGTCGACGACATCGTGGTGATGGAGGGCGGTGGCCTCGGGGTGACCGGGGTCCCCGTCTCGGCGCTCGGGTGGGCCGAACTGGCGAGCGCGTCCAAGGATCCGGCCCGGCTGCCGGATGGAATGGAAGCCGGGGACCTCGCCCATGCGCTCGATTTCAACCAAGGTGAGGCGACCTATCCGTTCGGTGCGCACATCGCGGTCGTGGAGGTCGATACCGAGACCGGTCGGGTGGAGCATCTGCGTCACATCGCGGTCGACGACTGCGGCAAGATCCTCAACCCGCTCCTCGTACACGGCCAGCAGCACGGCGGCATCGCCCAGGGGTCGGCCCAGGCGATGTGGGAAGGCGTGGCCTACGACGAGGACGGCAACCCGCTGACCGGCAACCTGATGGACTACGCGATTCCGAGCGCGGCGGAGCTGCCGAGTTTCGAGGCGTCCAACACCGAGACGCCCACGCCGCTCAACCCGCTCGGCGCGAAGGGCATCGGCGAGTCCGGCACCATCGGCTCCACCCCGGCGGTGCACAACGCGATCATCGACGCGGTCTCGCATCTCGGCGTCCGGCACATCGACATGCCGGTGTCGGCGCAGCGGGTCTGGAACGCCATCACGAACGCCCGAGCGTCGGCGGTGTCGTGAGCGCGTTCGCGTCACCACTCCTCCGGCTCTCGATCACTCAGCACGAGCGGATCCTGGCGCACTGCTACGCCGGGCTGCCGGACGAAGCCTGCGGACTGTTGGCGGGTCCGGTCATGGGGCCGCTGGCGCATCGGGAGGCCACCGGTTTCGTCTCCGAGGTGTATCCCGCCGTCAACGCCGACGCGTCGGCGCGCACGTACACCGTCGACGGCCGGGACTACCTGCACTCGACGCGGGATGCCGAGGCGCGCGGCGACGAGATCATCGGGGTGTGGCACTCGCACACGCACACCGATCCGTATCCGTCTCCCACGGATGTGCGCAGCGCCGTCGACCCGATGTGGGTCTACGTCATCGTTTCGCTTCGAGACGAGATGCCGATGCTGCGCGCGTACCGGATCCGTGACGGTGTGATCGCCGAATGTCAGGTCGTCCTCAACGGCTCCTGAACCGGTCACGAAGCGCGTTCGGCTCCGACGCGAGCATGGTTTTGGATGACGGTACCGGCGGGTACCTTCGCGCCTATGCCCAAGCGCTTCGCCGTCGTCGCAGGTGTGCTCGCGCTGCTGGTCGTGGCTTGCGTACCGCCCCCGCCACTCAACGTGGGCTCGACGCGCGCCGGTCTCGACATTCCCTGGGACGTGCGCTGGACTCCCGCCACCGCGCATCCGGCGCAGGCACTCGTGTACACGGAACGTCCGAACGGTTTGTCGATCGTGTCCGACGATCAGATCATCCTGGCGTGGAAACCGGCGGATCTCCTCGTGGAGTCGGAAGCGGGGATGATGAGCGTCGAGTTGGCCCCGGACTTCGCGACGAGCCGGCGGGTCTTCGTCTGTTTCGCCTCGACGCTCGGTCCCGACGTGCGGATCGCGCGGTTGGTGCTGGCCGGCGACTCGCGCACCGTCGTGAATCGCACCGACATCGTGGTCGGGATGCCGGTGAACCCGGTGGGCGAACTCGGCCGTCACTCCGGATGCCGGTTGCGTTTCGGACCGGACGGGTACCTCTGGGTCGGGACGGGTGATGCCGCGGTCGGCATCGTCCCGCAGAGTCCCACGTCGCTCGGCGGCAAGGTCCTCCGAATCGACCAGAACGGCGCCGGCGCGCCCGGCAATGCCGGGTTCCCCTTCGATCCGCGGATCCGGTCGTGGGGTCACCGCAATGTCCAGGGCTTGGCCTTTCGTGGGAATCAGGCGTTCGCCGTCGAGCAGGGACCCGATTGCGACGACGAAGTCAATCGTCTCGTGGTCGGGAACTACGGTTGGGACCCGGTGCCACGCTCGCCGGGCGCCCCGCTGTACGACGAGCGCGCGCCGATGACCGATCTCGTCCGCTACCCGAATGCGGTCCGGGCCACGTGGTCCTCGGGGTGTCCCACGATTGCCCCGGCCGGTGGCACGTTCGTGAACGGCGCCACCTGGGGAACCTGGAACGGCGGGCTGGTGCTGGCTGCGCTCAAGGGCACGCAACTGCGAATGATCCGGCTGAGCGACGACGGGTGGAAGACCACCGCAGTTTCGGTCGCGGTGACGGACCGCGGTCGACTCCGCACGCCGGCAGTCGGACCGGACTCGGCGCTCTATGTCACCACCGCCAACGGTAGGTTCGCCGACCAAATCCTGCGCATCACGCCGCAAGCCGTCGTTCGCTCGGCGACCCCGGCGGGGTGAGCGCTGCGCCGTACGTGGCGCGGTGCGCGGAGCGCAATGTCGCAGTGTGACGCTCGTCATCTCGCGACGCGAGTTCTGCCGGACGGGAATCTTGACCGGTTCGGTCGGAGTTATAGGCTCCGATGATGGCTGAGGTCCGACTTCCCACTCTGTTGCGCGTGCACGCCGATGGCGCCGCGTCCCTGACCGCCGAAGGCTCGACGGTCGGGGAGCTGTTCGCTTCGGTCACGGCCGCGCACCCCGGGCTCGCGGACCAACTCATCGATGCTACGGGCGCGCTGCACAAGTTCGTCAACGTGTACGTGAACGACGACGACATCCGCTATCTGGACAAGCTCGAGACCCCGGTCACGGACCGCGATGTCGTCTCGATCCTCCCCGCCGTCGCCGGCGGCTGAACGGATCTCGAACCGTTCCCCGTGCGCCACGAGAGCATTCTCGACCTGATCGGCAACACGCCGCTCGTCGGCATTCATGCGTTGAGTCCCAACCCGAACGTCAAGATCTACGCCAAGCTCGAGGGTCAGAATCCCGGTGGCAGCGCCAAGGATCGAATCGCGAAGCAGATGATCGATCTCGCCGAGCGTGACGGTGTCCTGGCGCCGGGGATGACGATCCTCGAGCCGTCATCGGGCAATACCGGGATCGGTCTCGCGTTGGTGGCGAAACTGAGGGGCTACGGACTGCGGGTGGTCATGCCCGACAACGTCAGTGTCGAGCGGCGGCAGCTGCTCGAGATCTTCGGCGCCGAGGTCACGTCGAGTCCGGGTGCCGAGGGCAGCAACGGCGCGATCCGTCGCGCGCAGGAGATCGCGGCGGCGCACCCCGAGTACGCGTTCCTCTATCAGTACGGCAACCCCGCCAATCCGTTGGCGCACTATCACGGCACCGGCCCGGAGATCTGGACGGATTGTCCGGAGCTCGACGTGTTCGTCGCCGGGTTGGGAACGAGCGGCACACTGATGGGCGTCGGTCGGTTCCTGCGGGAGCGCAAGCCCGAAGTGCAGATCGTCGCGGTCGAGCCACCGGCGGGGGAACTGGTGCAGGGACTCCGCAGCCTGGACGACGGGTTCGTGCCGCCGATCTTCGATCCGGCGATCCTGGATCGCAAGACGATCGTGCGCAACCGCGAGTCGATCGAATGGACCCGTCGTCTGCTCGACGAATGCGGGGTGTTCGCCGGGATCTCCTCCGGCGCGGCGGTGGCGGGTGCGGTGAAGGTCGCGGGCCGGATGGAGTCCGGGACCGTCGTCACGCTGCTGCCCGACGGCGGTTGGAAGTACCTGTCGTCGGGCGCGTGGACCGACGACCTCGACGTCGTCGAGGAACGGGCGAGCCGAATCAACTACTGGTGAGCGCGTCGGCCGAAGTGCGCGCCGCGGCGCAGGCGCTGCGTGCGGGTGAGCTGGTCGCGTTCCCGACCGAGACGGTCTACGGCCTCGGTGCCGACGCCGAGAACGCGGACGCGCTGGCGCGCCTCTATGCCGCGAAGGGGCGTCCGCCCGACCATCCCGTGATCGTCCACCTCGGTGCCGGTCGCGCGCCGGCCGGCGGGGGCCTCGACGATTGGGGCCTCGACGTCTCGACCGCGGCCCGCACGCTCGCCGACGCGTGGTGGCCCGGGCCGCTCACCCTCGTCGTGCGCGCCGGCGCGCGCGTGTCGCGCGTGGCGACCGGAGGTCTCGACACGGTCGGGTTGCGGGTTCCGGCGCATCCGATCGCACTCGAACTGCTGGCCGCGTTCGGTGGTGGGATCGCCGCGCCGTCGGCCAACCGGTTCGGACGGGTGAGTCCCACCACGGCCGCCGCCGTGACGGGCGAGTTCGGTCACGAGATCGCCACGGTGCTCGACGGTGGTCGGTGTGCCGTGGGGGTGGAGTCGACGATCGTCGATTGCACGAGCCCGCAGCCGGCCATCCTCCGGCCGGGTGCGATCACCGCCGAGATGATCGCGGAGCTCCTCGGTGCCGCACCGGCGATCGGCGGCGCCACGCGTGCGCCCGGAACGCTGCCCGCGCATTACTCGCCGGATGCCCGCGTCGAGATCGTGGACGCCGCGGCGTTGGCCGCGCGCATTTCCACGCTCACCCGCGGCGAGGGTCGGGTCGGTGTCATCGAGTGGCAGGCACAGTCCGGATCTCGAGATGGGCCCGCAAACGCGGCGGCGCGGGGCGAATCGGTTGTGACCTTGGCCACGGTAGGAACCGTCGACGAATATGCCCACGAGCTGTACTCGGCGCTCCGGAAGGCCGATGAATGGGGCGTGGATCTCGTGCTCGCGGTCATGCCGCCACCCGTTGGTGTGGGCGTGGCGGTCGCGGATCGGCTCCGGCGTTGCGCGAGTGGCCGGTAGCGTCACCCGATGCAGCTCGGCGCACCACCGGATGCGAGACCGATCGGTGTCTTCGATTCCGGTCTGGGCGGCCTGACCGTCCTCCGAGCCCTGTTGGACCTGCTGCCCGCGACGCCCACCATCTACTTCGGTGACACCGGCCGCTTCCCGTACGGACCCAAGCCGGCCGACGACGTGCTCAAGTACTCGCTCGAGATCGCCGACCTGCTGGTCGATCGGAACGTCAAGCTCCTGGTCGTCGCGTGCAACAGCGCCACGTCGGTCGCCCTCGACGCACTGGCGAGCCGGTACGAGATTCCGGTTATCGGCGTGGTCGAACCGGGCGTGCGCGCGGCGGCCGCCGTGACCGAGACGGGCCGGATCGGTGTGATCGGAACCGTCGGCACGATCGCGAGTGGCGCGTACCAGCGGGCCGCGCGCATCGAGGGCGTCGATCTCACCTGTGCCGCGTGCCCCGGCTTCGTGGAGTTCGTGGAGTCCGGCGACGTGGAGTCCGATCAGGTCCACGTCCTCGCGGAACGGCTGCTGGAACCGGTCCGCCGCGCCGGGATCGACACGCTCGTACTGGGCTGTACCCACTATCCGCTGTTGGCGCGCACGATTGCCGACGTGATGGGCCCCGACGTCGTGCTGGTCTCGAGTGCCGACGAGACCGCATTCGAAGCGCTCGGTCTCATCGGTGCCGATACCGGACCGGTGACGAACGCGCCGACGCATCACTTCGTGACTTCGGGCGACCCGCTCGTGTTCGCGCAGCTCGGCAGCCGGTTCCTCGGGCCCGAGGTCCGCAACGTCGAAGGTTGGCAATGGAGCTGACCGTGTTGGGTTGTTCGGGTTCCTACGGCTCGGCCGAAGCCGGCGCGTGCAGCGGCTACCTGGTTCGAGACGGCGACACCACGATCTGGATGGATTGCGGCAACGGCAGCTTCGTGAATCTTCAGCGCCACGTGGACCCGGCCGAACTCACCGCGGTGATCGTCACCCATGAACATCCCGACCACTGTGTCGATCTCTACGGCCTGCACGTCGTGTTGCGATACGGCATCGAGCGGACCGGGGTACCGGTGTACGCGCCGGTCGGGGCCGAGGAGCGTCTGGGCGCGTTGGTGCATTGGGGCGACACCTTCGACTGGCGTCCGGTCGAGGACGGCGCCACGGCCGCGGTCGGCGGCATCGATCTCGCGTTTCGACGGACCGACCATCCACCGCCCACCTACGCCGTCGAGTTGACTGATCCCGCGGGCGCCCGATTGGTGTACACCTCCGACACCGGCCCCGAGTGGTCGGTCAATGCGTTTGCACCCGGCGCCGACGTCGTGTTGTCCGAGTCGTCCTACGTTCACTCGGACCGGCGATCACCGGTTCATCTCTCGGCGCGCCAGGCCGGCGAGGCAGCACGCGCCGCGCACGCCGGCCGGCTCGTCCTCACCCATCTCTGGCCCCGGGTCGACCCGGACGCCATTGTTGAGGAAGGATCCGAGGCATTCGGCGCGCCGGTGCTGTTGGCCGCGGTCGATCTTTCCGTCACGATCTGAACGCGCGTCGCGCGTTCCTGCGAAAGGCATCATGGGAATCCGTCACGACGGGCGCGAGCCCGATCAGCTGCGTCCGCTCACGTTCACGCGTGACTTCACCGAACTCGCGGCGGGATCGGTGCTCGTGGAGATGGGGCGTACTCGCGTGCTGTGCACTGCGTCGGTGGAGGAGCGGGTGCCGCCGTGGCTCCGGGGGAGTGGGAAGGGCTGGGTCACGGCCGAGTACTCGATGCTCCCGGGGTCGACCCCCGAGCGAGTGAATCGGGAGGCCGCGAGGGGCAAACAGAGCGGCCGGACCCAGGAGATCCAACGGTTGATCGGCCGATCGCTGCGCGCGGTCACGGACCTCGCACTCCTCGCGGAGGTACAGATCACCGTCGACTGCGACGCGCTCCAGGCCGACGGCGGGACCCGCACCGCATCGATCTGCGGCGGGTTCCTCGCGCTGCACGACGCGTGTTCGCGGCTCGTCGCCACCGGCAAGCTCAAAGCCCATCCGATCCTCGATCACTGCGGAGCGATCTCGGTGGGCATCGTCGACGCGCTCCCGAGTCTGGACCTGGACTACGTGGAGGACTCGACCGCCGAGGTGGACATGAACGTGGTGATGGACGGCGCCGGAAAGTTCCTCGAAGTCCAGGGCACGGCCGAGGGCGCCGCGTTCAGTCGCGGTGAGTTGGAGTCGATGCTGGCGCTCGCCGAACTCGGAATCGCCGACATCATCGACCTCCAGCGCGAGCTGTTGAGCGTCCCGCCGCCGCCCCGATGAGCGGAGTGGAGCGAGCACGCGCGCTGGAGCGGTGGGACCCACGCAGCGGGGCCCGTCCGGCCCGGCCCGAAGGGCCACGAGGACAAGGGATGAGCGGATGGGCCCGATGAAGAAGTGGGTTCGGTGAACGGGCTGGATCGGGTCGTCCTGGCCACCGCCAATCCCGATAAAGCCGCCGAGATCGTCGCCGCGCTCGAGCATCTCGCCATCGAACTCGTGCCCCGCCCGACCGAGGTCCCCGAGGTGGAGGAGACCGGGAACACGCTCGAGGCCAACGCGAGACTCAAGGCCGTCGCGCTGAGCGCGGCCACGAGACTCCCAGCCTTGGCCGACGACACCGGACTCGAGATCGACGCGCTGGGCGGCGCGCCCGGGGTGTACAGCGCACGATTCGCGGGACCGACGGCGACCTACGCGGACAACGTGCACCAGGTCCTGGACGAGATGGCCCGCGCGCGGCGTGCGTCGCGCACCGCTCGGTTCCGGACGGTGCTCGTCCTCGCGTACCCGGATGGTCGGGAGCTGGTGGTGAATGGCGTGGTCGAGGGCGTGATCGGTGATGAGCCGCGCGGTGATCAGGGCTTCGGGTACGACCCGATCTTCCTTCCCGCCGGAGGAAGCGGCCGCACCTTCGCCGAGATGACCCGAGCCGAGAAGCAGCGGTTGTCCCATCGCGGTGCTGCACTGCGCGCGCTGGCCGTGCAGTTGCGCGAGGCTGCCCCGACCGAGACATAAGGAGTTCTTCGTTGCTTCTCGACCCACAGGCCCAGATAGTGATCGACGGTATTCGCGCCGTCGGGCCGGATCCGACGGAGTACGACCCACGGCGGGGCCAGGGCGTCGCGTACGGTGACGCGATGTGCACCGTTCGCTCAGCGCTGGCCTGACTGTGGCCGTCATCGATCTCGCGGGATTCGTCGCTGATCTCAAGGACCACGCCGTTGAACACGGCTTCCACGTGCACGACGAGCGTCATTTCGTCGAGAGCTATTCACTCCGCCAGAACTGGGAAGTGGATCTCCACCCCGAGGAGGGTTGCGACGGGCCGGTCGATCTGTACCTCTCGCTCGAGATCGACCCGCGGGTCCTGCTCGGGTTCGAGGACGCGGTCATCGAAGGTGACGGCATGACTGATCCGCCGGACGAGTTCCACCTGCCGCTCTCGTTCACCTGGGCCGTGCCGCCGTTGCCGCACGCGCCCGACCTGCTCGTGCTTGCCACCGACCTCGCGGCGGTGGGCGGTCCCGATCTCCCGCTCGAAGTGTCGGCGATCGATTCCTATCCGTCGGTCACCGATGCGCCGGAGACGAGCTTGCGGGTGGTCGGTCACCAGCGGGTGTCGCTGCTGCGGATCCGCGACGGCGAGGAAGTGCCGTGCGAGACGCTGGACCGGTGCCTCGGAGTGAGTCGCTTCCTCCTGGAGCGGGCACCGGGTTGGCTCGGCTGATCCGGCTCGAGGTGCGCGAGACAGCGGGTGGCCGTCTGGCAGGATGGCGACGTGCCCATGCGTTCGGACTGTCATCACTACGAATCACGCACGTACCGGTCGGGCGAGACCGTCCGGAAGTGTCAGCTCGATCTGGCGCCCGAGGCGCCGTGGAAATGCCCGGAGAACTGCCCGAGCTTCCGCCGCCGGATCTTCGACGCCGGTTGGCAGCACGGCAGTCTCGGCGGGGCCGCGGCGGCGCCGCAGTCCCCGGAACCCGAGGGTGAGGACGTCGCCGCGCTGCTCGATGCCGCTGAGGACATCGTGAACACGGCTGCTCCGGACATCCTCGCCGAGTTCGCCAACCAGAAGCCCAAGAAGCGGTTCGGCAAACGCGCCAAGCGCAAGAAGAAGTAGCGCACCGTTTGGTGACCTGAGCTACGCCGCCTCCGGCCCAACGCTGGCGACGTGGTCGCGCAGACGCGCCATGATGCCAGCGAGTTGCCGCTGATCGCGCTCGTCGAGTCCTACGCCAGCGGGCCGGCCTCCCGACGGTTGATGCTGACGCGCTGCCGCATCGTGCCCTGGTTCGCGGGTTTCGAGCGGTTGGTAGTGTCCGAAGATGACGAGTTTCGAACGTGTGCGGATCGCGGCGGTACAAGCAACTCCCGTCATCCTCGATGCCGACGCGACGATCGAAAAGACCATCGCGTTGCTCGATGATGCGGCGGCTGACGGCGCTGGCTTGGTGGTATTCCCGGAATGTTTCGTCTCGATCTATCCGAGCGGAGCGTGGGCCGCGACCGCGGCGACATGGGCCGAAGGCTGCGACGAGTTGTGGGAGCGGATGTGGGCCTCGAGCGTTGACATCGCCGGGCCGCTCGTCGAACGGCTGGTCGACGCCTGTGCCGAGCGCAGCCTTCACCTGGCCATCGGCGTGAACGAACGTGAAGACGACCGCCCGGGAACGCTGTACAACACGTTGCTCGTGATCGGTCCCCACGGAGTGATCCACCGGCATCGAAAGCTGATGCCGACGATGCACGAGCGCGTGTTCCACGGTGTGGGTGCCGGCGACGACCTTGGCGTCGTCGACGTTCCGGGTGTGGGCCGGGTCGGCGGGCTCATCTGCTGGGAGAACCGTATGCCGTTGGCGCGATGGGCGGTGTACCAAGGCGGCCCGCAGATCTGGGTTGCGCCCACGGCCGACGACAGTGACGGTTGGATCGCATCGATGCGTCACGTTGCGATCGAGGCGGGCGCGTTCGTCGTGAGCGTTCCTCAATACATCCCGGCGTCGGCGTTTCCCGGCGATTTTCCGCTGCCCTTGCCAGACGGAACCGAGGTCTTCGGCCGAGGCGGGGCGTGCATCGTGTCACCGTGGGGTGACGTCATCGCCGGACCGCTCTACGACACGGAGGGCATCTTGACCGTCGACTGCGATCTGAGCACCGCGCTGCAAGTCAAGCGCTACTTCGATGTCGTCGGGCACTACAGCCGCGCCGACGTGCTCACACCGCCACCGAAGAGTGCAGGGCAGGGTGCGAGCGGAGGGACTTGAACCCTCACCCCCGAAGGGACCGGGTCCTAAACCCGGCGCGTCTGCCGTTTCCGCCACGCTCGCGTCGGGTCAGTGTCGCACGTACGGTGCAGCCCAGCGATCGGAGTTGAGGCGCAGCAGGTCGTCGAGGGCGACGGGGGCGGCGAACAGGTAGCCCTGGCCGAACGCGCAGCCGAGATCTCTCAACACCTCGAGTTGGCGGGGGGTCTCGATTCCTTCCGCGATGACCTCGAGCCCGAGTCCGCGTGCGAGTCCGATGATCCCCGCCACGATCGTCAGGTTGGCTCCGTCCACACCGAGTTCGCCGGTGAACGAGCGGTCGATCTTCACGATGTCCACCGGCAGCCGCCGGAGATAGCTGAGCGACGAGTAGCCCGTTCCGAAATCATCGATGGCCAGCCGCACACCGATGTCCCGCAGCGCGCTCAGGGTTGCGATGGCGGTATCGACCTCGTCGAGGACGGCGGTCTCGGTGATCTCGATGCAGAGTCGGCGCGGATCGACCTGGTGATTTTCGAGCGTGGCCCGCACCCGATCCACCACGTCGGGCTGCGCGAGCTCGCGCGGCGAGAAGTTGATCGCCACACTGGGCAGGATCGCCTCGTCGATCTCGCGCATCGCACCGACGGCAAGCTCGAGCACCTCGCGTCCCAGCGCCACGATCAGGCCCGAGACCTGCGCCGCAGGCAGGAACTCGTCAGGATCCAGGAGGCCACGGTGCGGGTGCTGCCACCGCACGAGTCCTTCAGCGCCGGTGAGGCGACCCGTTGCGAGTTCCACGACCGGTTGGTAGCGGAGCAACAGTTGATGGAGGTCCAGCGCGGCGTGGAGGTCGGTCTCGATCTCGAGGGCCGCGGCGGTCGCGGCGCGCAGCGCGTCGTCGAACACCTCGTAGCGATTGCGACCGCGATCCTTCGCTCGGTACGCCGCGGCGTCGGCGTTGCGCAGGATCTCGTCGGCGGTTGCGTCGCCGGATGCGGCGATCGCGATGCCGATACTCGCGTTCACGAAGACGCTGCGACCGCGGATCGTGAACGGCTGCTCGAGGAGTTTCGCAATCCGCTCGGCGATGACCTCGGCTTCACTGACATCGTCCAAGTTGGCGCAGATGACCACGAACTCGTCGCCACCGGTCCGGGCTGCGAGGTCGCTGCCCCGCAGCACGCTGGCCAGGCGACGGCTGAAATGTACGAGGAGTTCGTCTCCGGCGGCATGCCCCAGCGCGTCGTTGACGAGCTTGAACCGATCGAGATCGATGAAGAGGGCCGCGGTGGTGCATCCGGAGCGCTGCGCCCGGGCCAAGGTGCTCTCCAGGTGGTGGACCAGCAACGTGCGGTTCGGAAGCCCGGTCAACGGGTCATGGGCGGCATCGTGTTCGAGCCGGGCCTCGAGTCGTTTCCGCTCGGTGAGGTCCACCATTGCGCCATCGATCCAGCGCGGTTCGTCGTTGTCGTCTCGCATGACTGTGCCGCGTTCCTCGACCCATCGGAGCGTGCCGTCCCGATGACGGAACTGGTACTCGACGGAGAAGGAGACGCCGTGCTCGACGCTGCGCGCGACGGCGCGGTCGATGTCGTCGCGTTGCTCGGGGACGATGAGGTCGTAGAAGTCCATCTCGCCGGAGCGGAACAGCTCCGCGTCGTATCCGCAGAGTTCCTTCACCGCGTCACTGACGAAGATGTCCCGATATGGCGGAACGGCCCCGCACCGGAAGACGGCACCGGGAACGTTCGCAATGAGGTTCGCCAGCCGGGTCTCGCTGTCCTTCGTCTCGGCGATCGCCTCGATCCGAGACGTGATGTCGAAGATGAACCCTTCGAGGTGGCCGGCCCCGCCCTCTGCATCGAAGATGACACGGCCGTGTTCGGAGAGCCATCGGATCGAACCGTCGCGATGGCGGACCGGGTATTCGATCAGATAGGGACACCGGTCGGCGATCGCCCGCTCGAGCTCTTCATCGGTGCGCCGGGTTTGGTTGTTCAGGATGAGTTCGTCGAAGACAACGCGGCCGGTCAGGAACTCGGACGCGGAGTATCCGGTGAGGAGTTCGATGGCATCGCTCATGAACTCGTCGGTGTAGGGGGGAGTGGCCTGGGACCGGAAGACGGCGCCGGGCAGGTTGGCGATCAAGAGCCGCAGCCGGTCCTCGCTCTCGCGCAGCTGTTCCTCGACGCGGGTGCGGTCGGTCACGTCCCGAACGTTCATGATCACACCGTCGATCGCCGGTTCGTCGAACCGACTCGACGCCACGAGTTCGATCGGTACCCAGTGGCCGTCCGCGTGCCGGATCCGCATCGCATTGATCGCTTGATACGTGGGGTCGGTGACGGCGTGCAGCATCTCGGTGGCCGCGAACTCGAGATCGTCGGGATGCACCAGGTCCAGAGCATTCGTGCCGAGCAGCTCGTCGGGTCGGTAGCCGAACAGGTTCTCGCCGATCGGCGGTTGGGTGATCTCGGCGTTGCCGTCGATCACGATCAACGCGTCGCTCGAGTGTTCGACCATGGCGCGGAACTGAGCCTCGACCGCGCGCGACTGTTGACTGGCGTCGTGGCGAGCCAACGCCGATCCGATGATGTCGGTGATGACCTTGAGGACCTCGACGTCTTCTTCGCTCCACGTGCGCGGCCGGTCGAAGACGTCAACCGCAAGGAACCCGATCGGCTCCGCCTCACGCACCAGCGGAACTGCGAGGAGCGAACGGACGCCGCCGGCAGAAACCCTCTCGGTCTCGACTCGCCATCGCGGGTCCACGTCGTCGGCGTAGACGGTCACCACTTCGAGACTGAGGATCTGGTCGCGCCAATGCGCGTAGTCGTCGGTGGCAACGATCACGTTCTCGTCGTTGGCGAACTCCCGTCCGGGGCGAGCCCACCCGTGCGTTCGCCGCATGGTCGCGGCGTCGTCGCCGAGTCGGTACACGTAGGCGCGGTCCGCGCCGGTGTGCCCGCAGATCGCACCGAGCGCGCGGTTCACCGTGGCGTCGAGCTCGACGTCGAACGCGTCGACGAACATCGCGGCCAGGGTGGCCACCAACTCGCGGCGCAGGCGGCTGCGATCGAGCGCAAGGCGAGCCTCGTTCCATTCGGTCATGTCCCGAACCGTCAGGACCAGGGATCCGTCGGGCGCCTCACCGAGGGGCGTGGGGTTCTCCTTTGCCACCAGCTCGACCGTGATGTAGTAGCCCCCCGCATGTTGGAAGCGGTACGTCCGGTAGTCCTCGGGCACTTCCTCACCGAGTCGACTGAGCCGGTCGAGGGCGGCTTCCACATCCTCGGGATGAAGCAGCTCGAGGCCGTTCGTCCCGCGCAGGGAACCGCGCTCGACGCCAAGCATGCGATCGACGGCGGGGGTCGTCGCCAGGACCGTGCCGTCACCCGCCACGAGGCAGATGCCGTCGGTGACGTGATCGAGCATCAGCCCGAGGAGGGCGTCGTCGGCGTTCTCCGCGCGTTGGCTCCCGAACCCGTGTTCCACGGGGAAAATATCGACCGATCTGCGGTGATCTTGAGGGGAGTGCCCGGTGCGTCGGCTCCTCAGATCGCGGTCCACCCGCCGTCGATCGTGAGGATCTGGCCGGTCATGAAGCTGCTGGCGGATCCGGCCAGGAAGAGCAGGGCGCCGTCCAGCTCATGAACCTCGCCGGAACGACCCAGGGGTGTCTTCTCGACGACCCACTCGGCGAGGCGGGGCTCGGCGAACATGGGAGCGGACATCTCGCTCGGGAACCAACCCGGGGCGAGCGCGTTGACCCGGATTTGGCGCCGGGACCACTGACTCGCGAGTTCGCGCGTGAGGCTGATGAGCCCACCCTTCGAGGCCGAATAGCTCGCCTCCGGGACCCGTCCGACTCCGGTGAGTCCGTAGATCGACGCAATGTTCACGATTCGCCCGGCGACGGACCGCTCAGTCATGTCTCGGGCGGCGGCCTGGGCCAGGGCGAACGGGGCGACCAGATTTAGCTCCACGGTGTCCCGAAAATGCGCGACGGGCTCGTCGAGCGCGCGCATCGGCTCGCTCCGGCCTGCGTTGTTGACCAACACGTCGATCCGACCACCGGCCGCGACCACCTGCGGCACGAGGGACTCCCGTTGCTCGGTGTCGACGAGATCGCACGGCAGCACGATCGGGTCGGTGAGTTGCGCCGCGAGTTCTTCGAGCCGGTCCGTCCGGCGCGCCGCGATCGCAACCCGCGCGCCGACCGCATCCAACACGCGCGCGAAGCGCGCACCGAGCCCGGAACTCGCGCCGGTCACGAGCGCCACCTGACCATCGAGTCGAAACCCGGCGAGTGGATCCAGGATCTCCGGGACGGTCAAGGATTGATCAGGGGTCATCGCGCGCCACGCTAACGACCGGTGCTCGTCGTAAGCCGGGTCGGGTGTCGCGCCGGCGCGTCAGCCGCGCAGGAGCGCCACCAACACGTTGCGCGCCGGCTTCGGCCGGAAGTCGTGGCGGAAGATCCCGAAGTTCTCGTAGATGCTCGCCGGGTTGGTGCTGCGGTCCCGGACCGAGAACCAGAGGAGCGGCCCGGTGAAGCTGCGAAACTCGCCGTTCCAGCCGGTGTAGTAGTCCCGGAGCAGTTGCGCCTGGCGCAGCGGGTCCACGGCCTTGGGGTCGGTGCCGGTCCCTGCGCCGGCCTCGGTGCCCCACACCTTCTTCCGGGCGTCGCCGTGTTCGGTCATCACGGCGTGGAGATCACGGGTCTGGGTGAACGCATTCCAGGGTGCAGCGATCAGCGGGCTGTGGGGAAAGGTGTACGGGTGATGGGCGAAGGCGTCGAACGAGCGCCCGCCGCCGTTGGCGTAGATCCCCCGCAAGAACGTGACCGGCGCCATGTCCCGACCGCTCGGGTCGTCCCCGGCCGGTGAGGTTGCGCCGGCGAGGACCACCGACGCTCGGTCTGCCGCCTTGATCGCGGTGTACGCGCGCTGGAGCATGACCGTGTAGCCGGCCACGTCGACGGTCGGTTGCACGAACGGGTAGTGGTTCGCTTCGTTCCAGATCTGCCACACCCGAACCGAGTTGCGCAGTTCCGGGACCGGTGAGTTGGGTCCGTACCGCTCGGCGGCGGCACGCGCGAATCGACCGTAGGTGTTCGGATCCGTCGGGAAGCAATGGCTGGTGTTCGCACAGACTGCGCGGCGCGCCCACGGTGGGCTGTACGCGAGGGTGCCGATGATCCGCAGGCCACGCTCGTGCGCTTGTCGCACCACCCGGTCGGTCGAGCGGTCCCAGCGGAAGCTCTCCGGCCCGTCGCCCTGAATCGAGTTCCAGTCGAAGTCGAGCGCGATCCAGCGCGCCCCGGTCGCCGCCATGGCATCGAGCTCGCGTTGACGTTCGGCATCGTTCATCCAGAGAATGCCGGAACCGGGGTTGAACCCGGCCCGCCGCCCGAGCGCGGTGGTACCCCGAGCGGACACGGCTCCGTCCGACGCGACCCCACCCGTCGTGGGCTGCGCGCCCGACTTGGACGGCGCGCTCGATGATCCGGTGGCGGGCGCGAAGGGCGACGGACCCCATCCGCAGGCGCCGAGCACCATCACGATCGTGACGAGGCCGAGGATTTGGATGGGACGACGGGAGAACGACATGAGTACCTCGTTGTGTGAGTGAAGCTGCCCCCTATCGTCACGTTCCGTGAAATTGCTGAACTCACGAACTCACTCTTGGTGGGCATCTCGGAACAACGGTCCGATCGACCCATCCACATTCGCCCGATCCGGACACGAGACCGGCGGGCACGGCTCGTGAGGTAAGCAGTGCGGATGCGCGCGCTCACCTTCCACGGACCGTTCGATGTTCGCGTCGAGACGGTCCCGGACCCCGGACCATTCGACGCGGAGAGCGCGGTAGTGGCGGTGCGGGCCTGCGGAATCTGTGGGAGCGACCTCCACATCTACGAAGGGCACGGGTTCAGCGCCGACATCGGCTTCTGCGTGGGGCACGAGGCCGTGGGTGAGGTGGTGGCGGTCGGCGCCGCGGTGACCCGCTTCGCGGTCGGGGACTCGGTGCTCGTCGCCGCATCGGTCGGATGTAACGCCTGCGGTCCGTGTCGGGCCGGGTATGTGCTCGGCTGCGAGCGCGGCCGGAGCGGCTGTTACGGCCTCGGTTCGATCCTCCCGGGTAGCCAAGCCGAGTTCGTGTCGGTGCCCGCCGCCGACGGCAACCTCGTCGCGATCCCGGAGGGGGTGAGCGATGACGCCGCACTCGTTCTCACCGACAACGCACCGACCGCCTGGTACGGGGCCCGGCGCGCCCGGATCGAGCCGGGTGACGTCGTCGCGGTGATCGGGCTCGGACCTGTCGGGATGATGTCGGTCCTCGCGGCGCAGATCATGGGTGCGAGCCGGGTCTTGGCCATCGACCTGGTCGAGGATCGACGCCAGGCCGCGGCTCGGCTCGGCGCCGAACCCGTGGACGGTGATCCGCGGGTCGGTGTCCGCGAACTCACCGCCGGCCGCGGCGCGAACGTGGTGCTCGAAGCCGTGGGCGCCGACGCCACCATCGATCTGGCCACGAAAGTGGCGGCACGCGGTGGCCGGGTCTCGGTGGTCGGCGTCAGTCAGAGCAGCGCCTTCCCGATGCACCTGGCGCTGGCGCAGTTCAACGAGTTGGAGTTCTCGATCGGCCTGTGTTCGGTGCAACGCGAACTCCCGGCCCTGCTCGCGTTGACCCGGTCGGGCCGGCTCGACCCCGCGGTGGTGGTGACCCATCACCTGGCCTTGAGCGCCGGACCCGAGGCGTACGAGCAGTTCCACTCACGCGCCGACGGTGTGGGCAAGGTGATCCTCGACCCGTCGCGCTGAGGGCGTTGACCGCCGTCGGCGCTTCGCCGATCGCCCCGCGCCAGTGGTCGACCATGGACACCATCGCAACCAGGATGACCAGCGTGTCGATCACCGCGAGGGACGAGAAGCGGCGTTGGAGTCGAGCGACTTCGGTGGTGTCGCCGGCGTCCATCGCTGCGAGCTCTCGTCGCAGCAGCCGGTCGAAACCGGCGACGCCGAGGACGGCACCGATGATCACGGCACCGATGATCACGGCACCGATACCGACGAGCACGAACCCGTGAAATCTTTATTCGCCGTCGAAGACGAGCGCGACGCCACTCACCCCGACGAGCACCCCAACGACGTTGTAGTAGCGCTGACCGAGGAAGCGAGCAGTCTCGGTCCATTGGCGGGCCACGTCGCCACCCGCCCGGCGAAACCGCGGTGCCACGACGAACTGCAGAATGTTGGCGCCGAGCCAGCCGGCCACGGCGGTGAGATGAAGAGCCAACAACAGAGTGCGCGTGAGCGTTGCCGCTCGACGCGGCCGGACGCGAGACTGGGTGAATGCGGATCGGGATGTTGTGTGGATCCGCGACTGTGCTGGCGGCGATTGTCGCGGGATGTTCGTCGTCGTCCCCAGGGCTCGAGCCGACGCGCGCCATCACTTCCATGCGCCGGTTGGTTCGCGCCGACCATCCGGTCGCACCGATCGTCGTCGGCGCCGAGGTGTACTTCGGCGAGCGGCTGACCGGCCGCATCCGGCGCATCACTCCGGACGGACGAGTCAGCCCAGGGGCAGTCGCGACAGTGCCGGTGGTCGGGGCTCGGAGCGACCAGCGGGGACTGCTCGGTCTGGCGCGCGGCCGCAGCGGCCGGATCTACGCGAGTGGGGTGCGCCCGAGTGACCGCCGGCTGGTCATCGTCGAGGTCTCGGCCACCTCCGCACCCCGTCTGGTGTGGGTCGGGCCGGTCTCGGCCGATCGCGCGAACGGTGGTGGCCTGGCGATCACCGCCGACGGTTTGCTACTCGTCGGGGTCGGTGACCTGTTGGCCGATCGTTCGTTGGAGAGCGATCCGTCGGTGCCGAATCGAAAGATCGTTGCACTCGACGTCGATGGGCCCGCCGATCAGACCCCGCTCGTGCGCTCATCCGGTTGGAACAATCCGTACGCGATCACAGTCGCGCCGGACGGCGTGCCGTGGGTGGCCGACAACGCCGGTGGCTCGGCTCGGGAACGCGTCGGCCGCGCCAACCGACCGGCTCGTGACGCGCCGCCACTCGGACGAGCCGGCGAGGTGCGGGCGCCGGCTGCGCTCGTCGCGCTCGGCGGGAATCGATTCGGCGTGTGTGGCTACGTCTCACACCGGGTCGACGAGGCGCGAGTGGTGAACGGCGCCATGCGGCTCACCGGGCGGGTGATTGCCCGCCCGTGCGCCGAAGGCATGACCTTGCTTCCCGACCGTCGACTCATGACTGCGACCGAAGATGCAATCTGGGTCAGTCGCGGCCCGGTGCGGTGACAGGTTCGCCGAGTGGCTCGACCGCGTCGAACGAGACCAAGACCACGCCCGTGATCGGTCACCCGCCGGATTGCCTAGTCTCCGGGCATGGCGGGCGCAGAGCGACGGGTCGACACCGCCACGGTGTTGTTCACGGATGTTGTCGGTTCCACCTCGCAACGGGCTCGGATCGGCGAGGAGGCGGCCGATCGACTTCGCAACGCGCACGACACCTTCGTGAACTCCGCGATCGAGATCAACCGAGGGGTGGTCGTCAAGCACACCGGTGACGGCGTGATGGCCACGTTCTCCGCCGCGGTCGACGCCGTGGGCGCCGCGGTGGCGATCCAGCAAGCGGTCGATCTCCACAACCGCCGCGGGGACACCGAATCCATCGAGGTGCGCATTGGCATCAGTGTCGGTGACGTGACCTTCGAGGGCGAGGACTGCTTCGGCCTTCCCGTCGTCGAAGCGCAACGGCTCGAATCGGCCGCCGATCCCGGAGGCATCCTGTGTGCCGACATCGTGCGCCACCTCGCGCGTGGTCGGGGCGGCTTCGAGTTCACCGAGTACGGCAACCTCGAACTCAAGGGCATTCCGGGAACCGTGCCGACGGCCGCGGTCCATTGGGAGGCGCTCATCGAGCCGACCCGAGGTGCGGTGGACCAGGCGCCGCTACCGCCCGCGCTGTCCTCTCCGTCGGCCTTCCCGCTTGCCGGCCGCACCGAAATCTTCGATCGACTCGTCGCCGAGTGGAAAGAGTCCGCCGCGGGTTCTCGCCGCGTCGTACTCCTCGCCGGCGAACCGGGCGTCGGCAAGACCCGGCTCGCGACTGAGCTCGCGCTCACCGCCCGTGACCAGCACGCGTTGGTGCTCGCGGGTCGATGTGACGAGGACCTCGGGCTGGCGTTCCAGCCGTTCGTCGAGGCATTGCGCTTCCAACTCGAGCTCCCCGACGATGTTGCTCCGGCCTCGTGGCTGGGACCGCTCGGTGGTGAGTTGGTCCGGCTCGTTCCCGAGGTCGGTGACCGAATCCCGGGAGCTGAGCCGCGGCGGGGCGACCCCGAGTCCGAGCGGGCCCGCCTGTTCGAGGCGGTCACCGGCTGGCTGCGGACGACGGCGGCGGGTGCGCCGCTCCTGCTGGTGCTCGACGACCTCCATTGGGCGGACCCGCCGACGCTTGCGCTCTTCCGTCACCTCGTGCATGAGACTGCCAACGACCGCGTGATGATCCTCGGGACGTACCGAGACACCGATCTCGACCGCGCCCACCCCCTGTCGGCCGCGCTCGCGGAGTTCCGGCGCATCGGTGCGGTGCAAAGAGTCGCGATCGACGGGCTCGACCGCGACGGCGTCGCGCAGTTCCTAGAACGGTCGGCCGGTCACGATCTCGACGACGCAGGCCTCGCGTTGGCCGACGCGGTCTTCGCCGAGACCAGCGGGAATCCATTCTTCGTCGGCGAGATCATGCGCAACCTCGTCGAGTCGGGCGCGCTGGTGGTGCGCGACGGCCGCTGGACGAGCGACCTGACGCTCGCCCAGGTCGGTCTCCCCGAAGGAGTGAGAGAGGTCGTCGGTCGGCGCATCTCCCGGCTCGACGAACCGACGCAGCGTTCCCTGTCGGTCGCAGCCGTGATCGGTGCCGAGTTCGACGTGCGGGTGCTCGCCGACGTCATCGGGATCGACGAAGACGATGCCCTCGACCAGCTGGACCGCGCTCGTGCCACCGGTCTGCTCAACGAGGTCGGCCTCGACCGCTATCGCTTCGGCCACGCCCTCGTGCGGACCACCCTGCTCGAAGAGTTGACCACCACCCGCCGAGTCCGCACGCACCGCAAGATCGCCGAGGCACTCGAGGCGCGCCACGGTGCCGACCCGAGCAAGGTCTTGCCCGAGTTGGCGTTCCACTACGGCGAAGCATCCGCCACCGGCGTCGCGGAAAAAGCTGTCGAGTACGCCACGCGTGCCGGCGATGCGGCGATGGAGGCCTCGGCGCCCGACGATGCAATCCGCTGGTATTCATCGGCGTTGGAGCATCTCGAGCACGACGAGCGCGACGCCGCGACCGAGGTGGATCTCTTGACGCGGCTGGCGCGGTCCCAACTCCAGACCGCACTCGGGGACGTGCGGGACACGGTCGTGCGTGCGGCTCGGCGCGCGCAGAGTGCAGGTTTGGCGACGGCGATGGCCGAGGCGTTGTTGGTCTCCGGTCGCATGTCGTTCGATCAAGACCAGCCAAGCGATCCCGAGAAGATTGCGCTCCTCGAGAATGCGCTCGCGCAGCTCGACGAGGCGTCGGCCCTCCGCGCGCGGGTGCTCGCCGCGCTGGCGATCGAGCTGATCTTCGTTGGCGACACCCGCCGCTTCGAGCTGTTGGACGATGCCGTCGCGTCGGCGCGAGAGTCCGGTGACCAGCTCGCCCTCGTCGAGGTCGCGGGCGCCCGATTCAGCGCCCGGTCACGCAAGACCTGGCACGGCGATTCGTTTCGCCAGGAATCCGAGCTTCACCAGGAGGTCTTCGCCGCCGCGGAAACACTGGGTGATCCGATCTCGATGGCGGGGGCCTGGATGAGCAGTGGCTTCCACGCGCTGGCGAGCTGCGACGGCCCGGCCGCGCGCGCGGCGCTCGCGGGACTGGAGGATCTCGCCGCGCGCGCCGACGCGGCGGTGACGCACCGAGCGATCCTGATGGTCGGCGAAATGGTGGCCGCGTCTGACGGCGAACTCGCAGTCGCCGAAGCCCGATCGGCCGAGATGTTCCAGATCTTGAGCACCATGGGTCTCCCGGAGGCGATCACGTATCGGGCGACGATGGGTCTCGCGGGGCGGCGTGAACAAGATCGCCTGGGCGAACTGCTCCTGGCCTGGACCGAGTTCCGCGACTCGCGGCCGGTGGTGTCCGACGCAACCGATGCCGCAGTGATGTTCATGCTCGTGACCGCGGGTGAGATCGACGAAGCCGCGCGTCGGCTCGATCGGGTGGCCGTCAACGAGTTCACCGACCTGCCCGACGACGCCGGTTGGCCGATGGCGATCTCGCTCTACGCCGAGACGGCGGCGCTGGTCGCCGACCCGGCCGCGGCGAGGCTCCTGGTCGAGATCATCCGCCCCTTTGCCGCGGACCGGGCGCAGCTGGGAACCGGCGGGATCATGTGCGGTCCGGCGGCGCGCCTCGTTGCTCGCCTCGAAGCGGTGCTCGGCGACGACGAGGGTTCGGATCAGTCGTTCTTGGCCGCAGTGGAAGATGCCGACCGTCTCGACTCGCCGATCTGGCGCGCCCGGTGTCGGCTCGACTGGGCGGCGTGCCTGCTTGCCCGCGAGAACGCCGAGGCGGCAACCACCCTGATCGACGAGGCGCAGGCTGCGCTGGGCGACCTGGACCTCCCGGCGCTCCGCCGTCAGCTCCGCGAACTCCGTCCCTGAACCCGGACCGGGATTGCTGGTGGTACGCCGCCAGGGACTCGAACCCTGAACCTACAGATTAAGAGTCTGTTGCTCTAACCAGTTGAGCTAGCGGCGCGGGACCAACTTAGTGGACCGCAGGTCGATGCCCGCCAACCGATGCGTCGGGCCTACCGTTCGCACCACCGAGGAGGACACGATGAAGGTTGCGCTCACTGGCTCGAACGGACTGATCGGTTCGGCGCTCGTCGCCGCCCTTGAGTCTCGCGGTGACACGGTGGTTCGCATTGTCCGCGGTGACGGTGATGGCATCCATTGGGATCCCGAGCACGGCACGATCGACGCCGCCCTCGAAGGCATCGACGGTGTCGTCCATCTCGCGGGCGAGGGGATCGCGGAGAAGCGATGGACTCCCGAACAGAAGCGCCGGATCCTGGACAGTCGGGTCAGCGGTACGACGCTCATCGCCACCACCATCGCGGGCATGGCTGACCCGCCCGCAGTCCTGGTGTCCGCCAGCGCGATCGGTTGGTACGGAAATCGCGGCGAAGAGATCCTGACCGAGGAGAGTCCGCCGCCGTCGCCGGACGAGTTCCTCGCCGAGGTCTGCCGCGCGTGGGAAGCCGCGACCGCGCCGGCCGAAACGGCCGGCATCCGTACCGTGCATCTCCGCACGGGCATCGTGCTGAGTCCGGCGGGGGGTGCGCTCGGACGGATGTTGACGCCGTTCAAGCTCGGCCTGGGTGGCCGGATCGGCGACGGCCGTCAGTACATGAGTTGGATCGCGATCGACGACGAGGTCGGTTCGATACTTCACGCGCTCGACCACGTCGAAGTGAGCGGCGTCCTCAACGCCACTGCCCCGAATCCGGTCACGAACTCTGCGTTCACCGCGACTCTCGGACAGGTGCTCAAGCGCCCGACCGTCTTGCCGACGCCGTTACTCCCGTTGAAAGCGCGCTACGGCAAGGAACTCGTCCAGCACCTTCTCGTCGACGGTCAACGCGTTCTCCCCACCCGGCTCGAGGCGACCGGGTACGAGTTCCAGTATCCGACGCTGGAATCCGCGCTACACGCCATGGTCTGACCACGCTTTCGACCGGGAGGAAGCCTCGATGCCGATCACGCGAGGGTTCAATCACATCGCCACCTTGACCACCGACCTCGAACGCCATGCGGCGTACTACGAGACGGTGTTCGGAGCACAGGTCACGTATCGAATGGACGCGGCCCCCGACCATCCACGGATGTTCATCATCGACTTCGGTGGCGCGACCCTCAACGTCTTCGAGGTCGGACCCGACGAGATCCTCGGTGACCGCACCCAGCAGGGTGGGCGCGGCGCCATCGACCATTTCGCATTTGCGGTCACCTCACTCGCGGAACTTGAGAACGTGAAGCAGCGGCTCGCCGATGCCGGGTCCGACATCGGCGAGATCCAACGACTCGGCAACGAGTGGTCGCTGTTCTTCCGCGACATCGACGGAATGGAACTCGAAGTCTGCGCCCCGGCGCAGGACGAGTAGGCCCGGGCGCGCGACATGACCGCGCGACGCCAGGGCGTTGCGTTGCGTGGGTGACCGAGGGTCTCGAACCCCCGACCTCCGGGCGGAGACCGGGGAGTCGGCGAGCAGGGCCGCCGAACGTCAGAGGGCGGCGGCGTCCAGATCGTCGGAGAGGACCTGGTCGTTGTCGTCCGAGGCTCGGTAGCCGCGGGCGAGGCCCTGGCTCGGGTTCTCCGGCAACTCGCGTAGGGGCTCAGCGAGTTCTTCTACCGTCGGGCCGACCCGCGCGGCCAACGGTGCCAACGCGTCGAGGTCGAAGCCGTAGAGGTCGGCGGCGTTGCCGGCGAGAATCTTGTGCTTCACGGTAGGCGCCAGCTCGTAGAAGCGGGATCGAATCGCTTCGCGTGAGTGCGGATAGGTGCCCTCGTCATGGGGATAGTCGCTGCCCCACATGAAGCGGTCCTCGCCGACGAAGGTCATCGCCGCTGCGTCGGCCATACCGGGCTGGCTCACTCCCATCCAGCAGCTCTGCTGAAAGGCCTCCGACGCGAGCAGCTGTCCCTGGCGCTCGTCCTCGGTGTAGCGGATCTCGCCGACCGCGCCGCCGCCCCGGATCGATTTCAGCATCGCGTCCATGTGGGCGATGAGCGAGGGGAGCCATGCGCAGCCATTCTCCGTCATGACGAATCGCAGGCGCGGGAAACGGTCGAAGACTCCTGAGAGGACGAGCTGCACGAACGGCCGCTGCGAGTAGAAGCTCGCCTCCATGATGTAGAGCAGCATCGACGTCGGGTACTTGCCGTAGTCGGGCACGCCGGTTCCGCCGTGGGCGTTGACCGGGATTTCAAGGTCCTCGATGACCTGCCAGAGACGGTCGTACTCGGGGTCGTAGAGCGGCTTCACCCATTTCACGTCGGGTGGAATCGCCGGGAGGAGGATCCCGCCGCGGAGTCCGTTCTCCTTGATCCACGTGACGTCAGCGATGGCGTCATCAATGTCGTTGAGAAAGATCTGACCGACGCCCGCGCGCCGTTCGGGGTACTCGTTGCACCAGTCCTTCAGCCACCGGTTGTGGGCGCGAATGCCGGCGAGCCGGTGCTCGTAGTCCTCGGGCGGGGCAGGAGGCGCGAAGAGCACGAAGCTCGGAAAGAACGGGGGGACTGTGTTCGGGAATACCACCTCGCCGACGACGCCGTCGGCCTCCTGCTGGCGGTTGCGCATCTCGTCGTCCCAGTTGCGCTTCCGCCGGTCGTCGCCGGGGGCGAGATCTTTGTAAGGGTTCTTGTACTTGTTCCGCCAGGCGTCGAAATCTTCCAGGTACCTCGTATCGAGGTACTCGCGATATGTCGCGTGGGACGCACCGGCGTGGCTGTCCGACGAGATGATCGTGTAGTGGTCGGTGGGGGCGGAGGGTTCTGTCGCGGTCATGGCCGACTCCTTGAGTTGGGCGCGCGACGCCAAGCGTCGCGTTGAGTGGGGTGACCGAGGGGTTTCGAACCCCCGACCTCCGGGATCACAACCCGGCGCTCTAGCCAACTGAGCTACGGCCACCATGAGATGACGGCTCAGCCGTCGTGTTCCGCCGACATTGTGGCGTCGCCGGCGCGCCCGGGAGGACTCGAACCTCCGACCGGCGGATTAGAAGTCCACTGCTCTATCCAGCTGAGCTACGGGCGCGAGTCTTGCGGGCCGGGTCAGTGTAACGGTTGCCGACTCGGGCTCAGGGAGTGACTTTCACCGCGGACCCGCCGCCGCCCACCCCCGTCCCGCAACTCGTACCAAAAGCGCAAGCCCCAGCTTGCATTCGGCGCGTCGGTTCGCCGGGGTACGAGCAGTCAGAGAGGCCGGAGGAATCCGCCGTCGACGATGGCCCGACTCAGTGGTCGACCGAGCGTGCGGAGTCGCGCGCATCCGTCATCACCCAAGGTCTCGTAGGCGACGGCGGCAGCCGCGTCGGTGGTGTCCTCCACCCACTCGCGTTGGGCGCGGCCGCGCTCGGTGAGCGCCAGGTCGTCACCGGGTTCGAGGATTCCGCGCGCCCGTAAACCCTCGATGCCGGCGGCCCATTCACTCGCCGGCCAATCACGGGTGGCCAGCATCACCGCGCCGGGGACTTCGCCCGTGGCGACATGGGTGATCGCAGCTTCGAGTCCGCTCAATCCGGCCGTAAGCAGCGCGGCGATGTGCCCGTCGCCGCGGAACTCGCGCAGGAGACTTTGCGCGTGCCAGAGCACGAGGTGGGGTTCGTCGGGCCAGGGGAGTGATGCATGGCCGGCGAAGAGTGGGCGGCCGTCGAGGTGTTCGCACGCGACCTCGGCGGCTTGGCGCGCGAGTCCAGCCGCCTCCGTCACATCTTCGCTGCCGATCGCGTCGGGGACGGAGCGCCGCAGCGCGCCGTCGGCCGAGGCCACCCGCGCCGCGAGGATCGCGGCCGGCGTGGCGCGCGTCCACGCCTCCGGGATCGCGTCGCGAACCAGTTGCGGTCGGAAGTTGTAGAAGGTCGCGATGACAACTTCGGCGGGCACGGCCCCCATGGGCGCGGCGCGCGAGGCGAAGTAACCCATCCGGCCGGTCAGGCCCAACCGCTCGTACGCCGTGGCGGCCTCGGGCGAGAAGTAGATCATGCCGTGAATCGGTTCCAGAGTCCGCCACGTCCGGCGAGCGATCATCGGGTCCATCGGGTCTCCTTGGTGTTGACGGTCAAGCGGCGTGGGTGAGTTGGACGGCAATCAGCGCGCCGATCGAGAGGAAGCACAGCACGTGCTCGTGCAGGATGCGCCGAGCCATGCGCGCCTGCTCGTCGGCTGGGTCGAGGTTGGCGCCGAGGCGCACCGCGCGCGGCACGGTACGGAGCGCAGCCGTCGACATCGCCACGACGGCAAGTCCAAGCGAAACCCAGCCGACCCACGCGGCGACCCGATCGGTCGTGAGCTCCGCGACGATTGCGATGACGGTGGCTAGCATCGCGACCGCGACAAATCGGTTCATGGGGCGTGCGTCCGTGGTGACGCGCCGGTAGTACGCAGAGATCGATGCAATCGCTTCGTCAGTCACCGTGCCGCGGACTTGCACGTCGAACATGAGGTCGAACCAGAGCACCGCGAGGAGGAACCCCGCGCCCGCAGTGACGAATGCCTCCATGCGAGCGAGTCTCGCAGGCGGAGACTGGAGCTGGCCCAAGACGCCCAGCTGATCGGATCAGTGCCGCAACGAAGGGCTGGGAATCGATGCAACGACAACAGGGGGCTTGATGGATCTGGAAAACGCGGTCGTCGTCATCACCGGTGGGGCCGGTGGGATTGGATCGGCCCTCGGAACCGCGTTCGAGCGTGCCGGAGCCGTGGCGGTGTCGGCGGATCTTCCCGGCCGAGGTGCTGTCATCGATCTCGATGTCACCGACGGGGACGCAACTCGCCGGGCTTTCAGCGAGCTGCGGGCCGAGCGGGGTCGGCTCGATGTGGTGGTGGCCAACGCCGGGATCGGCGTCGGTGGTCTCGTCGAGGATCTGACCGCAAGCGACTGGACGCGCTCGATCGACGTCAACATCCGAGGGACCGCGAACACCGTTCAGGCTGCGTACCCCATACTGGTCGACCGCGGCCAAGGCGCCATCGTCCTGATGGCGTCACTCTCGGGATTGCTCGGTGCCCCGTTGCTCACGCCGTACGCAATGACGAAGCATGCGGTGGTCGGCCTCGGTGCGAGCTTGCGGCCGGAGGCGGCGCGTCACGGGGTCGGTGTCACCACTGTCTGCCCGGGACCGGTCGAAACGCCGCTCCTCGACCAGCCCGGCTCGACCCGAGGCATGGACGTGCGGCGATACATCACCGCCGCGGGCGGCAAGCCGTTGACGCCGGGGACGCTCGCGGATGCCGTCGTGAACGGCGTGCGTGACAACCGTGGCTTGATCACCCCCGGCCGCGCGGCGCTGCTGTGGCGGCTGCACCGGGTGGCGCCGAATGCGGTGGCGAAACTGATCGGACGCAACCTGGCGGCTGAGGTGGCCGCGATGCAAGCGCGCTCGGCTACCGCGTGATCTTTGTCGCCGATGCGAACGCCGCGATGCGCGACCAAGATCTGAGCGCGACGTTGCACACGATCTATCGCAGCTTCGGCGACGTCCGAACGACGACCGAAGTCATCGACCTGATCGGCGGTTCCTGAACAGAGCTCTGCGCCGGTCTCTTTCCGTATCGACGGTGGTGTGAGGCAGCCCGGCCACGGGGCGATCGCCCCGAGGAAGGGGCGTGGTCACACCTCGTGGGTAGGGTCCGCTTCGGCGCCTCGTGCTGCAACTTCCCCCTCGACGGATCACGGATTTTGGAGGAAGTGTCATGGCGATATGCACGTGGTGTGAGCAAGAGATGTTGACGGGCGCGTCCTGCACCGTTGACGCCCTGCACCAGCGGGAAGTGACGTTGCCGCTCTCACGTACGCGGTCACGCTGCGGAGACTGCGGCACCGCGGGCGGCGGGCTACACCACCCGGGCTGTGACCTCCAGAGGTGTCCATGTTGTCGCGGTCAGCTCATCAGTTGCGGGTGTCCGTCCGATGACGACGGCTTCGTCGACGACACCAGCTTCGAGGACGCGTGACGCGCCGAAGCCATCGTCCTGCTGCGGCGACGGGTACACTGGATGCGTGGCTGGCATCGCTCGCGTCGTGACAAAAAAGTCGATGTTCGATGCACACGACGACCTTCAGTTCTGGCGATCGAAGCGGCCGGAGCAGCGGGTTGCGGCCGTGAGCGAGATGCGTCGCGAGTTTCATGGGTGGTGCGATGAAACTGAACCGAGACTTCCGCGAGTTGCTCGAGTCCTTCGCCGCCCGTGACGTTCGCTACCTGATCGTCGGCGGTTGGGCCGTCGCGGTGCACGGCCACCCTCGCTACACCAAGGATCTCGACATCTGGATCTGGATGGACGAGGCCAATGGCGAAGCAACCGTGGCCGCGCTCCAGGACTTCGGCTTCGGCGGGCTCGGTCTGACCTCGACCGACTTCACGACGCCGGACTCCGTCATTCAGCTGGGGTACCCGCCGAACCGTGTCGATCTACTCACATCTCCGTCGGGAGTGGTCTTCGAGCAATGTTGGCGGGATCGAGTCGACCTCGACCTCGACGGGATTATCGTGCCATTCATCGGTGTCGATGACCTCATCGCCAACAAAGCCGCCGCTGGTCGCGCCCAAGACCTCGCTGATATCGAGAGTCTTCGCAGCCGCGACGCGTGACCCAGCGGTGCGGGGCACGCGAACTGCTTGACTCGTACACCACGCCGTACAAGATCGACGCGGAACTGCTGGACAGCAGCAACTCCGTGCTGGCCTCGACCACGCAGTACGCCACGTCGGCGCCGCTGCGCTGAGGCACTGAACTGCGGCCGACGCGAGCCCCGGTCACCGCAACGGTGACTGGGGCTCGGTCGCGTCGGCACGTCGGCACGGCGGCCGACTGATGGCGATCAACACCATGAATGCAATCAGCGCGAGCACTCCCGGCGTCAGTGGAGGTGACGGGCGTACGGCTTTGGTGGCCGCCTTCCACCACTGCGACCACGAGGACATCGTGGGCCAACTCTTCGCGTAGCGAAAGTTGAGCGGACCCGCGTCGTGATTCGCCTCGACGTGTTCCCAGACTCCGAAGATGGTGGCCGGGATCGCGAGGTAGGCGACTGAGATTCCCAGTGACTCGGCTTGTGGGTGTCGCGCTGCTGAACATCCTGCTGGCCGTCGGGATCGCGGTCGGGTTCAACGCGTGACGGTCGCCGCGCCGAACAAGTGGGACCCGGTAGTTTCCGCCCTCCACGAGTGAAGGAGGTACACCCCGATGCAGATCCAGGGGAAGGCAGCGATGGTCGTCGGCGGCGCGTCGGGCATGGCGCGGGCGACGGCGGAGATGTTGCGCGAAGCGGGCGCCGATGTTGCGATCCTCGATCTGCCGAAGTCGGCGGGCGCGGAAGTCGCCGCCGAGATGGGCGCCACATTCCACCCGTGCGACGTGATGGATGGGGACTCCGTCGACGCCGCGTTCGCGTCGGCGATTGACGCGCTCGGTGCGCTGCACATTGCGGTGAATACCGCCGGTGGTGGAATCGCGATGCGCACGATCTCCAAGGCGGGTCCGCACCCGATCGACGAGTTCCGGCGGGTGATCGAGTTCAGTCTCGTGGCGACGTTCAACCTCAATCGGCTGCAGGCGTGGCACATGCGCGAGAACGAGCCGGAGGATGGCGAGCGCGGTGTGATCATCGACACCGCTTCAGTCGCCGCGTTCGAAGGACAGATCGGTCAGGTCGCCTACACCGCGGCGAAAGCCGGCGTGGCCGCGATGATGTTGCCGATGGCACGCGATCTCGGGACGCTCGGCATCCGCTCGGTCGCGATCGCGCCGAGTCTGTTCGAGACGGGTCTCACCTCGCTCGCGCCGCCGGAGATGCAGGCGGAACTGACACGCGACAACGCGTTCCCGCGCCGTATGGGTAAGCCGGAGGAGTACGCGCAGCTCGCACTCGCGATCGTGCGCAACCCGATGCTGAACGGCAGCTGCATCCGTCTGGACGCCGGCGTGCGCTTCGCCCCGAAGTAGGTCTGGGTCGCCGAGGCGGCGCGCAGGGTTCGGCTGGCGGACGACTCAGAGCGATGGGTCAGGTGCGATTGCGCTGAGTAAAACGGCAAGACCGGCGAAGAAGAACGCACCCTGCGCATCGAGGTCGGCGAGGGAGGATTCGTAGCGCAACCTCGCAGTTGTCAACGTTGGTGCCGGCCGTACGGCCGTCGGGGTCAGCGCGGCGAGCGGAATCCAATCGTGTGCTCTGCTCGACGATGCCACCGTGAAGTGTTGGGGCTCGGGTGCCTACGGCGAACTCGGCTACGGCGACACGGCCACCCGCGGTGACGAACCCAACGAGATGGGTGACAATCTCCACGCCGTCGATCTCGGTACGACTCCGTAGGGTCCGAACTCCGGACGTTCGCAATGGGTTTCACCACGACCCGGGGTTGCTTGTCCTCTCATCTGCCTCTCATATTTTGGCCCATACTCGGGGGGTGCGAGTGCTGATCGTGGAGGACGACGTGCGGATGGCCGCCGCAATGCATCGTGCCCTGCGAAATGCCGCGGTCGTCGCCGACATCGCGCCAACGAGTGATGACGCGCTCTGGATGGTGCGTGCCGCGAGCTACGACGCCATGGTCCTCGACGTGATGATGCCCGGACGAGACGGTTTCGAGACGTGTCGGCTGCTGCGAGCCGATGGCGTGTGGATTCCGATCATCATGGTGACGGCGAGGGATGCGGTCGAAGATCGAGTGCGCGGTCTCGACGTGGGCGCGGACGACTACCTCACGAAACCGTTCTCGTTGGCCGAGCTGCTCGCTCGACTCCGGGCGCTCGCGCGTCGGGATGTCGGAGAACGACCCGCGGTCCTCGAGGTCGCCGACCTCCGCCTCGATCCTGCCGGTCAACAGGTCTGGCGCGGTGATACCGAGATCGATCTGTCGACCCGGGAATTCGCAATCCTCGAGACCTTCATGCGCCATCCCGGCCAAGTGCTCACTCGGCAGCAGCTCCTGGACGCGGCATGGGACTTCGACTACGAACATCGATCCAACGTGATCGAGGTCTACATCCGGTACCTCCGCGAGAAGGTCGACCGACCCTTCGGGACGCGATCGATCGAGACCGTCCGAGGGATGGGGTACCGCCTTCGCGCGGGCGGTGGGCGGTGAGCAGACTTCCGATCCGAGTCCGGCTCACCGCCGCGTTCGGCGCCGCGATGCTCCTGATGCTGGTCGGCGCGTTTCTCTTTGTGTATCTGCGGCTCGAAGCGGATCTCGACGATCGGATCGACGCAACACTGCGATCGCGGGCGCGCTCGCTCGAGCAGGGTTCACGCCCGATCCGACTGACGGGTATCGCGCTCGAAGATGCCGAAGAGAGTTTCGTGCAGATCCTCGGCCGCGACGGCCGCGTGCGCTCGGCGCGCGGACGGGCGCGCGGGCCGGCGTTGCGGGGGATGGATTTGGAGCGGGCGGCCCGGAACGAGATCACGGTCGAACGCAATCTGCTCGGGATCGACGGCACCGCCCGGATTCTGTCCCGTCCGGTCGTCGCGGACGACGAGGTGCTCGTCGTGGGCCAGTCCCTGATCGACCGCAACGATGCGCTCTCGAGCGTGGTGTGGTCCTTTACGGTCGGTGGTGCGATCGCGACCTTCCTGGCGTCTGGCGTCGGCTACCTGTTGGCCACCGCGGGTCTCGCCCCCGTTGAGGCGATGCGACGGCGAGCCCGGGAGGTCTCATTCACCCAAGCAGACGCGGGACTCCCCCTTCCGGTCGCGCACGATGAGATCCGGCGCCTCGGTGAGACCCTGAACGAGATGCTCACCCGGCTGCGAGATGCGTTCGAGCGCGAGAGCCGATTCGTGGCCGACGCGAGCCACGAACTGCGTACCCCGATCGCGGTGATCAAGACCGAGCTCGAAGGCGCGCTGCGAAGCCCCGACGCCGGCCCGTCAGTCCGCATTTCGTTGCACGCAGCCATCGAGGAGTGCGATCGACTCGCGCAGCTCGCTGAGGATCTGCTGGTCATCGTCAAGGCTGGCGACGGCAAGCTACCGATGCGGTTCGAGACCGTCGAAGTCGGGATCTTGCTGTGGAGCGTTCGAGATCGGTTCGTCGACCGCGCCGACGCGCGGGGCCGTGCGATCGTCGTCGAGTGCGCACCTGGCCTCATGGTGCACGCCGACCCGACTCGGCTCCGCCAGGCGATCGGGAATCTCGTGGACAACGCACTGCGTCATGGCGACGGAGCAGTGGTGGTCCAGGCAGGACCCAAGCGCGCGGGGATCGAGATCGCAGTGTCGGATACCGGTCTCGGGTTCGCCGATGATGTCGCGGCGCGGGCGTTCGAGCGATTCGCGCGCGGCGATCGCGCTCGAGGCGGGGGTGGAGCCGGCCTCGGTCTCGCGATCGTGCAAACGATCGCGGATGCCCATCAGGGGCACGCGGTGATTGTTGAGAACTCGCCGACGGTCGCGCTGTGGTTGCCCGATTGCGTCTCGCGCTAGAACTCTTCGGTTCTCATCTTCGACTCATTTCCGCTTCGTACGGTCGACCGACCAGCCGAACGAATGGAGTCGCAATGAGATCACTACTGAAACGATCGTTGGTGTCCGGCATCACGGCAGCGTTGGTGGCCTCGGCATCGATCGGAGTTGCCGCATCCGGTGCCGGTCGCACCGAGGCCGCGACCGCGACCCGCAGCCGACCGCAGTCCGGAGTCGGCCGAACCGTTGCTCGCACCTCCGGATTCCGGGCCGACGTGTGGCCGGTGACCGAGTGTGGCACCTATAGCGGTCGTGGCTGTTCACCGACGAGCGCTCGCGTCGACCTCGAACGGCCGACGTTCTCGAATCCGACGAACATCACCAACCCGTTGTTCCCGATCAGCACGTTGGACTCGGTGGTGTTATTGGGTGTGGTCGACGGGAAGCCATTTCGAGCGGAGACCACGCGCCTTCCTCAGACCGACGTCGTGAACTGGGATGGTCAGCGGGTGGAGGTTGTCATCTCGCAATACACGGCCTACCTCGACGGTCTGATCGACGAAGTCGCGATCGATCGGTACGCCCAGGCCGACGACGGTTCGGTCTGGTATCTCGGCGAGGACGTCTTCGACTACCGCAATGGTGCGATCGCAATCACTGAGGGAACGTGGCTCGCCGGCCGCGACGGACCGGCGGCCATGATCATGCCGGCGAATCCGAAGGTTGGTGACGTCTTCCGTGCGGAGAGTGTGGTCGGCATCGTGTTCGAGGAACTCGAAGTCAAGGCCATCAATCAGACCGTCGACGGTCCGCACGGGCCGGTGTCGGGGGTGGTGGTGATGTCCGAACTGCACCTCGACGGCACGCATTCGAACAAGGTGTTTGCACCCGGGTACGGCGAGTTCGACTCGAGCCACGGCCCGGACACCGAAGCCCTCGCAGTCGCGGCGCCGACCGATGTGGTGGGCACCGAGATTCCGAACGAGCTCGAGCTGCTGTCCAGCAGCGCGTGGGGAATCCTCGAGAACACCCGACTCGAAGACTGGGACGCGGCGACGCCGACCTTGGGCCGGATCAACCGGCTGTGGAAGGCCGTGAAGGCTGACCAGCCGCCGCGGGTGGTCGCCACGATGACGAAGGCCTTGCGTGTCCTTGCGCGCGGGGTCAAGCAGCAGAATGCCGGCATGACGGCCCAAGCCGCGGTTGATGTCGCGCAGGCCGCGAACGACCTCCAGCTGCGATACGGAGGCCGGGTCGACGTTGCTCGCTTCCACCTGCACTCGCAACAGCTGCGCGTCCACGCGGCGGCTGACAACGCGGCCGGGGTCACGGGCGAAGTTGGCACGCTCGAATGGATTCGTGACCGCATCGCATCTGAGTTCGACGCCGCGACGCAGAATGAACTCGATGCAGGACTGCGCGATCTCCGGACCGCGGCGGGCGCGGGGAACCTTGCCGCTACCGCCGACATCGCGGCCCGTCTTGCGGCGCGCATCCGGTCGGTCGCCGGCCGGTAGCCCGACGCGGCGCGGGAGAGATGGAGCGGCCGGACCCGCCGGTTGCATTGGAGCGGGTGACCGGGATCGAACCGGCATGGCCAGCTTGGAAGGCTGGGGCTCTACCATTGAGCTACACCCGCGAGGCTTCCGAAGATAGCAGCGGCGCCCCGAATGCGGGCATAGCGTTCGGGGCGATGCAGTTCACGCAGGACTCGCACGCTGCCGTCGCTTCCGGCGCGATCACGGTGACCTTCCGATTCTGGAAGCGACCGCACGCGAAGGTCGGTGGCCGATACACGGTCGGTCCGGTGGTCATCGAGGTCGACGCCATCGAGATGATGCCGTTCGCCGCCATCAGCCGGGCCGACGTGAGACTCGCCGGAGCGCCGGATCGGGAAGCGCTACGGGCGCGCGCGGCGCACGCGGGTCCGATCGCCGATGACACGTTGCTCTATCGCATCGAGTTTCACGTCGTCGGCGCGCGTGAAGCGCGCGTCGACGCGCCCGCCACCGACGAGCAGGTCGCGCTCGTGACCAAGAAGCTCGACGCGATGGACACGCGCTCGAAGACCGGCCCATGGACGCGGGCCGTTCTCGAACTCATCGGCGAACACGAAGGCGTTGTCTCGACCGAACTCGCGGCGATCGTGCAGCGGCCGCGCCTGGACTTCAAGGCCGACGTCCGGAAACTCAAAGCCCTCGGTCTCACCGAAAGTCTCGAAGTCGGCTACCGGCTCACGCCGCTCGGCCAGCGCATCGTAGGGCCGTAGCTCGGCCGGAAACCGCGTCAGTTAGAGGCGGCCATTGAGCAAATCCGCGGATACCGGGTTCTTGCCGTCGACCGAGCCGAATGATGCAAGCGGCCGGAAGCCGAAGAAGCCGCCGCCGGTCACGAAGGTGTGGCCCGTCGGGTCCTTCGCCGGGTCGTAGTGCGCGGCGACCGCCGCGCCGTGTGCTCCGGATCCGATGTAGTCGATGGCCGCGTCGGCGCTGTCCCAGATCGTCAGGGTGGCCACGAGCCGTTGCGGCAGATTCGTCATCTGGGTTCCCCAGAGTCCGCTCGGCGTCGCGAGGAACTGGTCCTCGAGTCCGCTGTTGACGCGCATGAACGGGACCGCACTGCGGAGATACGCGGTGCCGATCGTGATCGCCACACTCGGGCCGGTCATCCCCTTCGCCTTGTTCCCGGCGAGTTGGACCATGTTGTCGTCGATCCCCGGCCAGACTCCGGCGGCACGAACAAGCTCCATGCGCACATGCCAGCCGTCGGCGAAGGCACGACCCGTCGGATGGTCGGTCAGGAACCGGTCGAGCGACGCGTCGTCCTGCCACGCTGCGACCATCCCTTCGCGTGCGGGCTGCGGGCGGGGGAGCACACCCGGAGTGAAGGGTGCGCACGACGCAGTTCTGGCCGACCGTAAGCCCGGTACGTCGGCGGGTTTGGGCGTCTTCCGGCGGAGGGCCGAGAGAACGCTCGTGGTCGCGACGTGGGCGCTGAACAGCATGTCGAGTTCGTATCACGGTGGGACGCCGACGGCAGCACGCAGAGCGGGTCGGGTCAACCCAGCCCGAGTTGGCGGAGGAGTGCGCCAAGGTCGATGTAGTGCGTGTCACGGGCGACGAGGCCGTCGGCGTCGAACTCGGAGAAGGTCGCACCGCCGACTTCGACCGGCTTCCCGGTCGGTTCCAGCCCGATGAAGACGCCGGTGTGCGTACCGCGCATGATCCACCGATCCGCATTGGCCGGGACCGGATTATCCACGTCGATGAGCAGCCGGACTTTCTCGAGCGAGAAATCGGGAAAACCTCGGAAGCGCTCGATCGCAGTGGCACGGATTGCGTCGCGACCGTTGGTGGCGACCCCCGACGCGATGTCGACGACCTCGGCATCAGCTGCGAAGACGGCGGCGACGGCATCGGCGTCGTGGGCGTTCCACGCTGCGTAGGTGGCGTCGTTCGCAGCCTGAATCCGTGCGCGCAAGTCCATGCCCGTCATCCTGTCCGGTCGCGGACCCGAGCCGTCGGTTTCGACGGCTCCGAATGACGGAACGCTGATGGTGATGCGAGAGCGTGAGACGAAGCTGTTGATCGATCCGAACGTCCCTGTACCTCCGATCGAGCAACTGCTGGCTGGATGCGGGTCGTGGACGACCGAAGCCATCGCTCAGACGGCCGTCTACTTCGATACCGCAGACCTGCGCCTGACCCGATCGGGGGTGAGCCTGCGGTTCCGATCCGACGATGGCTGGACGGTCAAGATTCCCGCGACTGCCGGCGGCGAAGAGTTCGTGCGAGATGAGCTCGCCTTCGGCGATGACATCGACGGTCCGCCGAGCGCGGCGTTCGAGATGGTGCTGCCGTGGGCTCGGTCGGAGCCGCTCTCCGAAGTAGCTCGGATCGAAACTCGGCGCGAGAAGACCCGGATCTCTGCGGAGGACGGAAGTGTCGCCTGCGAAGTGGACGACGACGATGTGAGCGGCTTTGTCGACGGCGAACTCAGGATCCACTTTCGTGAGGTCGAGGTGGAGACACCAGAAGGCGGCGACCTCGCAGTCAGTGCGCGGATCATCAAACGGCTGCGCAGGGCGGGCGCGGGGCGCAGTCCGGGCCTGCCGAAAATCGTCCGAGTGCTCGGCGAACCGGCCACGGCCCCTCCCGACCTGGTCCCCGCGCCAACCCTCGACCGTCATTCGACCACTACCGATCTGGTCCGGGCATCGATCAGCACCGCGGTCCGATCACTCATCGACCAGGACGCTCTCGTCCGCAGTGGTGAAGATCCCGAAGGCGTCCACCGCGCGAGAGTCGCGACGCGGAGACTCCGTTCCCATCTCCACACCTTTCGTACGCTCATCGACGAGGATTGGAGCGAGTCGCTTCGAACGGAACTCCAATGGCTTGGCACGCAGCTTGGGTTCGTTCGCGACGCCGACGTACTCCTCGACCAGATCGAGGCTCGCGCCGACCGGCTCTGGTCAGACGCGCAACCGGCCGCGCACGCGATTACCGATCGTCTACGGGCGGCGCGTGATCGAGACCAGGCTGCGTTGCGCGACGCCATGCGTTCGCGGCGATACGTGATCTTGCTCGACGAGCTGGTCCACGCCTCCCGGTCGCCGCACCTGCGAGCGAATCGTTGCGACACGCCGGCCAAGGATTCGGTCCGCCGATTGAACCGCCACCCGTGGAAGCGACTGCGGGCTACCGTCAAGGCGCTGCCTCGCGCGCCGTCGGACGCCGAACTGCACGCGGTTCGGAAGCGAGCCAAGCAGGCGCGGTACGCATACGAAGCGACCGCGCCCATCATCGGAAAGTCCGCTCGCCACGCTGCGCGTCGGCTCACTGAACTTCTGGACGTGCTCGGCGACCACCATGATGCGAGCGTGGCGATCGGATGGCTGGCGTCCACCGCCACGGACGATCTCGACGCCGACGGAGCGTTTGCAGCCGGTGCGATCGCAGAGACTTTCGCCGACGATCAGCGGATCGCGCGGGGCTCCTGGCGCAGGGCTTGGCGACGCGTCAATCAGAGCATCTGATGCGACCCCGGAGACGTCGAGACGGCCTCAAGACCGCCGGTGAGGACGACCGGGTCAATCCCTGCGGTCCCAGTCGGCGTCTGACTTAGCGTCTCGGCCGTGAAGGTCCCGGACCGCAATCTGCACGAGCTGCGTGAACGCGGCTTCACGATCGTCGAGGAGTTCCTCGCCCCTCACGAGCTACGGGCGGCCCAGGAGGCCCTGTGGCTGCACTACCCCCGACCGGAGGAATACTTCGCCGACCCGTCAGCCCACCAGGAGTACACGCGAAGCCAGTTCGAAGGGGAACGTCTGGCGCCGTGGCAGTCGTGGGACCTCAACCGGCTGGCCTTCCACCCCGACCTCGTGGACCTGGCCGAGCGGTTCCTCGGATCAGCCGACCTTCACCTGTACAACGCCATCCTGTGGGCCAAGTACGCGGGCGCGATCAACTACGACCAGGTGCACCACCGCGACTACGTCAACCACACACTCGTGGTGCCCAACCGAGACGACCCCGGCCGCCAGATGACGTCGATGGTCTTGCTGTCAGACGTCGACGAGGAAGACGGGCCCACCAAGGTGGTACCGCTCGAGGCGGGCGCGACGCGTCCGTACTGGCCGACGGGCGGTGACGAGGACTTCGCTGGCGGCACGGGCATCGAGTCCGGCGCGTTCGCCGAATCCGAGGTGAACGTGTCCGGGCCTGCCGGCACCCTCTTCACGTACCGCACCGACGTTCTCCACCGCGGCTCGCAGATCACCGGCGAAGGACGAGCCCGGTTCGTGCTGCTCGCCGACTACGAGGTCTGGGGACCGCGGTGGACCGACAGGATGGGCTGGCCCACGCACTCGCTCGACCCCCACTGGACCGAGATGATGGAACGGGCAACACCCCGCGAGCGCGAGCTGTTCGGCTTCCCGGCCATCGGCGACCCCTACTGGAACGATCAGACGCTCACCGACGTGCAATGTCGGTACCCGAGGATGGACATGACGCCCTACGCCGATGGTGGCCGCGTGTAGGGCCTCATCCAAAGATGGCCCGACTCGGCGGATGCCGCACAGAAATGCTGAGCGGTTCGTTGATGTCTCCCGCGAGCAGCGATTGGGAGCGACGTCACGCTCAGCGTGACGCTGATCCGAGACGAGCCGCTCTTCGAGTGACGTCCGAGTCCCGCGAGCAGCGATTGGGAGCGACGTCACGCTCAGCGTGACGCAGATCCCAAACCCAAGCATGAGTTTCGGGTCGCAGACATGATGGTCGGGAAGGCGGGATTTGAACCCGCGACCCCCTGCTCCCAAAGCAGGTGCGCTGCCAAGCTGCGCCACTTCCCGAAGCCGCCGAGGATAGAGGGTGGCTCTTCTACGACCCGCCCCGAGACGACTCGCGTGTTCCTGCGGAGGGCACCGCGTACACGCGTACGTCGCCACTGCGGTGTCGGACCGGGAGCCGGTAGCGCGTGCTGGCCACGATGCAGGTTGCGCGGTAGCGCTGCGCCACGCGGGTGATTGCCGTCTCGCTCAACGCGTCGTAGGCGCCACGAAGCGACTCGAGGTCCGCGCCCCGGCGGCCGGCGATGCGTCCCGGCGCGTCCGGATCGCGGAAGTAGCGCTCGCCACCCACGAGTTGGAGGACGCGGCGTTGCCACTCCCCGACGTCGTCGTACCGTATCGCCTGCCAACTGACCACGATCGGACGCTCGGTCCGCAGGAACGCGTCTTGGCGGTCGATCGGGACCACGCAGCGCGTCGAGCGCGGCGTGTGGTCACGGATCCATGTGAACGCGTCGGCGACGGGATCGGGTTTCGTCCAGGCGGCGTAGGTTCGCCCCATCATCCGCGGGCCTGCGATGACCGGCGACGTGACGAACGTCGCGAGCGCGATGCCCATCGCCGCGAGCCGCCACGACGGACGCGTCCACCACGGGCGAGACGCGTCGGCGTGACGGCGCGTGCTGATCTCGCGGGTGAGGTTCAGGAAGAACATCAACAGCACGACGAGCGGCCCCACACGAAACGGAGCGAACAGTAGGAACGACCACCAGTGCACGACCCGGGCAAGCACGCCGAGGAGACACGCGAGCATCGTCACCGCTTGCACGCCGAACAGCACCCGGTGGGGGAACTGCGCCGGCGCGCGTCGCATCCACCACCAGTTCGCGCCGAACATCGCAACCAGGACCGTCGCGCGCACGACCACCTGCGGACCCGCGAGCCGCGCCCCGCCGAAGAACGGATCGGCGTGTTGGGGAATGGCTTCGAGGACGACGAATCGGATGAGACTCACCGAGCTGAACTGCGCGGCGGAGAGCGCGCCGACGATCCCCGGGATCGCAACGAGCAGGCCGACGCCGGACCAGCGGAGCGCGGCGGCGCGCGTCTCTCGGAGTGCCAGGAGTGTGAGGCCGAGCCCGGCACCGGCCCAGATCCCGACCCCGGGGTGAACGCTCACGGTGGCGCCGAGGAGAACGAACGCCCATCCCACCCGTCGGTCCACCGCGGCCACCAGTGCACCAAGGAGCAGGCAGTAGCCGACGGTCTTGGCCTCGAAGGTCCCGAACATCCATTCCCCGCCGATGGGGGACTGGTTGGCGAAGAGCCAGAGTCCGATGCCGGCGATCGTGGCCGGCACCGATGCGCCGAGGCGGCGACCGAGCCGGACGAGGAGACCGGCCAGGAGACTCCACGCCACGAGCCGGCCGACCCAGCCGAAAATCGAGATCGGCACCGCGCCGGCCAGCCAACCGAAGGCGTGGTCGAAGACCCAGTGCTCGCCGAACGCGCCGCGCATGGTCCAGTCGCCCGCCAGGTAGGAGGAGTCGCCGGTGTGGCGGGCGAGCGGCAGGTAGAGCTCCTCGGAAAGGCGCGGGATGGGCGCGCCGTAGAGGACCAGTGCGAATGCGACGACGGCGACCGTTCCCGCGGCGACGGCGAACCGCAACGAGGCGGTGGTCTCTGTGGGGTATCGGTCACCCAGTTGCACTCGCGCCTCCGTCGCGCACATTACGTGTCGCCCGGTTCCGCTTCGAAGCGCGGGCGGAATCCCGCGGTGTATCGGTGATTTGTCCGGAGATTACGGCGGAGAGTGTCAACCGGGCGGTCAAGATCCCACGATGCGTGGTCGATACCTGAGGTTCATCTTCGGGCGAAGAAGGGGTCCTCGGCATGCGCCGATTGTTGGGCCGGTGCGTCGCGAGCGCATCGGTCGCCATCATTTCCATCTCGGGAGTCGTCGGTCTGGATTCACTTCCGGGCGCGCCGGTTGCAACGGCGGGCGCGGTGAGCGCGGCCGGCACCGATGTGGCCCAGCGGGCCGGTCTCTCGGCCGGTCCGGAGATCCTCTGGGCGTCGGACGCCGAGCAGACGCGTGATCTCGACGAGGTCGCCGCGTCCGGCGCGAAGTGGATCAACATCGACATCGACTGGAACCACATCCAGTACGACGGTCCGACGACCTGGCGGTGGAATGCCGCGACCGACCGAATCGTCCTGAACGCACGCGCTCGTGGTCTCAACATCATCGGCACCGCGGCTTACAGTCCGCCCTGGGCGCGCACCGCCGATTGCCCGCCCGGTGAACTGCATTGCTTGTCTGCCAACCCGGCGGACTACGGACGGTTCGTCGGCGCGGCCGCGGCCCGGTACGGAACGCAGTCGCCGATCGAACGGCTGCGGGGTTCGGTCACCACGTGGCAGATGTGGAACGAACCGAACCACCAAGAGTTCTCGATGCCTCGCCCGAACCCGGATCTGTACACCGCGATGCTGAAGTCGGCGTACGTGGCCGCGAAGGCGTCGGACCCGAACTCGCTCGTGATCACCGGCGGAACGTCACCGGCGGGTGACGCGGCGGACGGCACGGATTATTCGCCGGTGACCTGGCTGCGCAATCTCTACGCGCGTGGCGCCCGTGGGTACTTCGACGCGGTCGGTCATCACCCCTACATGTTCCCGACCAATCCTCTCAACGCGGCCCCATGGAACGCGTTCACGCAGACCCAGTTCCTCTACGACGTCATGGTCGAGAACGGTGACGCGAACAAGAAGGTGTGGGGTACCGAGATGGGCGCGCCCACCGGAGCGGATCCGCAAGCGCTCACCGAAGCGCAGCAGGCCCAGTGGGTCCGCGACTACTTCCTCGGTTGGAACACCACGTTCCGGGCATTCACCGGCCCAATGATCTGGTTCCGGCTGCGCGACGCGGGTTCGAACCTCGCGAACCGGTGGGAGAACCTCGGACTCGAACGCATCGATCGGACCAAGAAGCCTGCTTATTCGGTGTTCCAGCAGGTGATGGCAGGTGGCGTCGGTGCGACGGTGCGCGACTACACCGGACTCGCGCTTCCGACCCCCGGTCGGCAGGTCGCGACCAACCCGAACGGTGGCTACTACACGCTTGCGTCCGACGGAACCGTGACGCCGCACGAGGGCGCGCCGTACTTCGGCTCCCGCAAGATCATCGCCAACCTGGCGCGTGCGCTCGTCGTGACGCGCGACGGCCTCGGCTACATGGTTCTCGACGGCTTTGGTGGCGTGCACAAGTTCGGCAGTGCCAACCGCGGGTGGATCCGCCGGCAGGTGACCACCTACTTCGGATTCGACATCGCGCGGGACATCACGCTCACGCCGGACGGCCGCGGCTACACGGTCGTGGACGGCTATGGCGGTATCCATGTGGGGGGCAGCGCGACGAAGTACGCGCTCGGCTACTGGCCCGGCTGGGACATCGTCCGTGGGTTCGCGTATTCGCCGGGTGGTGGTGGCGCGTACTTGCTCGACGGTTTCGGTGGTGTGCACGTGGCGGGCGACGCCACGCAGCGCAAGACCCCCTACTGGCGCGGACGCGACATCGCGCGCGACATCGTCATCGCGCCCGACAACGCCGGCTACGCCGTCCTCGACGCCTATGGCGGCGTCCGTCCCGCGGGCAGCGCGCCCCGGGTTGTCGCCAACTGGGCGCGTTGGACGTGGAAACACGCGGGCGGACTCGCGATGATCAACGGCGGGTATCTCGTCGCCAGCTGAATCGCCGGTCCGGTCAGCGGGTTCGGTCAGCGGAGCATTCCGCACTCCATCCCGGCCATCGCAGGGCCCACGGGTAAGGTGACCGACCCTTATGGAGACCTCCATCGAGCCCCTCGAGGGCAACAAAGTCAAGCTGTTCATCGCCATCTCGGAGCAGGAGTTCGAGCCGGCGATCACCGCGGCCTTCCGCAAGCTCGCCCACGAGGTGCGGATCCCCGGGTTCCGTCCCGGTAAGGCTCCTCGCAAGCTCCTCGAAGCCCGCTTCGGCACCGACATCGCCCGGGAGCAGGCGTTGAAGGATGGGCTGGCGGAGTTCTACGTGGATGCCATCGCCGCCGAGTCGATCGACGTGATCGCGCCCCCCGAGATCGAGATCACCGCCGGTGAGGAGTCCGGCCCGGTCTCGTTCGAGGCGGTGGTCGAGACGCGTCCGAAGATTCGCCTCTCGGGTTACGACGAGTTGCGCGTCGCAGTGGACTACACGCCCGTCTCCGACGAAGCCCTGGATGCCCAGGTCGATTCGCTGCGAGACCGGTTCGGCGACCTCGTGGAGTCCGACGTTCCGCTCGAGGACGGCCACTTTGCGTCCATCGATCTCAGCTCCACTATCGACGACGAGCCCGTGGACGCGTTGAGCGCCACCGACCTGCTCTACGAAGTCGGTTCGGACGGCCTCGTCCCGGCGCTGGACGAGCACCTGCGTGGCGCGGGTCCGGGCGCGGTCCTCGAGTTCACCGACACGCTGCCCGACCGCTTCGGCGAGCAGGCCGGAGCCACGGTGTCGTTCCGAGCGGTGGTGAAAGAAGCGCAGCGCAAGGTGTTGCCCGAACTCACCGACGAGTGGGTCGCCGAGAACACCGCGTCGGAGACCGTCGAGGATCTGCGATCCGAGTCGCGCCGGCGGATGGAACTCATGGGCAAGCTCCAAGCTCAGATGGCGCTGCGCGACAACGTGCTCACCGAGTTGGCGAGCCTCGTTCCCGTCGAGGCGCCGGAACCGCTCGTTGCCCAAGAGATGGAACAACGACTGCACGACCTGATGCATCGGGTCCAGCAGCAAGGAATGTCGATCCCGCAGTGGCTGGCCGCCACGGGTCAGGACCAGGCCGCGTTCGTCGACGAGATCCGCACCGGCGCCGTGAATGCCGTCCTCGCCGACATGGCGTTGCGGGCCGTCGTTGCCCAGGAATCCATCGAGCCCACCGACGACGAGGTGGACGCCGAAATTGGCCGCCTGGCCGAACGAACCGGCGAAAAGGTGGCCAAGGTGCGCCGGGATCTCGACCGGCGAGGGCTGCTGGAGGCGGTACGCTCTGACCTTGCTCGCGGAAAGGCATTGCAACTCGTCGTCGATTCCGCGGTTGCGCTGGACACCGAGGGCAATGTGCTCGACGTGGAGATCCCAGCTGTCAGCGGTTCGGCCGATCCCACCGAAACTCGAAGCACCAAGTCTCCCAGCATCAAGACTGACGAACCCGTGACCGAAGAGGAGCCCGAATCGTGATTCAGCCGGCGTACAACTCGTTCTATGTTCCCGAGGTCTGGGAAAAGACGCCTTACGGCGGCGAGCGGACCACCAGCCTCCTCGGGAAGTTGCTCAAGGAACGGATCATCCTGCTCGGCACCGCGGTGGACGAGCACGTGGCCAACATCATCATGGCCCAGCTCCTCCATCTGGAAAGTGAAGACCCGGACAAGGACATCTCGCTGTACATCAACTCGCCCGGCGGCGAGATCACGGGCCTGTTCGCGATCTACGACACGATGCAGTTCATCAAGCCCGACATCTCCACCATCTGCATGGGCCAGGCTGCCTCGGCCGCCGCGGTCATCCTCGCGGCGGGGGAGAAGGGCAAGCGTTTCATCCTTCCCCACGCTCGGGTGTTGATCCACCAGCCTCACGGTGGCGCGCAGGGTCAGGCCGTGGACATCCAGATCCAGGCCAAGGAGATCACCCGCATGCGTGAGACCCTGGACGAGATCCTGGCGCACCACTCCGGCCAGACCGTCGAGAAGGTGTCCAAGGACACCGACCGTGACTTCATCATGGGCGCCAACGAAGCCAAGGAATACGGAATCGTCGACGAGGTCATCAGCAACCGTGAACTCGCGGCCGTCGGGGTTCCGGCGGGCGTGAGCTGACCGCAGGACCAACGCGTACCGGGATCTACCTCGGGGGGAGACCACGTGGCGAAGTTCGGTGATGGAGGAGACCTCCTCAAGTGCTCGTTCTGCGGAAAGAGCCAGAAGCAGGTCAAGAAGCTCATCGCGGGTCCGGGCGTTTACATCTGCGACGAGTGCATCGATCTCTGCAACGAGATCATCGAGGAAGAGCTGTCCCAGACCACCGAGGTCAAGTTCGACGAGCTCCCCAAGCCGCGTGAGATTTACGGCTACCTGAACGACTACGTCATCGGCCAGGAGCAAGCCAAGAAGATCCTCTCGGTCGCGGTCTACAACCATTACAAGCGCGTGCAAGCCAGCGCCTTCGGCGATCCCGATGTCGAGCTCCAGAAGTCGAACATCATGCTGATCGGGCCTACCGGTTGCGGCAAGACGCTGCTCGCCCAGACCTTGGCCCGGCTTTTGAAAGTTCCGTTCGCGATCGCCGACGCGACCGCGCTCACCGAAGCCGGATACGTCGGCGAGGACGTCGAGAACATCCTGCTCAAGCTGATCCAGGCCGCGGACTACGACGTCAAGAAGGCCGAGACCGGGATCATCTATATCGACGAGATCGACAAGATCGCCCGGAAGTCCGAGAACCCGTCGATCACGCGCGACGTGTCGGGTGAAGGCGTGCAGCAGGCGCTGCTCAAGATCTTGGAGGGGACCACGGCCGCGGTGCCGCCTCAGGGTGGCCGCAAGCATCCTCACCAAGAGTTCATCCAGATCGACACCACGAACATCCTCTTCATCGTGGGTGGCGCCTTCGCCGGGGTGGACCAGATCATCGAGCGCCGCAACGGCAGCCAGGGTGTGGGTTTCCGCGGCGACGTCATCGGCAAGGCCGAGCGCGCCGCGAAGAACATGCTCTCGGGCGTCATGCCCGAGGATCTCTTGAAGTTCGGTCTCATCCCCGAGTTCGTCGGCCGCCTGCCCGTCATCGCGGCGGTGAACCCGCTCGACCGTGACGCGTTGATGCAGATCCTGATGACTCCGAAGAACGCGCTGCTCAAGCAGTTCCAGAAGTTCTTCCAGTTCGACGACGTGGACCTCCACTTCACCGACGACGCGCTCGAAGCCGTTGCCGATCTCGCGTTGGAGCGGGGGACCGGCGCACGCGGGTTGCGGGCGATTCTCGAAGAGGTGCTCCTCGAAGTGATGTACGACCTGCCGAGCCGCGGCGATGTGAAGCAGTGCATCGTCGACCGCTCCGTCGTGCTGGACAAGGTGCACCCCACCCTCGTCACCACCGACGAAGCCGAACTCAAGAGCGCGTAAGCGTTCTCGGCTCCAGCGTCGGTCTGTCGATGCGGCTCCCGTATTCAGAGCTCGTTGATGCGGTGGACCAGAGCCGCGGGCTGATCGTCGATGCGATTCGTGACGGTGATCCGGATGCGATCGTTCCCACCTGTCCGGAGTTCACTCTCGACCGCCTCGCCTTCCACATCGGTGAGTTCTCCAGTTTCTGGTCCCATGTCGTCTGCGAAGGGAACGGTCGGGACAAGCCGGCGTATCCCGCGGACCCGGGTGCCGCCGGTCGCGGGCCGTGGGTGGACGGACTGATGAGTCACTTGGTTACCGAACTGCGGTCGGCGAAGCCTGACACGCCGTGTTGGACCTGGTACGAGCCCGACCAGTCGGTGGGATTCGTCGCGTCGCGCGCGTGTCACGAACTGACCATCCACCGAGTGGATGCACAGTTGGCCGCGGGCGGAACCGCCGATGGTGTCCCGGCCCCGGTCGCGGTGGCCGGTATCGAGGAAGTTTTCCTCCTGCTGCACGAATACGGGGTCGATGGTGTGCGGGGCGTGCCGGGAAACGGTGAGACCCTGCATCTGTGTGCGACCGACACCACGTCGGATGAGTGGTGGGTGCATCTCGACGCCGATCAAGCCACCGTGACCCGGGACCACAACGCCGTTCGCCCGGCCGCCGATCTCTCGATCCGGGCGTCGGCGAGCGACCTCGAGCTGCTCCTGTATCAACGTCCGACGACGGGCCCGGTCGAGATGATCGGCGATCGAGCAGTGCTCGACGTGTTCTACGGCGAGTTCACCTTCACCTGAGGCGGTGGCTCGTCTCCTTCGCCGGGAGTGCGGGTTCCTAAGATCCGGTCATGCAACTTCCGGAGAAGCCGTCGCTTGACGGGTTAGAGGAGAAGTGGGGTCCGCAGTGGGAGGCGGACCGTACGTACTCCTTCGATCGCACCAAGTCGCGTGACGAGATCTTCTCGATCGACACGCCGCCGCCGACGGTGAGCGGCTCCCTGCACATGGGCTCGGTCTTCGGCTACGTGCAGACCGACACCATCGCTCGGCAGCGGCGGATGCTCGGACTCGAACTCTTCTACCCGATGGGCTGGGACGACAACGGTCTCGCCACCGAGCGCCGGGTGCAGAACTACTACGGGGTCCGATGCGATCCGAGCCTGCCCGTCGACCCCGATTTTGCTCCGCCGGAGAAACCCGGAGACCGGGAGATCCCGATCGCCCGGCAGAGTTTCGTCGAGCTGTGCGACCGGCTCGTGGTGGAGGACGAGAAGAAGTTCGAGGAGTTGTGGCGGCGCCTCGGCCTGTCGGTCGATTGGGCGATGACCTACACCACGATCGGGGAGCGATCACGGCGCGCGTCGCAACGGGCATTTCTCCGGATGCTGGCACGGGACGAGGCCTACTCCGCCGAGGCGCCCACGCTGTGGGACGTCGACGATCGCACCGCGGTCGCCCAAGCGGAACTCGAAGATCGCGAGACTGCCGCGGCGTACCACGCGCTCACCTTCCACGGTGGGGCCGATGGCGCCGACATCGTCATCGAGACGACCCGCCCCGAGTTGCTGCCGGCGTGCGTCGCGCTCGTCGCCCACCCGGACGACGTTCGGTACGCGGCTCGATTCGGCCAGACGGTGCGCACGCCGTTGTTCGGCGTACCCGTTCCCGTCCTCGCACACCCGCTCGCCGATCCCGAGAAGGGATCGGGAATCGCGATGATCTGCACCTTCGGTGACACCACGGACGTTGTGTGGTGGCGTGAGCTGCAGCTGCCGCTGCGCAACGTGATGGGTCGCGACGGTCGGTTGCTCGAAGCCGCGCCTGAGTGGGGGAGCGACGTCGACGCCGAGGCCTCCACGCGCTACGCGGAACTCGCGGGGAAGAACGCGAAGCAGGCGCAGCGGCGGATCGTGGAGCTGCTCGCGGAGTCCGGCGATCTGGTGGGCGAACCGAAGCCAATCCAGCACCCGGTCAAGTTCTACGAGCGCGGGTCCCGACCCCTCGAGATCGTCACCTCGCGGCAGTGGTACTTCCGCAACGGCGGTCGGGACCAGACCTTGCGCGAGACGTTCCTCGGGCGCGGGGAGGAGCTGCACTGGCATCCCGCGCACATGCGCCAGCGTTACGACTCCTGGGTCGAGGGTTTGAACACGGATTGGCTCGTGAGTCGTCAGCGGTTCTTCGGAGTCCCGATTCCGGTCTGGTATCCGCTCGACGCGCGCGGCGAACCGCAGTGGGACGCGCCGATGCTCCCCGCCGAGGACCGCCTCCCTATCGATCCCGCCAGCGATGTGCCCGTCGGGTTCACCGCAGAGCAGCGCGGTGAACCGAATGGCTTCGTCGCCGACGCCGACGTGATGGACACGTGGGCCACGTCGTCGCTGACCCCACAGATCGCGACGGGATGGGGCGACGACGACGATCTCTTCGCCCGCACCTTCCCGATGGACCTGCGCCCGCAGGGGCCCGAGATCATTCGGACCTGGTTGTTCGACACGATCGTTCGCGCGCACTTCGAGCACGGCACGCTGCCCTGGCGCGACACCGCGATCAACGGTTGGGTACTGGACCCGGACCGCAAGAAGATGTCCAAGAGCAAGGGCAACGTGGTGACTCCGATGCCGTTGCTCGAAAAGCACGGATCGGACGCCATCCGGTACTGGTCTGCGTCGGGTCGTCCCGGCACGGACACCGCGGTCGACGAAGGCCAGATGAAGGTGGGTCGTCGGCTCTCGATCAAGCTGCTGAACGCGTCGAAGTTCGTGCTCGGCGTGCTGGGCGATGCCCCGGCGGGCGAGATCACGGCACCGATCGATCGGTCGATGCTCCAGGCGTTGTCGGTGACGGTCACCGAATGCAGCGACGCGTTCGCGCAGTACGACTACGCCCGGGCGCTCGAACGGTCCGAGCGGTTCTTCTGGGACTTCTGCGACGACTATCTCGAACTCGTGAAGCACCGCGCCTACGGGCCCGCGGACGACCCGGGTGCAGGATCGGCGCGCGGCGCGCTGAGCCTCGCACTGTCGGTGCTCCAACGGCTGTTCGCGCCGTTCCTCGTCTACGTCACCGAGGAGGTGTGGTCGTGGTGGCAGGACGGGTCGATTCATCGCGCCCCCTGGCCCACCGACACCGAGGTGAACTTCGGCGGCGACCCGCTGGTCTTCGCAGCGGCGGCCCAGACGCTGAGTGCCGTCCGTCGAGTGAAGTCCGACGCGAAGGTATCGATGCGAGCCGAGGTCACGCATGCCGCCGTCACCGACACTGCGATCCGACTCGAGGCGCTCGCGGCCGCGACGGACGATCTCCTGGCCGCCGGGGTCATCGCCACGTTGACGACCACGCCGGGGACCGACCTCAGCGTCGAAGCCACGCTCGCCGACTTGCCCGCGTGAACCTCTCGGAGGCATTGGCATGGCTCGACCGCCACGTGAACCTCGAGACCGGTGTGGGGTTCCAGCCGGACCGCCAACGCGGCGCACCCACCCTGGACCGGATCCGGGAGCTCACCGCGCTGCTCGGAACTCCGCAACTCGAGTACCCGGCGGTCCATGTCACCGGCACCAACGGCAAAGGTTCGACGGCGCGCATGATCACCGCGCTGTTCGAAGCCTCCGGGCGCTCCACCGGTTTGACGACGAGTCCGCATCTCGAATCCGTGCACGAGCGCATCATCTGGGACGGCCAGCCGATCGCCGACGACGAACTCGCGCGCGTCCTTTCCCAGATCGCCGAGATCGAAGCGTTTCTCACCGAGGCGCCGAGTTACTTCGAGATCATGATCGCCGCCGCGTTCACCTATTTCGCCGACGTCGCGGTGGACGTTGCCGTGGTGGAGGTGGGGATGGGCGGCACGTGGGACGCGACGAACGTGATCGACGCCCCCGTCGCCGTCGTCACGAACGTGGCGCTCGATCACATGGAGTTCTTGGGCGACACCCGCGCCGAGATCGCCACGGACAAGGCGGGCATCGTGGTACCGGGTGCGATTTTGGTGCTCGGCGAGCTGGACCCCGATCTCCGGCCGATCTTCGCGGCTCGGGAGCCCGAGCAACTGCTGGTTCGGGACGATGACTTCGGGGTCATCTCGGACCAACTCGCGGTCGGCGGACGGCTCATCGGTCTGCGCACCCCACTTGCGAAGTACGAGGACGTGTTCCTCCCCCTCCATGGCGCGCACCAGACCGTCAACGCGTCGATTGCTCTGACCGCAGGCGAAGCGGCGATCGGCCATCGGTTGGACGAGGACCTCGTCCAAGCGGCGTTCGCGAGTGTGGACGCGCCCGGCCGGCTCGAAGTGGTGGGGACGCAGCCGCTCACCGTGCTCGACGGTGCGCACAACGTGACCGGCGCGCAGGCGGTGCAGGCTGCGCTGGCGGAGGAGTTCGTGGCGGCGCCGCGCACGCTCGTCGTGGGACTCACGCGCGAGAAGAACGCGGCGGACATGTTGAGCGCCCTCGGTGCGGCCGACGTCGAGCACCTCGTGTGTACGCGTGCACCGACGCCGAGAGGGATGGACCCCAGCGCGATCGTCGATGCGGCGCGGGCCCTGGGTGTCGATCCGGACCGCATCGATCTTCAGCCCGACGTCTTGCGCGCGATCGCGCGCGCCGTCGAACTCACCCCGAGCGACGGCCAGATCGTCATCACCGGTTCGCTGTACCTGGTAGGTGCCGCCCGCGCGTTGCTCCGCTCCGGCGCGGGCTGATGGCTCGTACGGGCGCCCGGCGAGATTCTTGACGCGGCTTCGGCGGCGCCTGCTTGACGGTCGGCGGGTGGTTCGGTCAACGTGACCGTTCCCAACCGTGTCGCTTTGGAGATGTCTCATGAGCCTGCCCCGTACCGTCACCCAAGCCGAGTTCGAACCGGAGGTGGGCCGGTTCGAAGTTCTGATCCGGTCCGTCGACCCGGCGGATTGGGATCGCCCGAGCCGGTGTGAAGGCTGGACTGCGGGCGATGTCGCCAAGCACGTCGTGGGCCAGTTCGCGGACGTGGTCGCAGGCCGGTTCGACGGGCTCGGAAGCGCCGAGGCGACCCAACGTGAGGTCGACGAACGGGCGGGCCATGGACCCGCAGCAGTCGCCGACGAGCTGGCCGAGATCCGCCCGTCGCTCGCCGCGCTGCTTGGGATGTTCGACGACGACGCCTGGGCGACACCGGCGCCGGCCGGCGCGGCCGGCACCCTGGGCCAGGGAGTGGAAGCGTTGTGGTCGGACATGGTCCTGCACGCGGATGACATCCGAGTCGCAGTCGGCCGGTCTGGGACCGCGGACGTGGACACGAAGGCCGCTGCCTCACATATCGCCGACATCCTGACCCAACAGGACTGGCGTCCGGCCACAATCGCCCTCGATGGGCTTCCTGAGTTCGACGTGTCGGGTGGCGGCGAACGCATCAGCGGACCGCCGTGGCCCTTCGTCCTCGCCGCCACCGGCCGCGGCGACCTCACCGCCCTCGGCCTCGACGAAACCGCCAACATTTATAGGAGCTAATTGCTCGTCCGGGCGCCCGGCGAGATCGTTCACTTGCTGTGGCGGCGCCCTCCCTCTCCAAATTGCTCGTACGGGCGCCCGGCGAGATCGTTCACTTGCTGTGGCGGCGCCCTCCCTCGCGGCTCGCCTCCGCAAGCTCCGGCTCGGGCGCGCGCAAATGTTCTTTCCCCACCTCCCACCAGAACTGAGCGGGGTGGTGCTCATCGAGTGAGGGACGGGGCCGTGTCCCCACCGAGCGAGTTCATTCGCCGAGGAGTGTCAGCGACGAGACGAATGCTGTCTGAGCGAATGGGGATATGGGCCCGTGCCGGAACGATCCCGAGTACGACGGACACCCAGCGAAAGTTCTACATTTCCCCGCCTTATGACTGATCGCACCCTGGTTCTGTGCAAGCCCGATGCCGTCGAGCGCCGTCTCGTCGGCGAGATCGTCGGACGGATCGAGGCGAAGTACCTCACGATCGTGGCGATGGAGCAGCGCACCCTGGATCGCGCCACCGCCGAAGCGCATTACGCGGAGCACGTGGGCAAGCCGTTCTTCGACGAGCTGGTCACGTTCATCACCCGGAGCCCGCTCGTGGCGATTGTCGCCGAAGGTCCCGAGGCCTTCAAGGTGTGGCGCACGCTGATGGGGGCGACGAACCCGCGGGAGGCCGCGCCCGGGACGATTCGCGGCGATCTGGCCATCGAGATGGGCGAGAACCTCGTCCACGGTTCGGACTCACCGGAATCGGCAGTCCGCGAGATCGAACTCTTCTTTCCCGGCCTCGCGTAGCGGCGAACCGGAGCCGGCGACCGGGCGGAGTGGAGTTCCGCGGTCCCACCCCGTAGCCTTCCGAGCCCCGGCACGTCCCCGGAGGCGGTTGCACTGTGTCAGATCCCTGGTTGTCTTCCCTCGTCGGTCGCGATATGGCCGTCGATCTCGGTACCGCGAACACGCTGATCTACGTGCGCGGCCGGGGCGTCGTGCTGAACGAGCCGTCCGTCGTCGCGATCAACACCAAGGATGGGCGACCGCTCGCAGTTGGGACCGAGGCGAAGCGCATGATCGGGCGGACCCCCGGCCACATCCAGGCGATTCGCCCACTGAAGGACGGGGTGATCGCGGATTTCGACATCTGCGAGAAGATGCTCCGTTACTTCATCCAACGAGTGCACACGCGCCGATGGGCGCGTCCGCGCATGGTGATCTGTGTGCCGTCGGGAGTCACCGGGGTGGAGCAGCGTGCCGTTGTCGACGCCGCCGAGCACGCGGGTGCGCGCAAGCCGGCCGACATCATCGAGGAACCGATGGCGGCGGCGATCGGGGCCGGGCTTCCCGTGCACGAACCGGCCGGCAACATGGTGGTCGACATCGGCGGTGGCACGACCGAGGTGGCGGTCATCTCGCTCGGCGGCATCGTCGCGAGCGAGTCGATCCGGATCGCGGGTGACGAGCTCGACGATTCGATCATCAACTACGTGAAGAAGGAGTACTCCCTCGCGCTCGGCGAACGCACCGCGGAGGAGATCAAGATCGCACTCGCGAGTGCGCACCCACTTCAAGAAGAGCTCTACGCGGAGGTGCGGGGTCGGGACCTCGTCACCGGGCTGCCGAAGACGATCGTCGTGTCGACCGAGGAGATCCGCGAAGCCATCGAGGAGCCGGTGTCGGCGATCGTCGATGCGGTGAAGGTGACGCTGGACAAGACGCCACCCGAACTCGCCGCCGACATCATGGAGCGCGGCATCGTGATCACCGGCGGCGGCGCGCTCCTCCACGGGCTGGATGCGCGCCTCGAATCCGAGACGGGGATGCCCATCACCATCGCCGACAATCCGCTCTATTCGGTGGTGATCGGTTCCGGTCAGTACCTCGAAGAGGCGGCGTTCAAGAATCTGATCTCGCAGAAGCATTCCTGACGCGCCTCGACGGCGAGCGAATCCGTGGCGGATCCCCGATCGAACCGACGACGCACGATCCTGGTCCTGCTCGTCCTCCTCTCGATCACGTTCATCACGCTCGACACCCGCGGCGGGGACACCGGCATCGGCGGGCAGGCTCGCAACGCCGTCCGTGACGCGTTCGCGCCCGTGCAATCCGGGGTCGACGATCTGTTGAGTCCCGTGGGCGACTGGTGGGCCGGCGTGACGCGCGCCGGCGACATCAAGGACGAGAACCGGCGACTCCGACGCCAGCTCCAGGCGGCGCGCGGTCGCGATCGCGCGGCCAAGGCATCGCTGGGCCAGGTCGCGGCGCTCAAGAAGCTCGCCGATCTCCCGAACGTGGCGAACCTCCCGATGGTCGATGCGCAGATCATTCTCGGCTCCCCGGGCAACTTCGAGTCCACGGTCGGGTTGAACAAGGGAACCGACGACGGTGTCGGCGTCGACATGCCGGTGGTGTCGGGCGACGGGTTGATCGGGCGGATCTCGCGAGTATCGCGGCGCCGCTCGACTGTGTTGCTGCTCGCCGACCGGGACTCCGGAGTGTCGGTGCGCGACGCCCGGTCCGGTGCGCTCGGGGTCCTGAACGGAAATCCGGATTCGACCCGCCAGTCCGTCGACGCACGGGATGCGAAGCCCGCCATGCGGCGCGGCGACGTGTTGATCACGGTCGGGAGCGCCACCGGACCGTTCCCGCCGGACATCCCCGTCGGCCGGGTGATCTCGGTGACGAGCCGGCCCGGCGATCTCACGTCGCGCGTCATCGTCTCGCTGTTCGCAGACGCGACCCGCACCGAGTTCGTCCGCGTCGTCCAATGGCCGGTGCCGCGATGACGATTCGGACCGTGCGACTCGCGCTGCTGCTGATTCTGCTGATGGTCCTCCAGACCACCGTGTTCCCGCATCTGCGCATCGCGGGGGTGGTCCCGGACCTCGGGCTCGTGGCCGCAGTGGCGATCGCGGTGCGTTACGGACCCGAACTCGGCGCGTCGTTCGGTTTCGCCGCCGGCCTGGCGAGCGACGTCTTTCTTCAGACCCCGCTCGGTCTCGGCGCGTTGGCGTTCGGTCTCACCGCGTACGTCGTTGGCGCGATGCAGACCGCGCTGGTACGCCCGGCGTGGTGGGTCAGTCCAGCGGTCGCCATCGGTGCGGGGTCGTTGGCGGGGTTGTTGTTCATCGGCCTCGGCGCCGTGGTCGGCCAGGATCAGCTGGTAGCCGTGGACTCGCTGCGAACCGTCGGATTCGCGGCGCTGTACGACGGTGTGATCGCGCTTGCACTGTTCCCGATCGCGATCTCGACGGCCCGCCCGCGTGTCCTTCTCGAGACCGGCGTACCAAGATATGGGGCCCCATGAGGTTCCGAGCGTGAGCGAAACGCGGGTACGCAGCAGCTTGATCACCGTGGTGGTCTTCGCGCTGTTCAGCGCGCTCTTCGCCCGGCTCTGGTATCTCCAGGTGGCATCGAACGAACAGTTCAGCGCCGCCGCCAGCAGCAACTCCGTGCGCGAGATCGTGGAGCCACCGGTACGAGGCAGAATCCTCGATGCCGAGGGTCGAGTCCTCGTGGACAATCGGGTCGGGAACCGGATCACCGTGTCCCGCAGGCTCACGGAGGAACAACGCAACCGGGTGCTGGCGCGCCTCGTCCCGGTCCTCCGGACCTCGCTGAAGGTGCTCAAGGGTCGCGCCAATGATCCCCGGATCTCGCCCCACACTGCGGTGCCGGTGGCCTACGACGTGGATTTCGAGATGCTCGCCTTCGTATCCGAGCACCGCCGGGAGTTCCCGGGAGTACGCGCCGAGACGGTTCCGGTGCGCCAGTATCCGAACCGCGCATTCGCCGCGCACGTGCTCGGTTACGTGGGTGAGATCAACCCCACCGAGTTGAAGGCCCAGGTCGATCCGACCCAGTACCAACTCGGGGACAAGATCGGCAAGAGCGGCGTGGAACTCACCTACGAATCGGACCTGCGGGGACGTCCCGGTCTCCGTCAGGTGGAGGTCGACGCCAACGAGCGGGTCCTGCGACCCCTGAAGGAGCGACGGTCGGTGCCGGGGGACGACGTTCGGCTGACCCTGAACATCGACGTGCAGCGCGCCGCCGAGGTCGCCTTGGACCAAGGCATCGCCGCGGCCCGTGACTCGCGCGACTTCGCGAACAAAGACAAGCTCACGAAGTTGAAGGCGACGGCCGGTGCCGCAGTGGTGCTCGATGTCGCTACCGGCTCGGTGGTGGCGCTGGCGTCCCATCCCGACTTCGACCCGACCGATTTCGTCGACGGCATCCCACAGTCGACGTGGCAGTTTTTCAGCGCGAAGGAGAACAACCTGCCGCTCGTGGACCGCGCCATCTCCGGTCAGTACTTCCCCGGTTCGACGTTCAAACTGGTGAGCGCGATCGCGGGCCTGAATGCCGGCATCGTCACCGCCAACGCGGTCTTCAACGACACCGGTGAGTATCGCTATCCGACCGACCCGAAGAATCCGTTCACGGGTGAGACCGCCCACGGGCGGGTGGACCTCAGCCGGGCCCTGACCGTGTCCAGCGACCCGTACTTCTATCGGATCGGCGGCGACCTGTACCTGCGCCAGAAGCGGGGACAGCCGGAGGGCGACGCCATCCAATCGGTGGCCCGCGCGTTTGGATTCGGTCAAGCGACCGGGATCGCCTTGCCCTCCGAGTCGCCCGGCCTCGTCGCCGACGCGCAATGGACGAAACAGATGAACGAGCGCGACCCGAAGAACTTTCCGTTTCCCGATTGGCTGCCGGGCGACAACATCCAGTCGGCGATCGGCCAGAAGGACATCCTGGTGACGCCGATCCAGATGGCGTCGGCCTACGCGACGCTCGCGAACGGTGGGACCCGACACTCGCCGCGCCTGGCGGATGCGGTCCTCGACGTTCAGGGCACGCAGGTGCGGTCGCTGGATCCGATCATTGCGAGCACGGTCATGATCCCCGAGCGGGCTGCGTTGCTCGCCGGCTTCAGCGGCGCGGTCGAGAATCCGAAGGGCACGGCGGCGGCGGCGTTCGCAGGATTCCCCAGCGGTCTCGCGGCCGGCAAGACCGGCACCGCGCAGGTGCAGGGGAAGCAGAACACGTCATGGTTCGTGGGGATGACGCCCGCGGTGGACCCGAAGTACGTAGTGCTCGCAGTGGTGGAGGAAGGCGGGTACGGCGCCCAGACGGCCGCGCCGATCGTGCGCGCGATCATGGAACACCTGAACGGTCTGCCGCCGACGCCGGTTCTCAACATCGCCCAATCGACGAAGGACTGACGCGTGGCCATCGTCGTCTCGGATCGACGCGCCCGGCTCCAGGAGTCCCCGCTGCGTCATCTCGATCCGCTCCTCTTCGGCGCGCCGGTCCTGCTCGCGGCCTTCGGAACCCTGCTGATCTACGCCGCCACGCGCAACAAGCTCGAATCCGAGAACATTGATCCGCTCTACTTCGTGAAGCGCCAGCTCATCGCGATCGTGATCGGGATCGTCGTCATGGTGATCCTCATGTTCATCGACTACCGACGACTCCGTGAACTCTCGCTCCTCGGGTACGGCGTCACCATCGTGATGCTGCTCGCGGTCCTGCAGTTCGGAGCGTCGGTCAAGGGCGCTCAAGCCCGATTCGACATCGGCGCGTTCCAACTGCAACCCGGCGAGTTCGCCAAGGTCTTCCTGACCTTGGTGTTGGCGGCCTACTGCACCCGTCACCGCGAGGAGATGGGCGCGCGGCGATTGATCGTCGCGCTTGCAATCTGTGCGGTGCCGATGGGTCTCATCATCTTGCAACCAGACCTGGGCACGGACATCGTGCTCATGGCGATGGCGTTCACCATCATCATGATGGCGGGGGCGCGAGCGCGTCACCTGGTGGTACTCCTGCTCCTCGGACTGACGGTCACGGTGGTGGCGGTCCAGGCGGGGGTGCTCGATCAGTACCAGATCGACCGGATCAACTCGTTTCGGAACCTCGACGCCGACCAGCGTGGCCTCAACCCCGAACAGCGGAAGGCGGTGTACAACCAGAAGCAGTCGATCCTCACGGTGGGATCGGGCGGTCTCACCGGAAAGGGACTCTTCAGCGGATCGCAGACGAACGGTGCGCAAGTGCCCGAGCAGCACACGGACTTCATCTTCACGGTGGTGGGGGAGGAGTTCGGATTCATCGGCAGCGGGCTGGTGCTCGGCCTGTTCGCAGTGATCGTCTGGCGCACGTCGCGCGCGGCGCGGCTGGCCCAGGATCCGTTCGGATCGCTGTGTTGCATGGGCGTGCTCGCTATGTTTGTGGCGCAGGTTTTCGAGAACGTGGGTATGGCAACTGGCATCATGCCGGTGACGGGTCTTCCACTCCCGTTCATGAGCTACGGCGGATCGTCGGTGATCGTGTCGTTTGCGTGCGTCGGTCTGGTGGCCAATGTGCGGATGAGGAGATTTAGTTGAGTTTAAATCTGCGGACGTTTGCACGTGCGTCCGGACACCGCCGCCTTGTGCTCGGCGTCGCCGTACTCGGCGCGATGGCGCTGGTCGGAAGCGCGTGTGCGGGTAGCACCGAGCGCCGGTCCGAGTCCGCATCGAACCGCAGCCGTCTTCGCGCCACGTCCACGTCCACCACCACTGCGCCCACCACGACCACCACGCTGGCGCCGGTCACATCCACCAGTGCGACGACGGTTCCGTTCAACGGTTTGCGGCCCGGTGACTCCGGACCCGCAGTCACGAATCTCCAGGCCCGCCTCGCCGAGCTCAGTTACGACGTCAGCCCCGACGGGCGCTACAGCAGCTCCACCACCCACGCGGTGATGGCGTTCCAGAAGGTCAACGGTCTCGGCCGCGACGGTGTCGCGGGAGCCAACACGCTCGCCAAGCTGGCCGCGCCGGTGACGCCCGGGCCGATGGTGGGAGGCGGCGGGGCCACGCGCGTCGAGGTCGACGTCGCCCGCCAGGTGCTCTTCTTCTACAAGAACAACGCGTTGTATCGCATCGTGTCGGTCTCCACGGGGAGCGGCGAGCGCTTCTGCGTCAAGGGCCGCTGCGCCACGGCGGTCACCCCGGGCGGCTCGTACCGCGTCCGGGGCAAGGTCGGCGGTTGGCAGACCGGCGAACTCGGCCGGCTCTACAAGCCGTCGTACTTCAACGGCAACATCGCAATCCACGGCGCGCTGTCGGTTCCCGGCGGTCCGGCATCCCACGGGTGTGTGCGCGTACCGATGAACTCGGCCGACTGGATCTACTCGTCGCTCGGAGTCGGCACCGCGGTGTACGTGCTGAACGGGCCCAACGTGCCGGCACCGTTCGCGGACTCGCCGCCGCCGACCGCCCCACCGACGGTTCCCCCCACCCTTCCGCCCACGGTGCCCACGACCCACCCCCCGACGACCACGTCCACGAGCACGACGTCCACGAGCACGACGACGACCACTACCACCGTTCCCTGAGCCGTACCGGCCGCACCCCGACCCAACCCAGTCGGACCGAGCGGGCGCGCGCAACTGCCGGGGCCGGGGCGCCAGGGGCGCCAGGGGTCTGGATCGGGATGACCGGCGAGTAGCATCGGGCCGTCATGACCAGCCTCTGGCCGCGGATCGAACCGCTCCTGGCCGGGGTCGAGAAGCCCGCCCGCTATATCGGGATGGAGCGTGGCAGCCGAGTTCCGGTTCACCGGCCCGGCTCGGTCTCGTGGCTCCTCGTCTACCCGGATACGTACGAGATCGGGTTGCCCAATCAGGGCCTCCAGATCTTGTACGAAATCCTGAACGAACGCGACGACGCCGTCGCCGAGCGGTCCTACGCGCCCTGGCTGGATCTCGCCGCCGCACTCCGCCAACACGCGGTGCCGTTGTTCTCCGTGGACACGCATCGGGCGGCCGGCGATTTCGACATCGTGGCGTTCAACCTCTCCGCCGAGCTCGTCTACACGAACCTGCTCGAGTGCCTCGATCTCGCCGGGATTCCGATCCGGGGTGACCAGCGGGGTGACGAGGATCCCGTGGTCGTGGCCGGCGGGCACTCCACCTTCAACCCCGAGCCGATGGCCGATTTTGTCGACGCGTTCGTGATCGGCGACGGTGAGGAACCCGTCGGCGAGATGACCGAGTGCATCGGCTCCTGGCGACGTTCGGGGCGCCCCGGTGGTCGTACCGGAATGTTGCGCGCGCTCGCCGCGGTTCCGGGGGTCTACGTGCCCTCGATGTACGACGTGGAGTTCGACGGTCCGGCGCTGCGCTCGGTGACCCCGCGCTTCGCCGACGTCCCCGCCGTCGTGGACAAGCGCACCGTGGCGGATCTCGCGGACTGGCCCTACCCCAAGGAGCAGCTCGTCCCGTTGATCGAGGTCGTGCACGACCGACTCAACGTGGAGTTGTTCCGTGGCTGTACCCGCGGGTGTCGGTTCTGTCAGGCCGGGATGATCACCCGGCCGGTGCGAGAACGTCCGGCCGAGCAGGTCCGCGCCATGGTCGCCAACGGTTTGGCCCGCACGGGTTACGACGAAGTGGCCCTCACGTCCCTGTCGAGCGCGGACTTCAGCGGGATCGACGGTCTCGTGTCGGGGCTGGTCAACGATCAGATCGGTTGCGGCAACGTTGGCGTGTCGTTGCCGTCGCTGCGGGTCGACGCGTTCACCGTGGGGATCGCGAGCGAGATCCAGAAGGTCCGGCGGACTGGGCTGACCTTCGCCCCCGAAGGCGGATCGTGGCGGCTGCGGCAGGTGATCAACAAGCTGATCACCGAGGAGGACCTCTACGCGGCCGTCGAAGGCGCGTACTCACAGGGTTGGCGCCGGGTGAAGCTGTACTTCCTCGTGGGCCTGCCGACCGAGATGGACGAGGACACCCTCGGCATCGCCGAGCTGGCCCGCAACGTGGTGAAGATCGGCAAGCAGTACACGAAGCAGGCCAGTGCCACGGTGTCGGTAGGCGGGTTCGTCCCGAAAGCCCACACGCCGTTTCAATGGTTCGGTCAGAACGGCACCCAGGAACTGCACCGCAAGATCAACCTGCTGCGTGACGACCTCCGCAAGACCGCCGCGCAGGTCCGCTGGCACGATCCGAAGGCCACCTTCGCCGAGGGCATCGCATCCCGGGGTGACCGCCGGATCGGTGCCGTCATCGAGCGCGTCTGGCGCGCCGGTGGAACCTTCCAGGAGTGGTCCGAGCACTTCCAACTCGGACGGTGGCTCGACGCAATGGCGGCCGAGGGTCTCGATCCGGACTGGTTTGTGACGCGTCACCGCACCGAGGACGAGATCCTGCCGTGGGACCACATCGCCGCCGGTCTGCACCGAGATTTCCTGTGGCAGGACTGGCAATCGTCGTTGCAGGCCCACGGGCTCCCCGATTGTCGGTGGACTCCGTGCTACGACTGCGGGGTGTGCACCGATTACGCGCTCGAGCACGTCGTCGCATCGTCGGTACCGCCGGCCGGGGGCAGCCAGGGAACTGGTCAGGACCTCACGCTCGGCGGTGCCGTCCCGGTGAGCCTCGGACCCACCAGAGTGGAAATTTCGTGAGGGGGGACGCAGGATTTCCGGTGCGGGTGCATTTCACGAAGCAGGGAAAGGTGCGGTTCATCTCGCACCGTGACGTCGCCCGGGCGTTCGAGCGGTCGTTCCGCATCGAGCAGTTGCCACTCTCGTTCACCCTCGGTTTCTCACCCCGGCCCAAGGTGAGTTTTGGATTGGCGCTCTCGGTGGGTCACGAGTCCGACGCCGAGTACCTCGACGTCGAGTTGGCCGAGGACATCCCGATCGAACCGTTGGTTTCTTCGCTGTCCGAGGCGCTTCCCGAAGGTCTCGACGTCGTCAGCGTGGTGGCGCTCGCCGACCGCGCGCCCGCGCTGCAAGAAGCGGTCACAGCCGTCGAGTGGACCATCGAGTTGGTTCCCGAGTCCGATGCCCCGTTGACATCGGAGGCGGTGCCGGCCGGGACGCCGGACGAGAAGACGGATGGGGTGACACAACGGATCGATGCGCTGATGAGCGCGCCGACCCTCGTTCTCGAACGGGTACGCAAAGGGCGTACCGGGACCGAGGACATCCGACCGGCCCTGCGCCGGATGACCGTGCTCGGGCCCACCGAGACCGGCACGTTGATCGGTGTGGAGTTGGCAACCCGACCGACAAGTGTGCGTCCGGCCGAACTGGTCGCCGCCCTCGGTCATGAGTTTCGTGAGGGCCGAGTCCGCCGGACTCGGCAATGGATTGAACGCGGCGGCGAGCGGTTGGATCCGCTCACCGCCGATCCGCGCATCGCGCTCGAGGCGCGCGCGTCATGAGAGAAGGATTCGATGACCGACGAAACCCCGGGGACTCCTCCGGCTTCCGAACCGGTGCGCGAGCCCGCGCCCACACCTGCGCCGACACCCGCGCTCACACCGCTCGCCGCTGAACCGCGCGCGACGGAACCGCGCGTGACGGAACCGCGCGTGACCGATGGGTCCGCGCCGAGATCGTCGGAGTCCGGTGGCGCCGCCACCGATGCCGCCACCGGCGACGGGACCGGGACGGGAACTGGAGCGCCGCGGCCGCGCCGGCGAGGGTCACGCGGCGGGAAGAACCGGCGCAAGCCGGGGACCGCGGGTCCGGGCCCGTCGGGGGCCGGTTCCGACGACGACGCGGTCAGTGATTCGAGCGGGGACTCGAGTGACGACTCGAGCCCGGGCCCGAGTGCGGCGCGCGCCGCACGGCCCGCGGATTCACGCGACGGCGACGAGCCTCGGGGCGAGCCGCACCGCAACGAACGGGCGGCCGCGGACCGTGGCTACACCGCCGATGACGTGGGCGCCGAGGCGCGCGAGGAAGCCGGGCTCACCACCCCGTCCCCGAACGAGGTGATCCGGCCCAAGATCGGTGACTCGCGGCCGGCCCCGCCGGTCGGGCCGGGAGCCGGCGGGAACGGCGGCGCGGCTCCGATCCGTCGGGGGCCCGGTACCGGCGATTCCGGTGCTGCGCCCGACGCCGGGTCTGCTGAGGGAGAGGGCACCACGCCGTCGGGTGCGAAGCGGCGGCGGCGCCGGGGTGGGCGGAATCGCTCGCGGTCCGGATCGGGCGCCCCGGGCGGATCGCCGAACGCGCCCGGCAGCAATGGCTCGAACCGGCAGGGCGGACCCGGCGGATCTCGGACCCCGAGCCGGGTAGTGACGTCCCAAATCTCCGATGACGACCCCACCGTGCTCGACGATCTCGACGAGGAAACCCTGGAACGGCGGCGCGGTCGGACCCGGAAGGGCCGCCCCACCGGCCGGTACCAGATGATCGTGCACGTGGGGACGGACCGGACCATCCAGATGGGTGTGCTCGAGGGCCGGGTACTCACCGAGCACTACGTGAGTCGTCCGGAGGACGGCGCCACCTCGATCGACGGCAACATCTACCTCGGCAAGGTGCAGAACGTTCTGCCGGGGATGGAGGCGGCGTTCGTCGACATCGGCACGCCGAAGAACGGGGTGATCTACCAACGGGACGTGCAGTTCGACGCCGGTGAGATCGACGGCGGCGGATCGCCCAAGATCGAGACCGTGCTCAAGAACGGGCAGTCGATCCTGGTGCAGGTCACGAAGAATCCGATCGGAGCGAAGGGCGCCCGCCTGACCCAGGACGTGAGTCTCGCGGGCCGGTTCGTGGTGATGGTGCCGAACCAGCCCACCACCTACGGCATCTCGAAGCGCCTGCCCGACGACGAGCGCAAGCGACTCCGGAAGGTGCTCGAAGGCATCCGCCCCACCGACGCCGGGCTGATCGTGCGCACCGCGGCAGAGGGCGCGACTGCCGACGAACTCGCGCGGGACCTGGGCCGGCTGCAAGACCAGTGGCGCCAGATCTCGTCACTCGCGGCGCAATCGAAGGCCGGGACCCTGCTCTATCGCGAACCGCCGCTCGTCGTGCGCGTGATCAGGGAGGAGTTCACCAAGGAGTACCGATCGATCGTCATCGACGACGACGAGATGTACTCCGAGGTCAAGACGTACGTCGACGCGATCGCCCCGGAGTTGTCCGAACGTATCGAGCGCTACGAAGACGACGCCCTGCCGATCTTCGAGCGGTTTCACATCCACGAGCAGCTCCACAAGGCGCTCGATCGGAAGGTGTGGCTCCCGTCCGGTGGCTCGCTCATCATCGAGCGCACTGAAGCGCTCACCGTGGTGGACGTGAACACCGGGAAGAACGTCGGGAAGTCGAATCTGGAGGACACGGTCTTCGCGAACAACCTGGAGGCCGCCGACGAGATCGCCCGTCAGCTGCGGCTGCGCGACATCGGCGGAATCATCGTGATCGACTTCATCGACATGGAGATCAGGAAGAATCGCGATGCTGTGACCAAGGGCCTGCGCGAAGCCCTGGCCCGGGACAAGACCCGGACCCAGGTGTTCGAGATCTCGGATCTGGGCCTGGTCGAAATGACTCGCAAACGCATCTCTGAAGGGCTCGTCGAAGCGTTCTCGGAGACCTGCGCCGTCTGTGGCGGGCGTGGTTTCGTCGTCGACGAGGCAATGCTGTAAAGTCGCCAGGTTCTCCCGCAGATCCTGAGGTCTTCACGCGCCATGTACGCAGTCATCGCCACCGGCGGCAAGCAGTACAAAGTCGAAACCGGCCAGCAGCTCGATGTCGAGCGGCTCGGAGTCGATGAGGGCGAGGTCTCGATGCGTCCCGTCCTCGTCGTGGACGGAGCAACGGTCCTGGCCACGCCCAACGAACTCGGATCGGCGTCGGTGACCGCCAAGGTCGTCGGCGCGGCGAAGGGTCCGAAGATCGACGGGTTCGTCTACAAGCCGAAGTCCAACAACCGCAAGCGTTGGGGGCACCGGCAGCACTACACGACTATCGAGATCACCGCGATTACGAAGGGCTGAACCATGTCGAAGAAGAAGGGTGCAGCCTCCTCCCGCAACGGTCGCGATTCCGCCGCGCAGCGCTTGGGCGTGAAGGTCTACAGCGGAACCGAAGTCACCGCCGGCACGATCATCGTGCGCCAGCGCGGGACCAAGTTCCATCCCGGCGAGAACGTCGGTCGCGGTGGCGACGACACACTTTTCGCCACGGCCGACGGTGTGGTGAAGTTCGGTCACCGGCGCGGTCGCAAGCTCGTCGACATCCTGCCGGGCTGAGCACGAGCCCCACCAACTTCGGGCGCACAGCCTGCCGGCGAGCGGACGGACGATAGGGCGTGTCGAACTTCGTCGACGAAGCGCAGCTGAACGTCCGCGGTGGCGACGGTGGCGCGGGGTGTATCTCCTTCCGGCGCGAGTCCCATACTCCGAAGGGCGGACCCGACGGCGGAGACGGTGGATCCGGTGGTGACATCTGGCTCCAGGCCGATCGCAACGTCGCGTCGCTGCTGTCGTTTCGCGATCACCCGCATCGCCGAGCGCCGTCGGGCACGCACGGTTCCGGCAACCAACGCCACGGCGCCGCGGGGAGCGACCTCACGGTCTACGTCCCCGAAGGCACCACGATCCGGACCCATGGATCCGGCGACGTCCTCGCGGACCTGATCAACCACGGCGATCGGTGGTTGGCCGCTCGGGGTGGGCGGGGCGGCCGGGGCAACACCCGCTTCCTCTCCAACGCGCGGCGCGCGCCAACCTTCGCCGAGCAGGGCGAATACGGCGAGGAGCGCTGGGTCGAGCTCGAACTGCGGCTGATGGCCGATGCCGCGTTGGTCGCGTTTCCGAACGCGGGGAAATCGACGCTGATCGCGTCGGTCAGCGCGGCGAAACCGAAGATCGCCAACTACCCGTTCACCACGCTCGTTCCCAACCTCGGTGTCGTCCGATTCCAGGACCACGAGTTTGTGCTCGCCGACATCCCCGGGCTGATCGAGGGTGCGGCCGAGGGCCGCGGGCTCGGTCACCGGTTCCTACGCCACGTGGAACGCACGCGGGTGCTCATCGTGTTGCTGGACCTCGCGCCGATGGATGGCCGCCCGCCCGAAGATCAGGAGCGGATCCTGCTCGACGAGCTGGGACGGTACCGGCCCGAGTTGTTGACCCGGCCTCGAATCACGATCGGGACGAAGTCCGATGTCGCGGTCTTCGAGACCGAGTACCCCGCCATTTCCGCGGTCACCCATTCCGGACTCGACGAGTTTCTCGGCCGGCTGGGGACCCTGATCGACGGTGCGCGCGAAGAAGAGCCGGTCTCGGAGAGTTACGTGGTCCACCGGCCCGACGAAGAAGGCTTCTCGGTGTCGCGCGATCCCGACGGCGCGTACCGACTCGAGGGTCGGTCGGCCGAGCGCGTCGTGGCCATGGCCGATCTCACCAACACCGAAGCACTCGAATACATCCACCAGCGCTTCCGCAAGATGGGGGTGGAAAAGGCGCTCGCCCGGGCCGGCGCCCGGGACGGTGATGTGGTGCGGATCGGCGACGTCGAACTCGAATACGTCGAGGGACTCTGATGCGCGCGGTGGTGAAGATCGGGACGTCCTCGATCACGAACGCCATCGGCGAACTCGACGAGGTGGCGCTCGCGAAGCTTTGCGAAGAGGTCGTGCGGGCCCGAGACGCCGGACACACGGTGACGCTCGTCTGTTCGGGTGCGATCGCCGCCGGCATGCCCGCGCTCGGTCTCCGCGCCCGCCCCACCGATATCGGGACCCTCCAGGCGATCGCCGCGGTCGGTCAACCCCGCCTGATGGCCCGCATCAACGCCCAGCTCGCGACGCACGCGGTGGTGGCCGGTCAAGTGTTGCTGACCCCCTATGACTTTCTGCATCGCACCCAGTATCTCCACGCGCAGGAGACCTTCGCCCGCCTGCTCGATCTCGGGGTCGTGCCGGTCGTGAACGAGAACGACACCGTCGCCGACGACGAAGTCCGGTTCGGCGACAACGATCGAATCGCCGCGCTCGTGGCGAACCTGATCGACGCCGACGTGCTCGTCATGCTCACCGACACCGAAGGGCTCTTCACCGCCGATCCGCGGCTCGATGCCAGCGCCTCGCTGATCGAGGAGATCACCGCGGTGGACGCGGCCCTCGAAGCGATGGTCGGTGGCGCGGGTTCGGCGCGGGGGAGTGGCGGCATGGCCACGAAGTTGTCGGCGGCGCGGATCGCATCGTGGTCGGGTGTGCGGTCGGTGATCGCCGCCGCCGACGCGCCCGGTGTGATCGCCGACGCGATCGCCGGCCGTGCCGTCGGCACGGTGATCCAGCCCCACGCGGAGCGCCTCGCCCGGCGCAAACTCTGGATTGCGTTCGCCATCGGCGCGGCCGGTCGCATCGTCGTGGACGCGGGCGCTCGCACCGCGCTGATGACGCAGGGTCGTTCGCTGCTCGCCGCCGGGGTGCGTGACGTCGTCGGTCGGTTCGAGGCGGAGTCCGCGGTCGAGATCGTCGACGAAGCCGGGCAGGTGTTCGCCAAGGGGCTCGTGCGCGCGGACGCCGCCACGATCCGCACGATCGCGGGGAAGCGCACCGGCGAGCTGCCCGAAGGCGTGCCCGCCGAGGTCGTCCATCGGGACGACCTCGTCGTCCTCCCGGGATAAGCGCCGGGACCGGCGTCTGCGGACAGCGTCTGGGAAGAGTTTCACCCGAAATGAATTCCGGGCGGAGCTTGCAATCATCCTGTGTCGCGGGTCACACTGAGCCCGTCGCTCGCCTGCCGGTACGGGGGGAGGGCCCGGGTCGCTGACCGGGGCCCACGGCAGACGAGGGGATGAGGGCCGTCGGAGCAATCCGGCGGCCCTCTCCAAATTTCCGCTCTTGCGCCTGGCGGCGCAGGCCGCTCGGGCCCCGGCTCGGGGGACCGCGCGGACTGGCACGGTGGTGGTCGTCCCTCGCCTTCGGGTTTCCGCTCTCGCGCCTGGCGGCGCAGGCCGCTTGGGCCCCGGCTCGGGGGTCGGCGCGGGCCGCGACAACCCGAACCGACGCGTGAAACGCAAGCCCAGGCTTGCGCTTTCGGTGCGAGTTGGGGGAGGTGGGGGGAGGGTGGGATGGCGTTTCTCTCGGACGGGTGTGGGAGGGGTGTCGTTATGATCCAACGATGTCGGATGAAGTCCTCGAGCTGGGTCGGCGCGCCCGGATTGCGTCACGCGCAGTGGCGAAAGCCGGGACGGAAGCCAAGGACAATGCACTCCGGACCGCGGCGGACGTTCTCGTCGAACACGCCGCCGAGATCCTCGACGCCAACGCCGCCGATCTGGACGCCGCCACCGCCGACGGCATGGAAGCCGGACCCCTGGACCGGCTCCGGCTGACCCCCGCCCGGATCGAGGCCATGGCCGCGGGCTTGCGCAACGTGGCCTCGCTCCCGGACCCGGTCGGCGAGATCATCTCGGGGTGGGTGCGGCCCAACGGGCTCGAGATCCAACAGGTGCGCGTACCGCTCGGTGTGGTGGCGATCATTTATGAGAACCGTCCCAACGTCACCTCGGATGCCGCCGGGCTGTGCCTGAAGGCCGGCAACGCGGCGTTGTTGCGGGGGAGTGGCACCGCGCTGCGATCCAACATCGCGATCGCCGCCGCGTTGCGGTCGGGGTTCGGGAAAGCCGGTCTGCCCGAAGATGCACTGATCCTGGTGGAGGATCCGTCGTACGACGTCGCGATCAAGGTGATGCAGTTGACCGACTTCGTCGACTGTCTGATTCCTCGCGGTGGTCCGGCGCTGATCGCGAGTATCCGCGCGAACGCAACGGTTCCCGTCATCATCGACGGTGACGGCAACTGTCAGATCTACGTGGACGCGTCGGCCGATCTGGACCGCGCCATCGACATCGTGGTGAACGCGAAGACCCAGCGTCCGGGGGTCTGTAACGCGGCCGAGACGCTGTTGGTCCACGAATCCGTCGCCGACACGTTCCTCCCGCGAGTGGCCGCGGCGCTCGAGGCCGAGGGCGTCGAGCTCGTCGGCGACGAACGGTCGCGCGCCCGGGTGCCGGCGATGGGCCCGGCCTCGGATGAAGACTTCGGCCGCGAGTTCCTGGCGCTGAAGCTGAGCGTCGGCACCGTGTCGTCGCTCGACGACGCGATCGAACACATCAACCGCTTCACCAGCGGCCACACCGAAGCCATCCTCACCGCCGACCTCGACGCCGCCCGGCGGTTCACGCGCGAGGTCGATGCCGCCGCCGTGGTGGTGAACGCGTCGACCCGCTTCACCGACGGCGAAGAGTTCGGCTTCGGCGCGGAAATCGGGATCTCGACCCAGAAACTCCACGCCCGTGGACCGATGGGGCTGCAACAACTGACGACCGCGAAGTACGTGGTCTGGGGACACGGACAAGTGAGGCCATAGTGGCAGAGCGTTTCTCGTCGGTCGATGATGCGATCGAGCGGCTGCGTGCCGTCGATTATCTGGCCGACACCGGTATCGCCGGCGTCGTGTATCTGGCCGACCGGTTGGAGAAGCCGGTGCTCGTGGAGGGCCCGGCCGGCGTCGGCAAGACCGAACTCGCCAAAGCGATCGCGGAGATCACCGGATCGCGGCTGATCCGCTTGCAGTGTTACGAGGGCCTCGACGAGTCGAAGGCGCTCTACGAGTGGAACTACAAGAAGCAGCTCCTGCGGATCCAGGCCGACCGCGAGCACGAGGCGGACTGGGCGGCGGTCGAGTCCGACATCTTCTCCGAATCCTTCCTGCTCACCCGGCCGCTGCTTGAGGCGATCCGTTCCGACGAGCCGATCGTGTTGCTGATCGACGAGGTGGACCGAGTCGAGATCGAGACCGAGGCCTTGCTGCTCGAAGTGCTCTCCGATTTCCAGGTCTCGATTCCCGAACTGGGCACGATCGTCGGCAAACAGCGCCCGATCGTGCTCCTCACATCGAACAACACGCGTGAGTTGTCCGAAGCGTTGAAGCGTCGCTGCCTGTACCTGCACATCGATTACCCCGAGCTCGAACGCGAGAAGGAGATCGTGCGGGTTCGGGTGCCCGAGATCGACGACGAGTTGGCGGAGCAGATCGCGCAGGTCGTCCGCTCGATCCGCGCCCTGGACATCAAGAAGGCACCGTCGATCTCGGAGACGATCGACTGGGCCCGCACGTTGTTGTTCCTCGGTCACAAGTCCATCGACCCGCAGGTGATCGGCGACACGCTCCACGTGTTGCTCAAGTACCAGACCGACATCGCAAAGGCGCGCAAGGAACTCGTCGACTCGTCCGGCCCCACCGGTCGCGGGCTGTGAGCGAGGCCCGAGAGGCCGGCGCGGCCCGCGCGGCTGGTACCCCCGGCGGGTGAGTGGAACGACGTGCACTTTGCGAAGTTGGCGGACGCGATGACCAGGAATCAGATCGAGGTTCCCTCCGGGGTCGGGTCCGGGGTGATGCTCGACGTTCTGCAGGGGTTCGTGCACGAACTGCGCGCCGCCGGTCTGCCGGTGTCGATGACCGAGAACCTCGACGCCATGCGGGGGGTCGAGCACATCCCCCTCACCGATCGGGCCGCGTTCCGCGAAGTCCTGGCCGCCACGCTGGTGAAACATTTTCGGCACCGGCGCGCGTTTGACACCGTCTTCGACGTCTACTTCGCCCTGTACTCGGGTGGGATCGGCGCCGACGGGGGCGACGGCAGCAGCGAAGAGCCGGGCGAAGGGGAGGAGTCCGGAGGGATCCCGGGCCAGCAGGGCAGCGGTGGCTCGGGTGAAGGTCTGAGCAACGAAGAGTTGGCCGAGATGTTGCTCTCGGCCCTCATGTCGATGGATCGGGAACAACTGCGCCAACTCGCGCAGGCGGCGGTGGCCCGCTTCGCCGGGATGGAGCCCGGCCGTCCGGTCGGTGGCACGTATTACCTCTACCGCACGCTCCGTCAGCTCGATTACGACGGCCTCGCGCAACGGATGATGGAGCGTGGGCAGCCCCCCGGCCCCGACGGTGACGCGCCCGACGAACCGGCCGACGACCTAGCGGCGCGCTTCGAGCGCGAGGAGTTCCAGCAGCGGCTCAAAGAGTTTCGCGAGATGGTCGAAGCCGAGATTCGCCGCCGGTTGGTGGCCGATCGCGGGGTCGAAGCAATGGCCCGCACCTTGCGCAAGCCCCTCCCCGAAGACGTCGATTTCATGCACGCGTCCCGCGAGGAGATGCAACAGCTCCAACGCGCCATCGAGCCGTTGACTCGCGCGCTCGCCGCTCGGCTCGCGCAGCGGCGGAAGCGGCGCAATCGAGGTCAGCTGGACTTCCGGGCCACCGTGCGTCACTCACTCTCGTACGGAGGCGTGCCGGCGGAGCCCAAGTTCAAGAATCCGCGGCCGTCCAAGCCCGAGATCATGGTGGTCGCGGATATCTCCGGATCGGTGGCGAGCTTCGCCCGATTTACCCTCCAGTTCGTCTACGCGATGGCCGGACAGTTCTCGAAGGTTCGGTCCTGGGTGTTCATCGACGGGATCGACGAAGTCACCCGGTTCTTCGAGGAGTCGAACGAGATCTCCGAAGCCGTTCATCGCGTGAACACCGAGGCCGACGTCGTGTGGGTCGACGGCCACTCGGACTACGGCCACGCCTTCGAGGTGTTCCACGATCGACACCTCGCCGAGATCACCCAGAAGACGTCGATCATCCTGCTCGGCGACGCTCGCAACAACTATCACGCCACCCAGCACTGGGTGCTGAAGGAGATGCGTCAGAAGGCGCGTCGGCTGTACTGGCTGAACCCCGAGCCGCGCGGGTACTGGGACACGGGCGATTCCGTGGTCTCGGAGTACGGCATGCACTGCGACGGGGTCTATGAGTGTCGCAACCTGCGCCAGCTCGAACGTTTCGTCTCGGCGGTCATCGACGCGTAGGCGGCACGGGTTCGATGAGGCAGGAAATCAGTCTCGGTCCGGCATCGATTTCGCGAGGGTGGTGGCGTACTCGCACCAGGCGAGGATCACGTCGATCTCGCCCACTCGAAATGCCTCGGTCCGTCCGACCGCGAGTCGCAGCCCACTCTCGCCGATCGGGACTGCATGCGTCGCCCGGGCGTCGGGGTCGGCCGGGCACCCGGGCGTCGACGCGATGATGCCGGGGTCGATGATGGACGGGTCGATGACCGCGCACCAGTCGGCGCGCACGGATGTTGCGACCTCGATCGTCAGCGTCTCCATCAGCGCACCGGTCGGCGCCGCCCGAGCCAGCGAGATCGCCGAGCGCACCGCGTCGAGCCGCGGCTCGGGGAGCGCATCGACGATGCTGACGGCTTCGGTGTCGGCCCCGTCCACCTCGTTGATCTCCCGGGTGACCGCGGCGATGAGGTCGGCGTGGGGGAGGACCACCGCGAGTTCGTCGACGGCGACTCCGTCGTGACGGCTGAGCACCTCGATGCCGACGATGTCGCCCTTGAGTGCACCGATGCGCGATGCCACCAATCCGAGCGCGCCCGGACGATCGGGGACGCGCACTCGGATGAGGGCAAGACAACTCGACACCGGGTGAACCATAGGACTCGGCCGGGTGAGGGGTCTCAACCGTCGCCGGCCTGCTTCCTAGACTTCGGCCGATGCGGCTCGGGGTCTACGGAGGAACGTTCGACCCGATCCACGCCGCACACGTCTTCGTCGCGGCGGAAGTCGGTCGCGCGCTCGGACTCGATCGGGTGGTGCTCGTTCCGGCGGGCGATCCGTGGCAGAAGTCCGGCACGGTCGTGGCCGCCAAGGACCGGCGGGCCGAAATGTGCGAACTCGCCGTTGGATCGGTGGACGGCGTCGACGTCTCCCGCGTCGAGGTGGAACGAGATGGCCCGTCGGTCACCGCGGACACGCTCGAGGACCTGGCCGGACCGGGCGTCGAGCTGTTCCTGATTCTCGGTGCCGACGCGGTCGCGAACATGCCGACGTGGCGGCGACTCGAGGAGACCCGTCACCTGGCCACGATCGTGGTGGTGGAGCGGGCGGGGGAGCACGCCGTGCCGCCGGGTCCGGACTGGCGCTTCGTGCGGGTTCCCATCCCACGCCTCGATATTTCCTCATCCGATCTGCGGTCGCGACTCGCACGCGGCGAGCCGGTGGACGGGTTGATCCCGCCCGAGGTGGTGCGGTTCATCCGTGTGCACGACCTCTACACTGCGAGCCCATGACGGAGCAGCCCGCCGACGGCGCGGCGCCCGTACCCACGCGAGCGCAGCGTCGGCGCCAGAAGTCCTGGTTCGCCCGCCGCCGCGCGCGCCGGAACGCCCGCCGCCGCACGAAGCGGATGAACGCCCGGCCCGAACCTGCGGTCGAGGCGGACCCGCCGACCGGTGAACTCGTCGTCGAGGAGCGGGTGGTCGAGGAGCTTGTGCTCGAGGAGCCGGCGGTTGAGGAGGAACCGGCGCCGGAGCCGGAGCCTGAGTCTGAGCCGGAAACGGAAACGGAAACGGAACCGCCCGACTCCGTCGCCCGCCGTTCGCGCCGCACCCGCCCCCGGCCGAACCCGAAGCCGAAGCGAACGAGCGCCCGGCCGAACCCGAACCCGAACCGAACGGTGGGTTCGTCGTCGCGGTTCTGGGCCCGGACGATGCCGGCGATCGCCGGCGCGCTTGCGATCCTCGTCGCGATCGGCGTGATCGTGCGGGCCGCGAACGAGGAGCCCGAAACCCGCCGCCCTCCCGCCCGCAGCAGCGGTACCCCCGCGCCCGGAACATTGCTGCTCGTCCATCACCGCCCGCAGGTAGGCAACGATCTCATCGTCCTGCTCGGCGCCGACCGCGCCACGGGATCCGCCCTGCTCATCCCGGTGGCCACCCAACTCGACGTGCCCGCGCTCGGTGTCGCGACGCTCGGCGCGATACCGGTCGATGACGGTGGCGCCCGGCTGGCAACGGGCGTCGAGAACGTGGTCGGCATCGGCATCGGTCACACGGTCGTCCTCGACGATGCCGGACTGACCGCGATTCTGGGCCCGGCCGCACCGATCCCGGTGACCCTTGCCGGCGAAGTCGAGATCCTCCTTCCGCCGGTGAGCTACCCGGTGGGCGAGCAGGACCTGTCGTCGGCCCAGGCGACCGAGCTGCTGGTGGGGCCGCAGTCGGTCAACGAACTGGATCGGCTGGTGACGGCAGGCACGGTCATCGAGGCGTGGTTGGACCGCCTGAGGGATCCCGAGATCGCCCGCCGAACCGCCGGTCTCCAGACCAATCTCGAAGCGTTGATTGCTGCCGCCGCCGCGCCCGATCACCGGCTCGACACGCTGCCCGTCGATTCCATCGCGATCACCGGTGGCGAACGATTCGCGGTTCGTGAGGCGGATGTCGTCGCCTACGTGCAGCGAGCATTTCCGCGGGAGCGTCTCGGAACCGGTCAGGGCCGCCCTCGGGTCGAGGTGTTGAACGGCACCGGCTTCCTCGGGGTGGCGCAGGCCGTCGCCGAAAAGGTCGTCCCGGCGGGCGGAAAGATCACCCTCACCGAAAACGTGCGCGGCTTCGGCCAGAACTCCACCGAGATCGTGTACTACCAGGACGAGTGGCGTGACAGTGCGCAACGGCTGCTCGATGCGATGGGATGTGGATCGCTGCGTAAGGCTCGGAAGGATCTCGGTATCTCGGACGTCACCATCGTGGTCGGCGCCGATTGTCCGCAGTACGGCGCACCGGAAGGAAACAGTTGAACGCAACGGACATGGCCATTGCCGCGGCCCGGGCCGCCGCGGAGAAGATCGCGACCGACGTGCTGATCCTCGACGTGGGGGACATCATCGGCATCACCGAGGCGTTCGTGATCGCATCGGGCGCCAACACCCGACAGGTCCGAGCCATCTGTGACGAGGTCGAGCTGACGCTGAAGATCGAAGCCGACATCGCGCCCCTTCGCATCGAGGGTCTCAAGGACGCGACGTGGGTCTTGATGGATTACGGCCTGTTGGTGGTGCACGTCTTCCTCACCGAGACCCGGGACTTCTACGCCCTCGAACGGTTGTGGTCCGACGCGGACCTCATCGAGTGGGAGCCCACCGAGCGCGCGGTCGGCTGACCGGCGCCGGATCTGCGCATCACCTGCCGGTGATCAGGTCGGCGCGATCCAGGGGCGCATGTGCACGCCGCGCTCGGCCAGGCCGTGTTTCAGTTCCGCGACGCCGACATTTCGCTCGAACCGCGGTGAGTAGAGAATCGAACTGATGATGGCCGCGCTCGCTCCACCACCGGTGAGCCCGTCGGCAATGTGGTCGACCGTTCCGGCACCCCCGGATGCGATCACCGGCACCACCACTGCATCGGCGACCGCACGTGTGATGTCGAGGTCGTAACCCGCGGCGGTGCCGTCGCAGTCGATGCTGTTCACGACGATCTCACCGGCACCGAGATCCGCTGCGCGCTTCACCCATGCCACCGCGTCGAGACCGGTGGCGGTTCGGGCGCCGTCGATGAAGACCTCGTAGCCGCTGGGAAACGCCTCGCTGACTCCCACGCGTTTGACCTGGGTGGACAGCACGATGCATTGATTTCCGAAGGCTTCGGCGCCGGCGCGGATGATCTCGGGATTGCGAACCGCCATCGAGTCGATGCTGATCTTCTCGGCGCCGGCTTTGAGCACGAGGAACATGTCGTCGAGATCACGGATACCGCCGCCGACGGTGAAGGGCACGAAGACGTGCTCGGCCACCGCGCGGACGGTCTCGAGATCGATCTGGCGTTGTTGGGAACTGGCCGTGATGTCGTAGAAGACGATCTCGTCGATCTGGTCCGCGTACAGGCGCTGCGCGAGTTCCGCGGCGGGCGCGACGTCGATGTTGTGCTGGAATTGCTGCGCCTTCGTGACCCGGCCGTCGATCACGTCGAAGCAGGCGATCAATCGCTTCGTCAACATTCCGTCCCGTCCCATCCGGCGAAGTTGGCGAGCAGCGCCAAACCCACTTCGCCGCTCTTCTCCGCGTGGAACTGCGTGGCGGCGATGTTGCCGGCGGCGACCATGGAGCAGAAGGTGGTGCTGTAGTCGGTGGTGCCGAGGACGGCGTGGGAGTCTGCGGGCACGGCGTAGTAGCTGTTGACGAAGTAGCAGTACGGGTCGGCGGGCAGGCCGTTCGTCAACGGGTGCGCACGGGTGGGGTCCACCCGGTTCCAGCCGATCTGGGGGACCCGGTCCGAATCGGGGAATCGTCGGACGACCCCCGGAAGCCAGCCGAGGCATTCGGCGGGCCCCTCTTCACTCCGTTCGAAGATCACCTGGAGGCCGATGCAGATACCGAGGAAGGGGACCTGATCCTCCAGCACGCGAGCCCGCAGCGCCGGTACGAGGCCGCCGGACTCGAGCGATGCCACCGTTGCGGCCGCCGCGCCAACGCCCGGGAGGATGACGCGATCGACCGCGGCCAGGTCCTCGGGTCGCGAGACCAGGGTGGCATCGAGCCCGAGTCTCGCCAGCGCGAACATCACACTCGGCGCGTTGCCTGCTCGATAGTCGACGACGCCGATCAAGCCGCCGAGTCTAGGAAGTCGCTCGCTCGCGGCCCGAGTAGATCGCCCGCCCGCTCGCGTCGCCACGGCCGCGTTTGTTGGCTGAGACGTCGCCGCCGTGGCTCAAGTACCAAGCGCGGTGGTGGCGATGGGCGTGGTGCGACGGGCTTGGTTTGGTCGCCACGGCTCCGTAGCCTCGGGTTGATGGAGTTCCCGACGTTCCGCGTCCTCGATGCGGACGCGATCTCGTGGTTCGAAGCGCGGGGCTGGGTGCTCACCGAGACCCTGGATCCCCCCGCCGCCGTCACGCTGGCGTCGTGGGTGGACGAGGTGATGGCCTGGCCCGATGACGGCGAGTGGCTGCACTATCGAGAACAGACCGACGCCGGGCCGCGGCTGTGTCGGACCGAGAACTTCGTGCCGTTCCACTCGGGATTGCGGAGTCTGCTGTCTGGCGGGCCGATGGTCGCGGCGGCGGGCGCGCTGCTCGGCGAACCCGCGGTCTTGTACAAGGAGAAGATCAACTACAAGGCCGCCGGGGGCGCCGGGTATGCGCCACATCAGGACGCGCCGGCGTACCGATTCGTCGAAACCCACATCTCGTGCATGGTCGCAGTGGATGACGCCGACGCGGCGAACGGCGGATTGGAGCTGGTCTCGGGTGCATTCGATGCCGTGCTGCCGATGGACCACGACGGGTGTATCCGTCCGGATGTCGTCGCCGAGTTGGAGTGGATTCCGGTCGACGCGCCCGCCGGGTCCACCCTGTGGTTCCACTCACGTACGCCGCACCGCAGCGGTCCGAACCGGTCGGATCGGGATCGACGCGCGCTCTACCCCACGTACAACGCACTCCGAGAAGGCGACCTCCGAGCGGCCTACTACGCGCAGAAGCGAGCGGAGTTCGGTGCCGCTCGGGCTGACGGCTCGCGGGTGCAGGTGTCCCTGATCAACGACTTTCAGGGCCGGCCGGTCTGAGGGAGGAACCCGCCGCGTGCCGGTCGCCCGATCCGGGCGGCCTACCGTGACGTCATCCACGGCGAGAGGGCATGACCATGGCGGCAATTCCGGGACCGCGCGGGTTGTCGCAACTCGGGTTCATGCGCCGGATATTGCGCGATCCGCAGCCGGTACTGGACGAACTGCGCGAGTGCTACGGCCCGATCTCTCGGCTGGGCGCCGGACCGATGCGGGTGGTCGTCGTCGGCGCTCCCTCGATGCTGGACGAGCTCTTCGCCCACCCCAACGATTCGTTTCGGTGGGGTCACAAGTTCAATCTGCTCGGCTTCGTGGTCGGTCCCGGGTCGATGATCGTGTCCGATGGACCGGATCACAAGCGACGCCGCGCGTCGGTGCAGACCGCGTTCGCGATCCGTCGGCTGCACGCATGGGTGCCGACGATCCTGGAGCGAACCGACGCCGCAGTTGATCGGCTCGGCGCGGACTTGGCGACGGATCTCGCCGGTGAACCTCGAATCGTCGACCTTTATCCCGTCGGTCGCCGGATCGTGCTCGAGGTCGTGGTGCGTTCACTGTTTGGCGAACGGCTCGCGGCACGCGCCGCAGAGATCGGTGATCTGTTCCAAGGTCCGCAGGACTACCTCGAATCGCCGGCGATCCGGCAGTTCCCGCATCCGATTCCGTTCACGACGCGGGCCCGGGTGCGCGCCGACCGCACGGCGCTCGACGCGATCCTCGACACCGAGATCGCCCATCGGCGCGCGCATCCCGATGCGGGCGCGGTCGACACGATTTCGTCCCTCGTCCACGACGCAACGATGTCCGATGCCGAGATCCGCGACCAGATGGCCACGCTGATCGGCGCCGGGTACGACACCACCGCCGCATCCCTGGCGTGGATGACCTGGTGCGCGGCATTGATGCCGTCGGTGTGGGCGGAGCTGCGGGCCGAGGCCGACGCGGTCTTCGGTCCGGTCGGATCGGACACCCCCGTCGATCATTCCGTGCTGGCGCGGTTGGATGTCGCAGATCGGGTGATGCGCGAGACCCTCCGTTTGCATCCCGCGGGGGTCGTATCGCCTCGGGAGGCCGCCGTCGACGTCACCATCGGCGGTCACACGATTCCGAAGGGAACGCTCATCTTGTGGTCGGCGCATCTCGCCGGACGCGATCCCGACGCGTGGGCCGACCCGCTGCGGTTCGATCCCGACCGCTTCCTCGATCTGACGCCGGAGCAAAAGCGAGTTGCGGATCATGCTTGGGTGCCGTTTGGAGGCGGTGCCCGCAACTGCATCGGCTTCGCGTTGGCCCAGATGGAGTTGACGCTGATCATTGCGCGCCTCGCGCAGCGTCTCGACGTCACCCCGCTCGCGTCCGCGGCCCCCAAGCCCGTCGGGATGGTGGTCAACCGGCCTGCGGGGGGAGTGCCGATGCGGGTGTCGGTGCGTGCCTGATTCCCCGGCCGTGACGAGACTGATCGGCGTGTACGACGCCGACGGGGGGCCGGTCGGTGAGGTGACCTACTTCGTCGGGCACCTGCTCGGCCGGCTCGAATGTTCGCTGTGCGACATCACCCACGGCCCGCTTCGACGCAAGCCGGCATTCGACGAGCTGCGCGCTCGGCTCGGCATTCCGTTCGACGTCGTCCATCGCAATGAGCGCACCGCCGATGTCTCGGTCGCAACTGGCGATGCGTTGCCGTGCGTCGTCGGGGTCACGGAAGCCGGAATCGTGACGCTGCTCGGACCGGACGAGTTGCGGGCGTGCGCCGGTGACGTCGACCGATTCGCGGCGGCCATTATCACCGCGTTCGCGTCGGATCCGTCGGACCCGTCGCACCCGTCGGACCGCTAGCTTCGGGCGTTTCACCAGCGAACGGAGGGCACTCAATGGCATTGCAGATCGTCGGAGCGGGTGTGGGCCGAACGGGGACCCACTCACTGAAGATCGCGCTCGAGCAGCTGTGCGGCGGTACCTGCCACCACATGATGGAGATGTTCGATCGCCCGGACCAGGTCGCCGGATTCACCGCCGCGATCGACGGCGAGCCCACCGACTGGTCGGCGTTGCTGGCGGACTTCTCCGCCATGGTGGACTTTCCCGGTTCGCTGTTCTGGCGGGAGATCGCAGCCGCGAATCCGGATGCGCCGGTCCTCCTCTCGACGCGCGACGCCGAGGGTTGGTACACGAGCGCGTCGAACACGATCTTCCTCTCGTTCGATCGCGTGCCTCCGGAGCTGGCGCCGTGGATGGAGGCCGTGAAACGCGCATTGCACGATCGGTTCAGTGACGACTTCGAGAACAAGGACGTGATGATCGCCGCCTACGAAGCGCACAACGCGGCGGTGCGCGCCGAGGTGGCGCCGGCGCGGTTGGTCGAATGGACCCCGAGTGACGGGTGGGACCCGATCTGTGTGGCGTTGGGGGTGCCGGTCCCGGACGAGCCGTTCCCGGTCACGAACACCACGGCGGAGTTCCGGAGCATGATCGGACTCGACCCACCGGCGGGGTGATCGGGCCCGGGTATCGGTCGGTTCGGTTTCCCCCTGCCGGTCTGGAGGCGCATCGGGTGTCAGGTGGGGAGGCGAGTGGTACCGTCCCCGGAAACCTTTGGGGGGAAATCATGCGGGCTCTTCGTCGTTCTCTGTTCTCGGCTGTGGTCGTGGCCGTCGCGTTGGTGTCCACCGGCTGCTACTACCTCCAGGCCAACGACGCCGCGAACACCGGGGCGCCGGTGCCGTGGTTCTGCAACCCGGTGGCACCGAACTCGGTCACGGGGCCGGGCATGGGCTCGGTGGACTGGTACGTCAGCATCCCCCGGGCGTCGCTCGATTACGAGACCTGCAAGGCCAACGCGAAGCAGTTCGACGCGGCGAAGGCCTACGCCAAGCAGTTCCCGACCCTCGGTGACGCTCTCGGTTCCGGATTCCGAACGACCTTCAGCTACATCCCGGGGATGGGCACGCACACCGGCCTCGGGACCGTCAGTCCGGAGCTGCTCGTCGATCCGAGCTTCAATCCGTTGGACCCGATTATTCCGAACAGCATCATCGACGACGTCTTTGACCCGGCCCAGCCCGAGTTCCTCCAGTACGGCGGCAACACATCGAACTCGAAGCTCGTCGGTCTCTCGTACTACGTGCGCACCAACACGGGTCTCCCGCCGGCGGGCTTCGCCGGCACGAACGACCGCTGGCATCACCATCCGGCGCTGTGTCTGAACAAGACCCAGGCCCTGGCGATCGGTATCAACGGCAGCGACAGCGCCTGTACCAACGCGGGCGGCGTGAACGTGCACCTGCAGAACTACTACATGTTGCACCTCTGGGTCGTCGACGACCTCGAGTACCGCGGCGACATCCACGGTCCGGTCCACCCCTGCATCCAATCGACCCCGATCTTCGACATGAACAACTCGTGTCACCAGGCCGGGTTGACTGGAACGGTGTCGGGCGCATCGGCGGCGGCCAAGCTCCACGAATCGATGGACCTGAGCCAGTGTCCGCTCGGAACCCTCAAACTCCCGGAGCAGTAACCCGGCAGCACTCCGCAATCCGGCTCCCGGAGAAGCCTCGAAGTGAGACGAGTGATTCGAGGTTCGCAGGGGACTCGCCGCGCGGCGGATGCTGCGCAGAAGTGCTGGTGACCTTGAGGGACAGCGTTCAATCCCAGGGAGACCACTGAAAACCCTTGTACTACAGGGGCCGAAGACGGTCGGACGTGCTGCACGCGGGCAGGAACATCGGTCGAGATCGGGTCTCTCGAAGGCCCCGCCGGAGACTCAGGCGCGTCTGGGACATTCTTCAAGCCCGCGCCCCTACAGTCCACCCCCGACTCCTCCACGGCCGTCGAACGGGCGACTCCCCCACGGTCACGCCGGCCGTTGCCGCATCGACTCCGACCGGCAGAAGGCCGACGTGCTGGTGGCCGCCTACCTGCTGGCGACACGGTGAACGATCTCGCCCGAGAGTTCGGTGTGAACCGGAGCGCCGTGACGGCTCACCTCAGGCGTCGGTTGGGCATCGAGCCCGGTGGTGCTTGACATGGACGCGTCGTTGGTCGAGATCCGCTTGTGGCGTCAGGTGAGCGTGATGGTGAAAGTGACCGGCGGTGACGTGTCGGTTCCTCCGCCGGCCGTGCCGCCGTCGTCGCTCATGGCGACTGTCACGACGGTGGTACCGGTCGTCCCGCTGGGCGTGAAGGTGAGTGTGCCGTCGGGGGCGATCGTCGGCGGCGTGGCGAAGAGGGTGCCGTCGGCTGTGCTGACAGTGAACGTCACGGATTGGCCTGCTTCGTTGGCCGGGCCTGCGAGGATGGTGCCGGCCAAACCGATGATGGTCTGAGCGCCTCCGGCCGCGTTCACAGTGATGTCTGGTCCGATCGTGAACGAGGGTACGTCGTTGACGGCGGTGATGGTGATGGTGATGACGGCGGGGGCGGACGTGTCGCCGCCGCCGTTCGCGGTTCCGCCGTCGTCGACTGCGCGGACGGAGACCGTGGCGCTGCCGAAGGCGTCGGGTACCGCGGTGAAGGTGAGGGTTCCGTCGGAGGCAACGGCCGGCCCCGAGCTGAACAGTGTGGGGTTGTCGCTGTTGGCGGTGAAGACGATCGACTGTCCCGCCTCGTCGGCGGGTCCGGTGACGAGGCCCGTGGCCCATCCCGCCACCGTTTGGGTTCCTGAATCTTCGGACACGGCGAGCGCCGGTCCCCCGATGAAGCTGGGTGTGTCGTTGACGGGCAGCACGGTGACCGTGCTGTTCGCGTCGGAACACAGTCCGCCGGTGTCGCAAACGCGGTAGACGAACGAATCGGATCCCGACCAGTCGGCGTTGGGTAGGTAGGCGACGGTCCCGTCCGTTTGCGTTGTCGCCGTACCGGAACCGGGTGGCACGACGATCGAGACGCTCGTGGGCTCGAGGTTCACGTCGGTGTCGTTCGCGACGACGTCCACCGGCGTTCCGACTGCGTCTTCGAGCACCGTAAACGTGTCATCTGCCGGCACGGGCGCCTGGTTGCCCAGGGTCACCGAGAGTCCGGAGGGATAGGCCGCCGTCGTCGCGATCCACAGGTCCTCGTGTTGCTGCAGGATCCGCACTGTCAGTTCGCGTCCGGCGGCGATCGTGCGCGAGACGGAGCCGATCGTGAACGTGTCGTTAGTCCACGTCGCGCCCGTGTTCCACGGGTCGAGATGGACGTCGGTCTGGGCGATCTTGACGCACGCGCTCCCCCCTGTGGCGCAGTCGTACAGGTAGACCCATGGGTGCCCAGCCCGGCCGGTCCGGAAGTCGCGCAGCGACGACCACAGATCGACCTTGACCGGACCGTCGAGAGTCATGGGTGCCACCGGGCGGTACGTCCACTCGTGGAACAGGGGCGCGCCCGAGACGGCTTCGTTACCGTTGGACTTCTTCACCGTCAGGCCCGGGTCGCCATCAGCGTCGATGTCAGGCACCGGTGCGGCGGCCGGTGGCGGCGTCGTAGTCATGTCGTAGTTCGTTGCACTGGCACCGCTCGTGTCGAAATACAAAGTGCTCGTCGTCGCGCCAGAGTCAACGGTGATCGAAACGACGGCGACGGAGGTTCGGCCCGTCCCGTCATCGAGTCGGTAGGCGAAGGTGTCGGTACCACGGAAGCCGGGATCGGGGACGTAGGTGAACGATCCGTCGGCTGCCAGCGCGACCGAACCGTCGTTCGGTCCGCTGACCGGTGTCGTCGCGAGCGTCAGCGGGTCCCCATCTACGTCGTAGTCGTTGCCGAGAACTGCGGGCGCCGCGGCTACGAGGGGCGTGTCCTCGGGCGTCGCGTAGCTGTCCGCGCCAGCGACCGGTGCATCCGGTACGGGCACTACTGTGATTGTCAGCGTTCCTGTCGCATTGCCGCCGTTGCCGTCTCCGATTTCGTACGTCACGACCTCGGTGCCGTTGAAGTCAGGGTCCGGGATATAGGTGACGTTGCCGGCACCGTCGTCCGAGAGGGTGCCGCCTATCAGGGCGCTGGCGTCGACGCCGACGACTCCCATCGGATCGCCATCGACATCGGTGTCGTTGGCGAGCACTTCGATGGTGATGCCAGGAGAGTCTTCGTTCGTTGTTGCGCTATCTGGGCCGGTGTTCGGTGCGTCGTTGACGGGGTCGATGGTGATGGTGGTCGTTTGGACGGGGCTGGTGTCGGTGCCTCCACCGTCGTCCACCGCCCGAATCGAGACGGTCGCGACACCGTTCGCGTTCGCTGCTGGGGTGAGGGTGAGGGTGCCGTCGGCGGCGAGCGCCGGTTGGGTGCTGAACAGCGCAGGGTCGTCGTTGGTGACGGTGACGGTGACGATCTGGCCCGCTTCGTCGACTGGACCTGGCGAGATTCCCGTCGCCCAACCGACGACCGTCTGCGGTCCGGCGTCCTCGTCCACGACGACCGGCGACCCGACAGTAAACGCCGGTGCGTCATTTGTGTATCTCACCCTGACCGTGGCGGTGTGGATCCGGCTGGTGTCGGTGCCGCCCCGGGCAGTGCCGCCGTCGTCGGCGACTCGGATCGAGACCACGGCGCTGCCGTTGGCATCAGCCGCGGATGCGAAGGTGAGGGTGCCGTCGGCGGCGAGCGCCGGTTGGGTGCTGAACAGCGCAGGG